>NZ_CP046104.1:4087617-4400969 GCF_009707425.1 Micromonospora sp. WMMC415 | reverse complement strand
CCGGCCCGACCGGGGTTTCCCAGCCGGCTGGTCGGGAATCGGGTGACGCATACCTCACCGGAGAACCACCGCGGGCGGTGTCCCGCGAACCGCGAATACGGTAGAAGCGAAGGCAATTCAGCGAAGATCTGCCGGCGAAGCGAGGAACCACATGACGGAAGTCAAGCTCGATCACCCCGGTGGGCAGCTCTCGATGCCGGTGCACCCCGCGGTCGAGGGCCCCTCCGGAATGCGCGTGGGCAATCTGCTCAAGGAAACCGGGCTGACGACGTACGATCCCGGTTTCGTGAACACGGCAGCGTGCTCCTCCGCGATCACCTACATCGACGGCGACGCGGGGATCCTGCGTTACCGCGGCTACCCGATCGAGCAGCTGGCCGAGAAGTCCTCCTTCCTGGAGGTCTCGTACCTGCTGATCTACGGCGAGCTGCCCACCCAGCAGCAGCTCACCGAGTTCTCCGAGCGGATCCGGCGGCACTCCCTGCTGCACGAGGAGATGCGTCGGTTCTTCGACGGCTTCCCCCGCGACGCGCACCCGATGGCCGTGCTCTCCTCGGCGGTCAGCGCGATCTCGACCTTCTACCAGGACAGCCTCGACCCGTTCGACGCCTCCCACGTGGAGATGTCGACGGTCCGGCTGATGGCGAAGGTGCCGACCATCGCGTCGTACGCGTACAAGAAGTCGATCGGCCAGCCGCTGCTGTACCCGGACAACTCCCTCGGGTACGTGGAGAACTTCCTCCGGATGACCTTCGGCGTGCCGGCCGAGCCGTACGAGGTCGACCCGGTCGTGGCGAAGGTGCTGGACCAGCTGTTCATCCTGCACGCCGACCACGAGCAGAACTGCTCCACGTCGACCGTCCGGTTGGTCGGTTCCAGCAACGCCAACCTCTTCGCCTCGGTCTCGGCCGGCGTGAACGCGCTCTTCGGCCCGCTGCACGGCGGCGCCAACCAGGCCGTGCTGGAGATGCTGGAGCGCATCCACGCCGACGGCGGTGACGTCCGCGCCTTCGTACAGAAGGTCAAGGCCAAGGAGGCCGGCGTCAAGCTGATGGGCTTCGGCCACCGGGTCTACAAGAACTACGACCCGCGCGCCGCGATCGTGAAGAAGGCCGCCCAGGACGTGCTCGGCCGGATGGCCAAGCCGGACCCGCTGCTGGACATCGCGATGGAGCTGGAGGAGATCGCGCTCGCCGACGACTTCTTCGTCTCCCGCCGGCTCTACCCGAACGTGGACTTCTACACCGGCCTGATCTACAAGGCCATGGGCTTCCCGACCAAGATGTTCACGGTGCTCTTCGCGCTGGGCCGGCTCCCGGGCTGGATCGCCCAGTGGCGCGAGATGATCAACGACCCGGAGACCAAGATCGGCCGCCCGCGGCAGGTCTACACCGGCTCCCCCGAGCGCGACTACACCCCATCCAACGAGCGCTGAGGTGCAAGGAAGGGCCCCTTCTTAACGCCTCAGGTAGAGGAAGGGTCCCTTCTTAACATCGGTGCCGCACGAAGGCCGCCGACCTGGAGTCCGGGTCGGCGGCCTTCGTCGTCCGCGCCGATGGGCAGGTGTTAACAGGGGGCCCTTCCTCTACCCCAGGCGTTAAGAGGGGGCCCTTCCTTTCACCGCAGGGCGGGGGTGGTTAGGAGGTTGCCGGAGGGGAGGGGCGGCGGGGTGTGGCCGTGGGTCATGCGGTGGGCCGCCCTCGCCGTGGCGAAGGTGGGGGCTTCCGTGATCGCTGCGGCGTACGTCGAGGCGGTGCGGGCGGCTATCTGGGGCCAGCCGTACTGGTCGTGGACCATCTGGCGGGCGCGGCGGGCGAGTTGGCGGGCGTGGTCGCGGTCGGACAGCAGGGCGTGCACGGCGTCGGTCAGGCCGTCCGGGTCCTGCGGGCGGAAGGTCATCCCGGTGACGCCCGGCTCGACGATCTCGGCGAGCCCGCCGGTCGCGGACACGGCGAGGGGCGCCCCGGCGGCGGCGCCCTCCAGGGCCACCATCCCGAACGGCTCGTAGATGCTCGGCACCGCGAAGCAGTCCGACGCTGCCATCACCGCCGGCAGGTCGGTGCCGCCGAGGAACCCGGGCAGGCTGACCGTGTCGCCGAGGCCGAGCCGCCGCACCTCCGCCTCCAGTTCCCCGCGGTACGGGCCGTCGCCGACGATCACCGCCCGCAGTCCGGGGTGCCGGTCGCGCAGCCGGGGGAGGCCGGCGAGGAGGTGCTGGACGCCCTTCTCGTACACCAGCCGGCCGGCGAAGGTGACCAGCGGGCCGTCCCCGGCGAAGCGGGCCCGGGCGCGGGCCACCGCGGCGGCCGGCGCCCGCCAGCGGCGCGGCTCCACACCGTTGGGCACGACGTCGACGCGGGCGGTCGGCACCCGGAACAGGGTCGTGACCTCCGAGCGCATGTAGCCCGAGCAGGCGATGACCCGGCCGGACTCGGTGGCCAGCCACTGTTCGACACCGTGGATGGTGCGGTTCATCTCCTCGGGCAGCCAGCCCTGGTGCCGGCCCGCCTCGGTGGCGTGGATGGTGCTGACCAGGGGGATGTCCAGGTGCTCGCGCAGGGTCATCGCGGTGTGCGCGACGAGCCAGTCGTGGGCGTGGATGACGTCGTACCCGCCGGTCTCGGTGGCGCGCAGGGCGGCGCGGGTGAGGGTGTGGTTGAACGCCATCGTCCAGGCCAGCAGCGAGCCGGTGGCGAGGGGGAAGGTGACGGGGTCTTCGGCGGCGCGGACGATGCGGACGCCGTCGGCGTACTCCTCCAGGGGTGCGCCGTCGGCGTGGCGGGTGACGACGGTGACCTCGTGGCCGGCGGCGGCGAGGGCGACGGACAGGGCGTGGACGTGCCGGCCGAGGCCGCCGACGAGCACCGGCGGGTACTCCCACGACAGCATCAGGATCCGGCGGGGCTGCGGGGGGACGCCCGGGGCCGGCTGGGCCGGGACCTGGGTACGGGAGGTGAGGGTGGGCCGGTGGATCCGGTCCGGGGCGGTGGCGAGCGGCTCGCCGACCCGCAGGGTGGTCACATCAATCTCCGTCCATGCATGGTGGGTCGCGCCGGCGCCGGTGCCGGCAGAGAAGGTGGTGGGGTCGGCCGAGAGGCCGGGGGGAGGCGCGCACCCGCGCGCTCTATCCAAGAAAGCGCATGCGGGCCGATTCCGCACCCGGGAGAAGGGCGACCGTGACGGAAGACACCTGAAGGTTTACCAGGGGTCAGTAGGGTGGATTCCGGTCATCGGCCGAACGGTGGGATTGGTGGCGAATTCTGTGGGGCAATAACCGCGTGCGTGCCAGCGGTCCCGCCGGTGGCCCGCTCATGGTGCGGTGCCGCGCTCATGATCGTGTGCCGAAGGAGCGACATGCAGGTCTGGCCGGGTGAGCGTTACCCCCTCGGGGCCACCTACGACGGGATGGGCACCAACTTCGCGATCTTCTCCGAGGTGGCGGAGAAGGTTGAGCTCTGCCTCTTCGACGAGTGGGACATCGGCACCGAACGCCGGGTCGAGCTGCGCGAGGTCGACGCGTACGTGTGGCACGCGTACGTGCCGGGGATCGAGCCGGGCCAGCGGTACGGCTACCGCGTCCACGGCCCGTACGACCCGGCGAACGGGCTGCGCTGCAACCCGCACAAGCTGCTGATCGACCCGTACGCGAAGGCGATCGACGGCGACGTCGAGTGGAACCCGGCGGTGTACGACTACGAGCTGGGCGACCCGGACACCCGCAACGACACCGACTCGGCGCCGTTCATGCCGAAGTCGGTGGTGGTGAACCCGTACTTCGACTGGGGCAACGACAAGCCGCCGCGCACCCCGTACCACCATTCGGTGGTCTACGAGGCGCATGTGCGCGGCCTGACGATGCGCCACCCGGACGTCCCGGAGGAGCTGCGCGGCACGTACGCGGGCATCGCCTCCCCGCCGATGATCGAGCACCTGCGGAAGCTCGGGGTGACCGCGATCGAGTTGATGCCGGTGCACCAGTTCGTGCACGACCACCGCCTGGCCGACCTGAGCCTGCGCAACTACTGGGGTTACAACACGATCGGCTTCTTCGCCCCGCACCACGGCTACTCGGCGCTGGGCCGCCTCGGCCAGCAGGTGCAGGAGTTCCGCGGCATGGTGAAGGCGCTGCACGCCGCCGGCATCGAGGTCATCCTCGACGTCGTCTACAACCACACCGCCGAGGGCAACCACCTCGGGCCCACGCTGAGCTTCAAGGGCGTCGACAACGCCAGCTACTACCGCCTGTCCGAGGAGGACCGGCGGTACTACGTCGACTACACCGGCACCGGCAACAGCCTCAACGTCCGCAGCCCGCACTCGCTCCAACTGATCATGGATTCGCTCCGGTACTGGGTGACCGAGATGCACGTCGACGGCTTCCGGTTCGACCTGGCCGCCACCCTGGCCCGCGAGTTCTACGAGGTCGACCGCCTGTCCACCTTCTTCGAGGTGGTGCAGCAGGACCCGGTGGTCAGCCAGGTGAAGCTGATCGCCGAGCCGTGGGACGTCGGGCCGGGCGGCTACCAGGTCGGCCAGTTCCCGCCGGTGTGGACGGAGTGGAACGGCAAGTACCGGGACACCGTCCGCGACTTCTGGCGCGGCGAGCCGGCCACCATCGCCGAGTTCGCCTCCCGCATCTCCGGCTCCGCCGACCTCTACCAGGACGACGGGCGCCGCCCGTTCCACAGCATCAACTTCGTCACCTGCCACGACGGGTTCACCCTCAACGACCTGGTGTCGTACAACGACAAGCACAACGAGGCCAACGGCGAGGAGAACCGGGACGGCGAGAGCCACAACCGCTCCTGGAACTGCGGCGTCGAGGGCGAGACCGACGACCCGGGAATCCTCGGCCTACGCGCGCGCCAAAAACGCAACTTCCTCGCCACCCTCATGCTCTCGCAGGGCGTGCCGATGATCGGCCACGGCGACGAGCTGGGCCGCACCCAGCGGGGCAACAACAACGCGTACTGCCAGGACAGCGAGCTGGCCTGGATCGACTGGGAGCACGCCGACACCGCCCTGCTGGACTTCACGAGGAGACTGGTCGAGTTCCGCCGCCGGCACCAGGTGTTCCGCCGCCGCCGCTTCTTCACCGGCCTGCCGGTGCGTTCCCGGCTGGTCGACGAGCCGCTGCCCGACCTGGCCTGGTACACCCCCGACGGCCGGGAGATGACCGGCGAGGACTGGGGCAACGACTTCGGCCGGTCGGTTGCGCTGTTCGTCAACGGCGAGGGCATCCGCGAGCGCGGCCAGTACGGCCAGCGGCACGTCGACAGCTCGTTCCTGCTCTGCTTCAACGCCCACGACGCGCCGCTGGACTTCACCATGCCGCCCGCCGAGTTCGGCCAGCGGTGGGAGCTGGTGATCAGCACCGCGGAGCCGGAACCGGAGAAGACGACGACGGTCGAGGCCGGCGACGCGCTGACCGTCCCCGACCGCTCGCTGGTGGTCCTGGAGAGGACGATCTGATGCCCCCCACCCCTCAACCCGGTCCCGCCACGTCGACGAGGGTCGGGTCGACCTACCGCGTGCAGGTCCGCCCCGGCTTCGACTTCGACGCCACCGCCGGGCTCGCCGGCTACCTGGCCGACCTCGGCGTCACCCACCTCTACAGCGCGCCGGTGCTCGCCGCCACCCCCGGCTCGCAGCACGGCTACGACGTGGTCGACCACCGCCAGGTCAACCCCGAGCTGGGCGGCGAGGCCGGCCGGCAGCGCCTCCTCGCCGCGCTGCGGGCCGCCGGGCTGGGCCTGGTCGTGGACATCGTGCCCAACCACGCCGGGGTCGCCCGGCCGGCGGCCAACCCCGCCTGGTGGGACGTGCTGCGCCGGGGCCGCGACTCCGCGTACGCCCGCTGGTTCGACATCGACTGGGACCGGGGCCGGCTGCTGCTGCCGGTGCTCGCCGACGACCCGGCGGCCCTCGACGACCTCAAGGTCGTGGACGGGGAGCTGCGCTACCACGAGCACCGCTTCCCGATCGCCGACGGCACCGGCGACGACACGCCCCGCGAGGCCCACGACCGGCAGCACTACGAGCTGGTGTCCTGGCGGCGCGGCGACAGCGAACTCACGTACCGCCGGTTCTTCGCCGTCGCGGACCTGGCCGGCCTGCGGGTGGAGGACCCGGAGGTCTTCGCCGCCACCCACGAGCTGATCCTGCGCTGGGCGGAGGCCGGGGAGATCGACGGCATCCGCGTCGACCACCCCGACGGGCTGCGCGACCCCACCGGCTACCTGGCCCGGCTCCGCGCCGCCGCGCCCGCCGTGTGGCTGGTCGTGGAGAAGATCCTGGAGTACGGGGAGGAGCTGCCGGCCTGGCCGGTGGACGGCACCACCGGCTACGAGGCACTCGCGGCGGTCTCCGGCCTGTTCGTCGACCCGGACGCCGAGGGGGACTTCACCGCCCTCGACGCCCGCCTCGTCGGCGGGCACACCTCCTGGGAGGACCTCACCCACGACACCAAGCTGGAGGCTGCCACCCGGCTGCTGTCGGCGGAGCTGACCCGGCTCGCCATGCTCGTCCCCGAACTGGACCGGCACGCCGTGCGGGCGGCGCTCGCCGAACTCGCCGCCGCGTTCGACGTCTACCGCGGGTACCCGCCCGAGGGCGCCCGGCACCTCGCCGCCGCCCGCTCCGAGGCCGGCCGGCGGCGACCCGACCTCACCGGAGTGCTGGACGCGGTCACCCGCCGGCTGCGCGACCCGGACGACGAGCTGGCGAAGCGCTTCCCGCAGCTCACCGGCGCGGTGATGGCGAAGGGTGTGGAGGACACGGCCTTCTACCGGTGGAGCCGCTTCATCGCCCTCAACGAGGTCGGCGGCAGCCCCGCCCACTTCGGCACCCCGCCGGCCGAGTTCCACCGCTTCGCCGCCGCCCGCAACGTGCGCTGGCCGGCGGCCATGACCACCATCTCCACCCACGACACCAAGCGGTCGGAGGACGTCCGCGCCCGCCTCGCCGTGCTCAGCGAGCTGCCGGAACGCTGGGCCGTCCAGGTCGGGAGCTGGCTGGCCCGCGTGCCGCTGCCCGACCCGGCCTTCGCCCATCTGCTGTGGCAGACCGCCGTCGGCGCCTGGCCCGTCGAGCGCGAGCGCCTCCACGCGTACGCGGAGAAAGCGGCCCGGGAGGCGTCGACCGCGACCATTTGGGCGGACCCCGACCCGGTCTTCGAGCAGGCGATGCACGACCTGGTCGACGCGCTGTACGACGACCCGGCGCTGAACGCGGAGCTGACCGCCTTCGCCGACCGGATCACCCCGGCCGGCTGGTCCAACTCCCTCGGGCAGAAGCTGGTGCAGCTCGCCATGCCCGGGGTGCCGGACACCTACCAGGGCACCGAGCTGTGGGACAACTCCCTCGTCGACCCGGACAACCGGCGGCCGGTCGACTTCGGCGTACGCAAGGACATACTGGCCCGGCTCGACGCGGGCTGGCATCCTCCGGTCGACGCGTCCGGGGCGGCGAAGCTGCTCGTGGTGTCGCGGACCCTGCGGCTGCGCCGGGACCGCCCGGAGCTGTTCACCGGCTACCGCCCGGTGCCGGCGCGCGGGCTCGCCGCCCAACATGTGGTCGCCTTCGACCGGGGCGGTGCGATCGCCGTCGCCACCCGGCTGCCGGTGCGGCTGGCCGCCCGGGGCGGGTGGCGCGGAACCAGGCTGTCGATGTCCGCTCATTCTGTTACAGACATGTTCACCGGACGGGTCTACAGTGGGTCTGAGCTGCTCCTTCATGATCTGCTGAGCACCTATCCCGTCGCCCTCCTCGCTCCCACCTATTCCGTGGAGGCCGCCGCATGACCGAGTTCAGGGTGTGGGCGCCCGAAGCCGCCCGGGTGCGGCTGCGCCTCTTCGGCGAGGCCGACCACGAGATGCGCGCCGGCACCGGTGGGTGGTGGCGGGTCGAGGTGCCCGGCGCCGGCCCCGGCACCGACTACGCGTTCCTCCTCGACGACGACGATTACGCCCTGCCCGACCCCCGCTCGTCGTGGCAGCCTGACGGCGTCCACGGCCCGAGCCGGGTCTACTCGCACTCGGCGTTCTCCTGGACCGACTCCGGCTGGACCGGCCGGCAACTGCCCGGCAGCGTCCTGTACGAACTGCACGTCGGCACCTTCACCCCCGAGGGCACCTTCGACGGGGTGATCGCCAAGCTCGACCACCTGGTCGACCTGGGCGTCGACATGATCGAGCTGCTGCCGGTCAACGCCTTCAACGGCGAGCACAACTGGGGCTACGACGGCGTCTGCTGGTACGCGCCGCACGAACCCTACGGCGGGCCGGACGGCCTGAAACGCCTGGTCGATGCGGCCCACGCCAAGGGGCTGGGGGTGATCCTCGACGTCGTCTACAACCATTTCGGGCCCTCCGGGGCCTACGCGCCGATGTTCGCGCCGTACCTCAGCGAGCAGTCGAACCCGTGGGGCCGGACGGTCAACCTCGACGGGCCGCATTCGGACGGGGTGCGCCGCTACATCATCGACTCGGTGCTGATGTGGCTCCGGGACTACCACGTCGACGGCCTGCGCCTGGACGCCGTGCACGCGATGCCGGACGCCCGCGCAACGCATCTGCTGGAGGAGATGGCCGTCGAGGTCGAGGCGCTGTCGACGCACCTGGGCCGGCCGCTGTCGCTGATCGCAGAGTCCGATCTCAACGACCCGACGCTGATCACGCCCCGCGAGGCCGGCGGGTACGGCCTGCACGCCCAGTGGAACGACGACGCCCACCACGCGCTGCACACGCTGCTGACGGGGGAGCGGCAGGGCTACTACGGCGACTTCGGCTCCCTGGAGTGCCTGACCGACGTGCTGACCGGCGGATTCTTCCACGCGGGCACCTGGTCTTCGTTCCGCCAGCGGCACCACGGGCGGCCGGTGGATCGGCAGCGGGTTCCCGGGCACCGGTTCGTGGCCTATTTACAGAACCACGACCAGATCGGGAACCGGGCTACCGGGGAACGGATCTCTTCCACACTTTCGCCTGGGCTGCTGCGGGTGGGGGCGACGTTGCTGATGACGGCGCCGTTCACGCCGATGCTGTTCATGGGGGAGGAGTGGGCTGCTTCGACGCCGTGGCAGTTCTTCACCTCGCATCCGGAGCCGGAGTTGGCTGCTGCGGTGGCTGCTGGTCGTAAGCGCGAGTTCGCTTCGCACGGGTGGGGTGCTGATGCAGTGCCGGATCCGCAGGATCCGGAGACGTTCCTGCGGTCGCGGCTGGACTGGGCGGAGCTGGACAAGCCGGAGCACCGGGAGATGTACGAGTTCTACCGGCGGCTGATCGCGCTGCGGAAGAGCCGGCCGGACCTGACCGACCCGCGGCTGACGGCGGTCGACGTGCGGCACGGGGACCAGTTCCTGCTGATGCGGCGGGGCGAGTGCCTGGTGGCGGCGAACCTTGCCGCCAGGCCGCAGCGGATCACGTTGCCCGGGGTGGTACGGAGGGTGTTGCTGGCCACCGGAGACGGGGTCACGGTGATGCGCGACCGAATCGAGCTACCAGCGGAGACGGCGGCCATCGTGGCGCTATGACCCTTCGGTGCTACCCCGTGCGGAGATGAGGGAGCTGCCGCCAAATCTCCGATGCGCAACCCCCTTCCGACTCTGCCGGGAACCGCCTACGAAGTCATCAGTTCGAACATGTATAGGCCGCGTAAGCCAACGGTCGCAATTAGCTGACTGGCCGGTATCCAAGTGCAGCATCGGAGGTCACCATCGACTCGCATCGTAGTCGCCCGCTGCCATGTGTCAGTCGCGAATATCTCTAGGCTGCCGCGGGATGTGGTGGCTGCTAGGTAGCGGCCGTCAGGAGAGGTCTTGATGCTAGTTACGATGCCGTTGGTCGCGATCTCCTTCACCCGCGCCTCTTCACCTATACGCCACAACGCTATCACGTCGTTATTGCTTGAGGTGGCAATCCACTCTTTGTTGGGCAAAATCTCCAAGGCCGTCAGAGGGCCCTCACCCGATGCCGACCATCGAGCCGAGTCGCTTTCCAAGTCCCAAACTCGCAAGGACCCGTCAAGTTCGCCGATAAGCAGAAACTCGTCGCGCACTGCGAACGCTACAACTCCTTCCAATCCTACCCTGAGGTTCAATGCGCCTGACAGAACCTTTCCTTGGATTGGTGACTTTCGAACATTCCAGGCACGTAGATTGTGCTCGGAGTCGAGGGCGACCAGCCATTTGCCAGTCGGCTCGCCCGCGATCGCCTTGATTTGACGATGGGTTCGCCCATCCTTGTCGAGGGCTAGCTCGGCGCGCAGCGTGTTGGTGGTTTGGTCCCAAAGTCGGATTTTCGGGTCAGTTCCGTGGGTGGCGATCCAGTTGCTATTCACTACTACAGCATCATGTGCTGAACTACTTATGGTGCGAGGTGTGCCCGCGTCGCTTAATCCATAGTTGCGAGGATCGTAGGCGAATCTGCTTTCATCCGTCGCCCAAAGGCGGGCACCATGATCGGCGCCCGTCGTGACGATCCATGAGCCGTCTCCGGCAGCGCTAACGCTCGTCGAACTAACGCTATCCGTAGGTGTGGCTTGCTCGCCTGTTGCGCTCACATCCCATGTTCTGACAGTTCCGTCGAGGCTGGTAGACGCTATCCACGACGCGTCGGGCGCAACTTGGACCGCTGTCAATTCATCGGAGTGGCCACCCAGGGACGCAATCAATTTGTTACTCTCGGTACTCCAAATTCTGATCACTGCATCTTTGCCGGCCCCAACCAGCCAGGAGGAATCCGGCGATGATTTGAGGTCGACGATAGCGCCAGCAGACGTGTCAAGCGTGTCTGACCTCTCCCTCTGCAGGAATTTCCAAAGAGTGACGACGCTCCCGCTGGCGGTTGCTAGCCATTTACTATTTGCCCCGAAGGTGATTGCAGAAAACCAGCCAGATCGAGAGGGCAGGACGGCGTGTAGAGTGGCTGTGGCGGTGTTCCACATCCGCGCCGTTTCGTCGCGGCCGGCCGTCGCCAGCCAATTTCCGTCGGGCGAGGCGGCAAGCATAGTAACTTCTCCGCGATGCCCGCTTAAGGCAGCGATGAGAGTGCCGGACGATGCATTCCAAAGACGGATGGTGCACCCGCTGCTAGTAGCAATCCATGAGCCGTCCGGCGAGGCAACGACGGCCGTGACCGTCGCGGCGTGACCTGGCAGCTTCCGCTTCAACCTGCCGCCGTCGATCTCCCACACGCGGGCGACCGGGTCGCTTTCGGCAGTGACTACCCAGGTGCCGTTTGCATCGACGGCCAATGCGTTTACCGGCGGAGCTTGTTCCGCGAAGCGGGCCAGCATTTGCCCGGTCTCGGCGTCCCACACGCGAACGCCGTCTTCTCCGCCGCTGATCACGCGTCGGTCGTCAGAGGTGATCGTGACTAGGCGGACCGGTCCCGTATGGCCACCGAGGGTCATCTTCACCTGGCCAGTCGCGCTGTCCCAAAGTCTTATCTTCGCGTCCGCTCCTGACGTCGCGAGCCAACCGCCGTCCGAAGACATGGAGACCGCGAGGGCCGGCCCATCGTGGTCCACGAGATTCCGCCGCATCGCGGGGTGAGGTAGATCGGGCAGCGGCCATCGATGAACTAAGCGCGTCCCTGTAAGCGCTTCTTGCAGTGCTTCGACCTGTGGGCGCCAGCGTGACCGATCCCGAAGGCGGCTGTGAAGGATGTGAACGACTGCGTCCTGCGGCTCAGTCGGAGCCAAGAGATGCGAAGCGCGCCCTAAGTCGGCTCGCAACAGTTGGCTCTGGGGCGTATGGAATAAGGCCAAATCGCTGTAGGGCGCCGCAGGGCCGGACCGCAGGAGCCGTCCGCCGACCCAAACGAGGTTGCCAGCCAGTTCCTCTCCTTCGCTAGACCTGCCCGCCGCAATTAGGTGCGAAACGAGGTGGTCCCATACGTATCGCTGGCCGTTGGCTAGCTTCCACCATGCAGTCCTCAAGTCAGAGTCGCTATCGAGTCGTGAATCATCCTCCTGAGAAACGTGCTGCGCGATTGCATCGACTAACATGTTGTTCAGCTCACGCACACGCGTCGTTCCCAGCTCGGCCCGAAGAAAGTCGCGTACGACGTCGTGCATTGAGAACGCCCCCCCGTCGATGGAGGATTTAACCAATAGAGCAAGTTGAACCATTCGTCCGCATAAAGCCTGCGAGTCCGCCCGGGTAAGAGAGGCGGTCTTCCACCACAGCATGGATATGACTTCGATCGGGATGGCCTCGTCCTCGACGAAAATCCCCAGCTCCGCAAGGCGTTGGTCGCCGTCATTCCTTAGTAACTTGGTGCTCGCCTCGATTGTTGCCCGCACCGCCCGGGCGCGCTGTTCCGGTATGTTCAGGTCAGGCTCTTGCCAAGTATCAGTCAGCCCGTCGATCTCTGCGGGGCCGCCTTCGCGTAGCAGGCGAACAACGTCGGCGCCTACCCTGCTAGCATCCCGCCCGTCTGAGACCGCGTTGGCTATGACCCGGTTAACGAGCCGAAGCAAGAGTGGCCAGCGTCCGGTTGCCGCTAGGAGTTGGTCGACGGTCGGTGCAGGAATGGCCGGCAGAGACCACACGAGTACCTGCCGCGCCTGTTCAGGCGACATTTGGTCAACCTTGATGGTGATGGCGTCACCTGGTAGCACGGACGGGAGTCTGGTCGTGACGAGGCGCGCGCAGCGAGGCCCACCGACCATGAATGGAGAAACTTGATCCTGATTCCAGACGTCGTCTATCAATAACAGCATTCTTGGTCGAGCGTCCAATAGCCGACCAAGGTGCTGTCCAGCGAGCCTTGGATCTGAGAAGTTTGCGTCCTCGCCAGTAACTATTCTTATCGTATCGTTCACCCTGTTGGCTATTGATTCAGGAGACACCAGGTCTCGACCGAGGGTGATCTGATACACCCGGTTCTTGAATCGGCGCTTTATGCGTCGGTCCGCGCAAACGACGCTGGCGAGGGTGGTCTTGCCAAATCCGCCAGCACCCCGAAGAGCTGTCGTAATGCCGACTGCGTGACCATCGCCACGAACCAGTCCGCGGACAACGTGGTCAACTTCGGCCGGCCTTCCGATTACCCATCCTGGCGGTTCGGGAACGCTCGGCGGTGTTGGATCGCTTTGCTGCGGCGCGCCCTCGCCCTGTTGCCGCCACATCACAAGGCTCAATGTAATCGCTACGACGGTGAGGCTAACGGTCCATGGTAGAGGATGGTCTCGGACAGGTTCTAGGACGGGCGGCCACGCCATCTCCTTAGACGAAAGGATGTTGATGGACAGGCCAGTCAGATTCGCCACGAGTACGCTGAGTATGACGTAGAGGCTATACTTGACGGCCTTCACTGGACGTCGGCGTGGCATCTGGTCCCCAACGATGCTCAAGGTCTTGCTAATGAGAGGTGTCGTCACCCAAGGCGAGTCATCTACTCCGACCCCCGAGGTACGGTGTTCGGATGATGCAAGGCATCACGTTGAAGTCCTGCCTTGCATCATCCTCCCTAGGTGCCTCTCGGACACTACCGGCTCGGGTCCCAGCTACGGGGTCCCTCGTGGTCGGCCTTTTAGGCGAACTTGAAGTAGACGTCCGTCGGTGCGGCACTGGGTAAGGTTCGGCCTGTGGCGGTCCCTCGCGTCCGTAACTGGATACCACCTGCGATCGATGTGGTGGCGATGCGGCCACCACGGGCCCACGTTCGCTGGTACCACCACCGCGCCCGAGTACGACGCCGAACCCACAACTCATGATCAACTAAAGCGCGGCTGCCCTACCAGTTCTCTTCCCCGGCCGGCACCTGTTGCAAGGCATCAGGGATGAATTCCTGGTAGCTCTCGCGGAGATAGCGAGTCACCCGCTCATCGGTCGCTTCGTACTCGAGTTGCTTGCGGAAGAACGAGAGCTTGCGCTCGGCCGCGTCAAGGATCTCCCCCCAGTGCATGACCCAGACGCCGTACTCCTCTTGATCGTCTGCAAGGCCAGGCGGCTTGTCGCGCTGCCGAATATCACGCTTGATCGAATCCTTGTACTCGTAAGTGGCCAGAACGAACTTCCACTTACACTTGACACCGCGGTACTGCGGGTCCTCGACGATTGCTCTCGCGTACGACTTGACCTGATCGAGTTCTTGGCGGCCAACCTTGACGGTGGGCCGTTTCAGCTCAACGATGAGTCGTTCATTCTGCCGTTCATCGCCGATCCCTCGATAAAGCAGAATGTCGACCCTGCCACTCCGGCCGTCGCTACGAGCCACTCTCTCTAGGTCACCTTCTAGGGCCACGTCTTGCCCTAGGCGGCCCAGGTGTTCTCGGAGTACTGCCGTGAGGCCGACCTCTGTCCGGGCGAGGGTCCACTCCTCACCGAATAGCCACAGGTTCTTGGCAATCATGGGATGGAGCTGATCGACCTCGCGTAGCTCGCGGCGCAGTTGAGGATCTGCGAGCAGTTTGCGCAAACCTCCGATGAAGTTCAACCTGTCGACGATTGTGTTTGTTGCGCTAATTATACTCGACAGTTGAGTGTCGTCGATAAGCCGACCGAGATGGGCGCGCTCCTGCGGGCTTAGCGACAGAACCCGATCGAGGATGCTGTGGAGGTCGCTCGGATCGCGTTCGAGCGCGGCTTGAATCAAGTTCACGGATAGTTGACGAGGGGCTCCACGAGGTGGAAGTGCGGCCCGGGCAACGGTTACCACCAAGTCGAAGGTTTGGCGTTCGACAACCTGCGTAGGGCTCAATTCCGTTGTGTCATAAGGGTACAGACCCTCTGTCTTCAATTGCTCCACGACCTGGCCCGAAATCTCAACCCGGCGTCGCGAAGCATGCTTTCGGATCGCTTGCTCAGCGGCATGAAGCAAAACGGCGTGAGTCATCGGCAGCATATGGATGTCTTCGACGGACATGTCGCTGAAGCCGCGCCAGCGCAGGTACGGTGTGAAGGACACTACTGGGTCGTTCCAGTCCTCTCCATACTCGGCAAGTGCGATGCCTTGAGCATTGCAGATAAGCATCTTGCGGTCAGTTGTTCGAGTCTTCCACTCGACGAAGGTAACAATCGGCGGAGATTCGGATATGTACTCGGAGGGCAGCTCCAGTCGTAGGTCCACCACGTCCTGTATGATGTTCTCCGGGTTCAGTATGACTCCGTCATACTCTACTTTGATCCCAGGATAGGCTTTCAGGTAGAACGCTAGTCGCGCTGCTAGATTGTCTGGCGCATCAGAACTTTCGAGAGCGCGATGGCGCTTGCCTTGGGGGACCGTGATAGTGACTACCGTACCTGCGCTGTCGCCTGTCTCGGTCGGGTCCTCAATGTTCCAGATGGTCGGCCTGTTCCTGGTGCCCGTAATGCGTGTTCGAACATTGCGTCCGTCAACCGTCGCTACCGAGTTCCAGGCGAATTGTTCTCCGAGCGCCAAAGTGTACAGACGGCCTTCGCCATTTTGGCCGTGCAGAATACGTTGATGGCCACTAGTGTGCGTCTGCCTGGATTTCCAGGTATCACCGTACTCCCGGAACGACTCTTCGGCCTGGCTTGGGGAAATTCCCTCCCCGTTGTCGCTGACGATTATTCGATCGACAGCCCCGGTGAGGGTTCGCTCCAGCTCAACTTTGACATAGGTGGCGTTCGCATCTAGGCCATTCCAGACAAGCTCGGCGATTGCGGCGATAGGTTTCTTGTGCTGGAACTGACGTATTTTTGGCTCTCCGACAGCGAGCACCACTTCGGTCATCGGATGAACCCCCGTTGCTGTCCGAGAGAAGGTGAACGCTCAGAGTAGGAGATGGCGTGGTGCTTTACTGTCGGATATCTGTCATTGCGTCCCAGGTCGACGCCGGTGTCCAGTCAGAGCAGAAAGGGGGCCGTTTCCGGCGCCTCTCCGTACGGCGCTGAAGGACGGTCCGCCCACTGTTACGGCTTTAGATCGGACCGGCCGGCGCTCGGGGCTTGCGTACAGGCCGTCCGGGCTCTGTTGAACCCTCAACCTCGGGGAGGTCAAGCGGCCGGTGTACCTAAGCCAGGCGTTCGCGTGCGAGCGCGACGAACGCGAAGCAATTCAAGCGCCGGCGGCCGAGGTGTTGGAGTTCGACGGCAACGCGAACGCGCAACGGTAGTGAGCTGCCGGAAGCCATCCGCCGCCTGTCGACAGCACCGCTGACAGCAATACTGTACGGGGACGATCAAGTCGGGCCGCCCGCGAACGATGACCTGGGTGTCGATGACCTGGGCGGACGCCGCCAGACGGAGCGCCCAGAAACCACAAGCGAGGGGTGGCGGTCTCGGCGGCTGACCGCCAGGGGGCGACCTACTCGGCGACGAAGACGCCCACGCCGGGCAGTGTCTCGGTCATTCCCTTGATGCGTAGGACCTGCATCGCGCGGTCGATCACCGGCTCGGTGACCCCGTAGTGCTCGATCAACTCTCGCCGGCTGGGCAGCTTGGAGCCCGGCGGGAACTCGCCGGACGCGATGCGTTCGGCGAGGTCGTCGGCGATCTGCTCATAGCGGTAACGCGGTGGCACTGTGTTCCCCTCGGTTGGCAACACGAGTACTACCACCTAAGTCAGCCCTTGACTACCCAACGGTACCTATGGGAGGTTGCCGAGGAGGTCGTTCCCCTCGGTTGGCGCTGTTGGGCCGTCCTCGCCGGCGTGGATGTCCGTCGCAGCCCCCGCGATCGGGCATCCACGCCTTTGCTCAGAGAAGCACGAGGAAGAACGGGCTCGATGGAGGTGGGATGCACGGTCGGGACGACGAGCCGATAACCCGAGGCGAGCAGGTCGAAAAGGCTGAGCGGGAGGCTGCGAAGCGACGCCTCTTGGAGCAGGCCGAGGCGGAGCGCGTACCCCTGGAGGACACCACCCGGGCGGTGCCGGACCGGCGGTGGCGGCGTGACCACCGATGACCTGCCGATTGGTCGTCGGGTGGCGCGCTGGCGGGTACGGCGGCGGATGACCCAGCAGATGCTCGCCGACCGGCTCGGCCGGTCGAAGAGCTGGGTGGACAAGGTGGAGCGGGGTGTCCGCGCGTTGGACCGGTACCCGGTGATCCAGGAGATCGCCGAGGTGCTGCGCGTCGACCCGATGGCGCTGCTCGGCCAGCACCGCCCGCCCGCACCGGCCACACCCCAGGCGCTGGACGGTGTGGACGGGATCCGGGCCGCCCTCGCCCGCTACGACAACCCACCGCCGAAGCCGACAGGTGAGGTCCGGCGGCACGTCGAGCACGCCTGGCTGACCTACCAGCACGCGCACTACGCGCAGCTCGTGCGGGTGCTGCCGGGGCTGCTCGACGCCACTCGAAACGGAGAGCCAGGGCTGCTCGTGCCGGCGTACCGGATCACCTCGTCGCTGCTGGTGAAGCTCGGTGAGGCCGACCTCGCCTGGCTGGCCGCCGACCGGGCGATGGCCGCGGCGGGCGGCGATCCGGTCCGGGTCGCGACGGCGGCCGTGTCGATCGGGCAGGCGTTGCGCGCGCTGGGCCGGCACCGGTTGGCCCTCGCCGCGACGCTCGCCGCCGCGAGCCGCCTCGCGCCGACGCAGGCGCCGGCCGTCCACGGGACGCTGCTGCTCCAGGCCGCCCTGGCCGCCGCCGGCTGCGGCGACGCCCGCCAGGCCGGGGAGCTGACCGAGCGGGCCGCCCGGATAGCCACGCAGGTCAGGGCTGGCGACGATCCGCATCGGACCGGCTTCGGGCCGGCCGCCGTTGAGCTGGCGCGCGTCGTGGTGGCGGTCGAGCTGGGGGACGCCGGGGGAGCGGTGCAGCGGCACGCGACAGTCATGCAGCGGGAGGCGTGGCGGCGGCTGCCGGCCGAGCACCGGGCCGCGTACCTGGTGGACGTCGCGCGGGCGTACCTCCAGCTCGGTGACCTGCGCGGGGCGGCCCGCGCGCTGGTCGAGGCCGACGCCGTCGCGCCGGCTGAGGTCCGGTGCCGGCCGTTGGCGCGTACGGTGATCGCCGAGGTCGCCCGGGGCCACCCGGCGCCGGCCGGCGTGGCGCGCCTGGCGACGCTGGTCGGGCTCACCCGCTGACCCGCCCAGACCTCTCGCGTCGATCCGCGCGGTCATCGCGGTGTTGATCCGGTGTACGCCCCGCACGTCCGGCCGAAGATCGGGACGCTAGCGCAGCGTGATGTAGAGGTCGCCGCGTCCGGGGTCGGTCTGCCTGAGATGTGGCACGCCCTGGCCCGCTACCCGGATCCTGATGCCGGGGTGCGCTCGGGGCGGCACCCGGATCCGGAACGTCGCGCCGTCGAGACCGACCACCGGCAGGATGCCGCCCGTTGCGAAGTCGATGGACGAGCCGTCCACGGTGCAGTGCAGGTCGTCACCGACACGAGTGAACCGTTCGTGGGGCAGTTCGTGGATTTCGATGTACAGGTCGCCGCAGGTTCCCCCGTAGCGTCCCGCCTCGGCCTGTTGCGCCAGCCGGATCCGCATCCCGTCCTCGATGCCGGCCGGAAACTTGACGGTCAGCGTCCGGCGGGTCCTCAACCGCCCGTCGCCTCCGCAGTCGCGGCAGTCGAACAGCGCCGGGAGCTCTCCGCCGCAGGTGCTGCACGTGACGGCTGTGTCGATCGTGATTGGTGCTTCCCGGCCGAACGCCGTCTCCTCCAGGCTCATGTCGAACCGGAGGATCGCGTCCGCCCCGCGGCTGTGCCGCAGCGCGGTGGTGGCGGTCTGCTCCGCGGCGGCCCGCCGATGCGGCGGAATCTGCTCCCGCGTGGCGCGTTGCACCAGCGCATGGACGCGTACCTCGCTGGCGTCGTCGGTGAGCGCCACCAGGCTGAGCCGCTGCAGGCAGTGCAACGCGTCGCGGGCGTCGGCTGCGCCGACCTGCGGTCGCACCTGCCGGGACCGCCGCAACGACGCCAGGAAGCCGGTGCGGCGCGGCGACGACCCCCGGCCCTCGTCCAGATACCGCAGCGCGGCCAGGGTGATGAAGACACTGGTGGGCACGCCGTTGGGGTCCAGATGGCTGGCCAGCTCCAGCAGCGGCCGGGCCAGCCCGGCCGGGGTCATCGCGTCGGCCAGCTCGATCGACAGCGACCAGGTCGCGGCGACTGTCGCGCGGTGACCGTCGGGCAGTGCCTGCGGCTCCGGCACGAGTTCGGCCAGCCGCCGTCGCCGGTCGGCGAACCGCTTGCGGTACTCGCCGCAGGTCAATCCCCGGTCCAGGAGATACGCGGCGGCTTGGGCGAGGGCCAGCGGCAGGTAGCCCAGGTCGGCGGCGAGCCCTGCTGCGTCTTCGGCGAGGTCAGCCCGGCCGGCCAGCTTGCCACGCAGGTATCTCTCGGCCTCGGCCGGCGTGAAGACGCCCACCTCGACCGGGATGCGGCCGGAGCCGAGCAGCGCTGCGTCCCGACGGCGGGTGGTGACGACGGTCCGGCCGTTCGGCGTCGACGGCGGCCACAGCCCGGCGAGGTCGCCCGGTTCGGTGAGGTCGTCCAGGACCACCAGCCAGCGTCGCCGGGTGGTGGCGAGCCAGGCAAGGAACCTCTCGGCGGCCCGTTGCTGGTCCTTGTCGTCGGTCCCGCTGAGGTGGTTGCCCACGGAAGCGTACGACGACAAGATGCTCGCCCGGGACGTGGCGGTCGTCCAGACGAGCAGATCCACCGCACCGTCGGCCAGCTCCCGCCGGGCGAGATGGGCGGCGAGTTGGGTCTTGCCGACGCCGCCGAGACCCGACAGCACCTGGCACACGACCGCGGTACTGCCCGGCGCGGTCGCCGCGTCCAGCGCGGACACCGCGTCCCGCAGCTGGAAGTTGTCGGCGGCCGGTGGAATCGACCCCGACTGGTACGGCCAGTCGACCTGGTTGCGGCCGCCGACCGTGACCGGGCCGTAGAAGGCGCCGACCGGACCGTACGCGTCGCGTAGGCGTAGGTCAGGCAGATCAGTGGTGCCGGCAGCCGTCGCCTCTACCCGGCTGCCGGCGGTGCTGGGGGGAGCTGCGTCCGTTGGTCGAAACTGACCGGCGCGTGGAAGGAGCCGACCGCCCCGTTGACCGTGTCCACGGTGATGTTCAGCTGTGCGGCGCGGGCGGGGTCGGCCAGGGTGAGCAGCTTCCGGGCCGCCGCCAGGATTTGCGGGTCGGCGACGGCGCCGCTGTCGTGCAGGTCCTGACCGATGCGGGCCTGCCACACCCCCGGCTCGGTCTCGTCAGTCGTCAATTGCTCCAGGGCGGTGTCCCGTCCGGTGAACCGGCGCGTCAACGACGCCTTCAACAACTGGTAGCTGTCTTTGACCGCTTCGGTGGCGGTGCCGGACACCCCGGCGGTCGCGCCGGCCGCCAGTGCCGCCACGATCACATTGATCTCGTCCACTGGCCCACTGTACGGCGCAACCGCTCCTCGCCTCCGCCATCGACTGGGCGGGCACGCTGACAGACGGCGGGATAGTGGAGCGATACTCCGGATGTCGAGGGCGGTGGCTGATCTTGGCGTCGACGCGACACGGGCGCGTCAGCGGCCGGCGCGTCTCCAGGCGCGGTAGAACTCCTTGTAGAGGAAGCGCTGCACCGGCGTGCCCGTCGCTGACACCTGTTTGCCGATCGCCCGTGCCCCGATCCACATGCCGGCGACCTTGGGAACGCCGGGCACCGACTCGGTCACCGACGCCACGCCGTTGACCAACTCCTGCTCCACCGACGACAACGCCACCTTGCGCAGGCCCAGTCGCTCGAGCAACTGGCGTTTCGCCCCGCTGATGTCCCGGGCCAAGCGGAGATGATCCTCGTCGGTGACGCACCGGGCGACGGCGGCACGCAGGTCGGCCGCCTTCTCGCGGTAGTCGGCGATGCGGGCGACGACCAGCTCGATCCAGTCGCGGTGCCGGAGTCGGCCGGTCTCCCCGCTGTGCCAGAGCCGCCCACCAAGAAGCGGAAGCTCAAGTTCGAGAAGCTGTACGCGATGTGTGTCGCTGTCATCCGCCGCCGTGACGAGGGAGTCGTGGATTCCTCGGATGGCCTTGATGACGTTGAGTACGGTCCCCTCGGTCGCGCCTTCGGTGGAAAGGTCGAAGGTGAGCAGGAAGTCACGCCGGATCGGATGCGCCTGGTAGGACAACTTCGTGCTGTCCGCTCTCGACTGGTACTTAAGTCCCCGCGCCAGGGTGGCCGCGACGTAGACCTCCTCGCCGGGTGGTGCCATCGCCTGCAGCGGCCCGCGCAACACGATCGAGGCCGCTCTAGCCCAGGCCCCGAAAGGATCGTCCTCGACCCCGTCCGACGTGCCGATCCGGTCTGCGTGATGGCCTACGACCCGGACGTGTTTCGCTTGGAAGGCACACCACCCGTGAATGCGCTTCGACAGCGAATTGCGATCGCCCTGCAGCGCGTCATCGCAGGCGACGGCCTGCTCGATGAATTGAGCGAGTACCTGGTTGCCCCGCCAACTCTGCAGCTCGTGCAGCGCCGCCTTTTCGACCTGCCGTACCCGGCTCATCTCGTCGGAGTCCAACTGGAGCGGATGCAGGAGCCCCGCGTCGGCCAGAGCCCGGAGAAGGTACGGCTTCTCACCAAAATCCGCTGCGGTGGGGCGAGTGAGGACCGGATGCGCCACCCACACCCGATCCATGAAGATCAGGGACTGGATCAGTTCGACGAATGACTGACGAGCGAACGGATCTCCGGGCCGGAGCAGGTTGTTCTGGGCGACAACGAAGTCCTCGGCACTGATGATCGAGGTGACGTCTACGAGGACTTCCGTGTTCCGGTGCGGGAGTCCCGCGCTAGCTCCACGAACCACTTGACGGCCTCCGGGCGACCCATCACGGTGCTGGCGAAAGTCGGCTCTAGCGCGGCGAGTGTCTCCATGGGCACCGGCAGGGCCCTGCTCGCATTCAAGTTTGTGGACATTAGACCGACGATTTCACCGAGGCACAAGCCCGCCAACCCGTCCCAGACCTTCTGCCGAGGGCGGTAGAAGAGGTCGAAACGCGGTGCGTCTTCGGCGACGCCGGTGAGATCCAGCGCGGTGCGGAGCATGTCCAGCGTCTGTGACGTGGTCCTCGTCTTCACCTGGTAGCCGGCCTCCAGCACGGCGGCCTCGTGGCTCGGGGCTTCGGACCGCGCACTCCGAGTCAGGGATACGACACGTGTGGGTTGCCGGTTGTAGGCCGCCGGGCGGTCATTGAGCGTGATCCTTCGTTCGGCGGCGGCGGCCGTCACCACTACCGGACCGTTGCCGCTGGCCAGTTCAGGGGCCACGATCAGGGCGGCCACCGGTTCCCGCCGCTCCATCAGGCAGACGACCGAACAGAACTCCACACTCTGTGGCCGGACGAACTCGGCCGTGCCGTCGATCGGGTCGATGACCCAGATCCGTTCGGGCTCCTCATCCAGAGCGGGCCGCCAGGCGCCGCTCCCCGACTCCTCGGCCAGGATCCGCGCCTCGGGATCGACGGAGCGGATCCTGCCGATGATCATTTCCTCGATCGCGAGGTCGGCCTCGGTCAGGAGCGTCCGGTCCGCCTTCACCTGCACATCGAGTTCGGCCACCCGCGATCGGTACGACCGCAGCATGCCGAGAAGTTCTCCCGTCAGGTCAGTCCACAGCCTGTCAAGATTCATCGTTTCGACTCTCCTTGCGGCCGGCCCGGACGGCGGTCCATCGACGGGTTCCATCATTCCATCTCGAGGAGCACCTTCCGATCAGCCTTGTTTGGCTGCCTGAGGGGACCGCGAGAAGGCTTTGGACGCTGCGCAGAGGTCGGTGACCCTCGCTTCTGCGGCCACGATCATCCGTACATGTGCTGGTTGTCGAGTTGACCGACCGGGCCGCTGCCCGGGTGCGGGCCGGGGGCTGCCGGCCGAGCGCCGGGCCGCGTACCTGGTGGACGTCGCGCGGGCGTACCTCCAGGTCGGTGACCTGCGCGGGGCGGCGCGCGCGCTGGTCGAGGCCGACGCCGTCGCGCCGGCTGAGGTCCGGTGCCGGCCGTTGGCGCGTACGGTGATCGCCGAGGTCGCCCGGGGCCACCCGGCCCCGCCAGGCGTGGCGCGCCTGGCGGGGCTGGTCGGCCTCACCCGGTGATCCGCTGGAGCGTCGGGCCGTTCGCGGCGTCCTATCCGACCTTGAGGGCGAGCTTCCCGACATAGTGATCGTTCAGGGCGCGATGCGCATCCTTGACCCGCTCGAACGGGAAGGTCCGGGCGACGTGGACTTCGAAGGTGCTCGCCTCGATGATCGCGTTCAGCCGATCGGTGGCGGTGCGGCTTCGATCCCCGTCGTAATGGGACACCGGCGCGCTCGGCGGCGTCACCGGCACGGGCAGGACTCCGTTCGGCCAGGCGATCCGCCCCGAGCTCTTGATCGCGCCAAGGGAACGTTCGGCGGTCTCGCCTCCCACGGTGACCAGAGCCGCATCGAGCCCGTCCGGCGCGAATGCGGACGCCGCAGCCAGCACATCGTCTCTGCGACCGTCGACGGCGTGGTCAGCGCCCAGCCGCCGGGCCAGGGCGACACCGTCGTCCCCGGAGGCCACGGCCAACACCCGGAGGCCGCTGTGCCGCGCCAGCTGCACGGCCATGTGCCCGATACCCCCGCTGGCTCCGAACACCATGAGTGTCTGGCCCGGCCGCAGGCCGAGCAGATCGAGACCGCTCAGCGCGGTCAGGGCATCCCACGCCATCGGGCCGGCCTGTTCGGTTGGCATCCGGTCGGGCACACGCGCCACGAACTCCGCCTCGACGACGCCGTACTCGGCGTAGAAGCCGCCACGCGGCACCGGCATCGACGCCGCGTAGACACGGTCACCCACGTCGAACCGGGTGACGTCGCGCCCGACCGCGGCCACCGTGCCCGCCGCGTCCCAGCCGAGGACGTAGGGGAAGGTCGACGCGACGCCGAAGGCGCCGTCGTAGTGCCCCTCCCGCTCGACCGCGTCCCAGGACCCGACCCCGGCGAACTCCACCCGGATGAGGACGTCGTCATCCCCGACCTCGGGAAGCGGCATCTGGCGCGGCGAGAGTTCATCGACGCCGCCGAACCGGTCAAGGACGATCGCGTTCATCTGCGGCTCCACGATCGTGCCGCTCGCCGTGCGCTCGGCTCTGCTGTCCATCCGCCCTCCTCGGTTACTTGAGTGAATCAAGGATCATTCGATCACGACTAGTTGAGCGAATCAAGTAACTGTTCTAGGCTGGGAGCCGTGGCGCTGTCGAACAAACCCGCAACCACCTCGTCCGAGGCCGAGGCTGCCATGTTCGACCTGGTCGACGTCTACGACCGCGCCTACGAGGCGGCCGCGGCCGAGTTGTCGCTCAGCCCGGCGCAGGCATGTGTGCTGGGGCGGCTCGACGAGCGACGCGGCATGGGCGCCCTGGCCGAGGAACTCGGCTGTGATGCCTCCAACATCACCCAGATCGTCGCGCGTCTCGAAGCGCTCGGCCTCGTGGCCCGCGAGCCGGATCCCCGGGACCGCCGCGCACGACTGGTCGCGCGAACCCGTCGGGGAAACGAGATCAATCAGCGGTTCGCGACGGCCTTCACCTTCGCCCGCACCGCGGTCGGACGACTCTCCCCCGACGAACAGGACCAGTTGACGGCGTTGCTGCGCAAAGCACTGGGCTGACCTGTAGGAGCCGGCCACGCCGATGAGAAATGGCGCCGACAGTAGTCAGAGTACGGTCCGGTGAAAACGCGCTGCGCCCATCAAGGGAGAGCAACGAGATGAGACCACTTCGATACTCGATCAACGTCACACTCGACGGCTGCTGCCATCACGAGGCAGGGCTCCCCCCGGACGAGGAGTCGATGCGCTACTGGACCGCTGAGATGGAACGAGCCGACGCCCTGCTGTTCGGCCGGGTGACCTACGAGATGATGGAGTCGGCGTGGCGGCAGCCGGCCACGGGCACGTGGCCTGACTGGATGGATGAGTGGGAGATCCCGTTCGCCGAGACCATCGACCGGGCGAAGAAGTACGTCGTGTCGAGCACGCTGAGCGGGGTCGATTGGAATGCCGAGCTGGTGCGAGGCGACCTGGGGCAAGCGGTTCAGCGGCTCAAGCAGGAGCCAGGCGAAGGCCTGTTCGTGGGTGGCGTGACGCTCCCTCTGGCGTTGGCAGATCTGGGACTGATCGACGAGTACGCGTTCCTTGTGCAGCCGGTCCTTGCCGGACACGGGCCGACGTTGCTCGCCGGTCTGCGCGAGCGCATCCAGCTCGAGCTCGTGGATCGCCATGAGTTCCGGTCGGGGGCGGTCGCCCTGCGATACCGGCCCGCGAGTAACGGCTTGACGTGATTAGTCCTGGCACTTGCCGAGGGCCACGCAGTCAGGGCGGGCGCCGATCCCCATCGGACCGGCTTCGAGCCGGCCGCCGTCGAGCTGGCTCGGGTGGTGGTGGCGGTCGAGCTGAGGGACGCCGGGGGAGCGGTGCACCGGCATGTGAAGGTCACGCAGCGGGAGGCGGTGGCGGCGGCTGCCGGCCGAGTATCGGGCCGCGTACCTGGTGGATGTCGCGCGGGCGTACCTCCAGCTGGGTTACCTGCGCGGGGCGGCCCGCGCGCTGGTCGAAGCGGACGCCGTCGCGCCGGCCGAGGTCCGGTGCCGGCCTCTGGCGCGTACGGTGGTCGCCCAGGGCCACCCGGCGCCGGCCGGCGTGGCGCGACTGGCCGCCCATCCGCTGCGCTGGCGGCTGTTGACCGAGCTCGCGGCCAGCGATTACCGGGTCCGGGAGTTGGTGACGCTGGTGGGCGAGCCGCAGAACCTGGTCTCGTACCACCTGCGGCTGTTGCGCGACGCGGGGCTGGTCACGGCCGCCCGCAGCAGCTTCGACGGCCGCGACAGCTACTACCAACTGGACCTGGACCGCTGCGCGGACGCACTCGCCGCTACCGGGGTGGCCCTGCACCCTGCGCTGCGCCGGGAGCGCGTCGCGCCAGATGTGCCACCGGCGGATCTGTCTCGCTCGCCCCGCATCGGCGTGCTGTTCCTGTGCACCGGCAACAGCGCCCGCTCGCCGATCGCCGAATCCCTGCTACGTCACTACACCGACGGCCAGGTCGAGACGGCAAGCGCCGGTAGCCAGCCCAAGCCCCACCTGCACGCCGACGCCGTACGGGTGCTCCGCGAGGAGTTCGACATCGACATCACCGCCCAGAGCCCCCGGCACTGGGACACCCTGTCCGGTCGACGGTTCGACTACGTCATCAGTCTCTGCGACAAAGCCCGCGAGGCGTGCCCCGACTTCCCGGATCAGCCCCGGCGGGCGCACTGGAGCATTCCCGACCCGCCGCCACCGGCGGCACCGATCAGCCGGCTACCTCGCCTTCCGGCGCACCGCGGCTGCCATCGCGACCCGCGTCCGGCACCTGCTGCCCGTCCTCAGCGCCATCCGATCCTGAAGGAGATCCAGCCGTGACAGCCTCCGAACGGTACGCCAGTGTCCGCTACATCGTCGACGACGTGCAGACGGCCGTCGACTTCTACACCACCCATCTCGGCTTCGTCCTGAACACCAGTGCCGCGCCGGCCTTCGCGGACGTGGTGCGCGGCCCGCTGCGGCTGCTGGTCTCCGGCCCAAAAAGTTCCGGCGCCCGCGCCACGCCCGACGACGCCACCACCGCTGGACGCAACCGCATCCACCTCACTGTCGACGACCTGGACGCCGAGATCGATCGACTACGAGGTGCCGGGTTGTCGTTCCGTAGCGACGTCCTGGCCGGCGTCCCCGGAGTCCTCGCGCTGCTGGCGCCGGTGGCGACCTGTTCCCCTCACTGTCCTTGCCGGGCGACAGAAAGTTGTCCTGCCACCGATATGACCGTCAGGAATATTTATGCCTGACAGTCATACCGCTCGGTCCGGCAGCGTTTGTCGTGGCTACGGCTTCCAGTCGCGCCGGAGCAGGCCGTAGAGCACGAAGTCGGCGAAGCCGTCGCCGTCGTACTCGCGCTCCCGCTGGGTGCCCTCGTGCGTGAAACCGCACGCCTCCGCCGTCCGCCGCATGGCCGTGTTACTGGCCAGCGTCTCCAGTTCCAGCCGGCGCAGGTTGCGGTTGCGGAAGCCGTACCGGCAGAGCAGCCGGATCACCTCGGTCCCGTACCCCTGGCCGCGCGCCTCGGGAACCAGGGCGATGCCGAGATGGGCGTGCCCGTTGAACGCGTTGATTCCCCACAGCACGCCGCGACCCAGGAAGGTGCCGTCGGCCACCGTCTCGGCCAGCAGCAGCACCGGCGACTGGCCGTCGGGCGGCTGGGTGACCTGCTTCTCCAGCCACGCCCGGAGCTGGCCGACGTGGCGCGGCAGGAACGGCTCGCCGTCGGTGATCAGGTGCAGCTCGGGATCGCCCTTCAGGCGGAACAGGTTCGGCGCGTCGTCGGGCGTGGGTGGGCGCAGCCGGACCCGTTCGGTGGCGAACACGGCACGACGCTAACAGCCGACCGGCGTGACCACCGACCGGTTAATGCCGGGCAGGCGGTGATGAGTTGTCGGGCCCGTGGCCGTCATACGTAGGACGGGACACCACGAGGCGGAAGGATGACGTGATGGCTGCAGAGCTGCGGGAGCTGGGCGAGGTCGACGAGCGGGCGTTCTCGGGGCTGGCGGAGCGGCACCGGCGGGAGCTGCACGTGCACTGCTACCGGATGCTCGGGTCGTTCGAGGACGCCGAGGACACCGTGCAGGAGACATTCCTGCGTGCCTGGCGGCGGCGGGAAACCTTCGCGGGGCGGTCGACGTTCCGGGCCTGGCTGTACCGGATCGCCACCAACGCCTGCCTGGACCTGCTGGCCAAGGTCCGCCCGGAGCCGGCGACCGGCGGTGAGGTGCGGTGGTTGCAGCCCTACCCGGACCGGCTGCTCGACGAGTTGCCCGCGGGCGACGCGGACGAGCCGGAGGCCGTCGCCGTCGCGCGGGAGACGATCGAGCTGGCGTACCTCATCGCGGTGCAGCACCTCGCGCCGCGCCCGCGGGCCGTGCTGATCCTGCGGGACGTGCTCGGCTGGCCGGCGAAAGACGTCGCGGAACTCCTCGGCGACTCGGTCAACTCCGTGAACAGCGCGCTGCAGCGGGCCCGCGCCGGCATGCGGGAGCACCTGCCCGCCGAGCGCCAGGACTGGACCGGCGGCGAGGAGGGCACCGGCACCCGCGAGCTGGTACGCCGCTACACCGAGGCCAGCGTGGCCACGGACGTGCCGACGCTCGCCGCGATGCTGCGCGACGACGTACGCAGCTCGATGCCGCCCACCCCGGGCCTGTACGTGGGCCGCGACGCGGTGGTGAACGACTGGGTCGAGGGCGGCTTCGAGGGCATGACGGGCCTGCGCGGCATCCCCACCTTCGTGAACCGGCAGCCCGCCGTCGCCTTCTACCACTGGCGGGAGCGGGAGGGCGCGTACCTGCCGCTGGCGATCGACGTCCTGCGCGTCACCGGCGGGAAGATCACCGAGATCGTCACATTCCACGACGACCGGTTCCCGCGGCTCGGGCTGCCGGAGCGCCTGCCGGCGGACGGCACGGCATGAACAGCATGGATGACACCAGGCTGTCGGCGTCGACTTCGCGGTCACCAACAGCAGCGAGACGATCCCGGTGCCCGGGATCGCCGTGGTGACCGGCTTCTTCTCGGTCGTGGGCATCGTCATCGCGGTCGCTCTTCGTCGGTGGAGCGCTCGCCCCGCCGAGCGATTCGTGTGGACGGCGGTGCCGCTGACGGCGATCTCGCTGGTCCCGCCCATCCTCTTCGGGGCTGACGCCGCCACCGTCACCGCCCTGATCGGGCTGCACCTCGTCGCTGCGGCGGTGATGATCCCCGCCCTGGCGCGAAGCCTCCGCGCCCGGACCGACTGACGGTTCCGTCACCGGACGACGCGCGCGCCGTCAGGCGTGCTGGAGCGACCTCCGACGTAGAGTCGGCGGCGGTTCCTCACCGCGGCACGACAGCGATCACGTCGATCTCCACCAGCATGCCGGGCAGCGCCAGCGCCGGCACCGGGATCAGGGTCCAGGCCGGCTTGCGGTCACCCCACACGCGACCGAACTCCTGTTTCACCACCCCGAACTTCTCCTCGTCGTGGTCGACGACGAGGAGGTTGAACTTCGCCACGTCCGACATGGTGGCGCCGGCGGCGGCGAGCACGGTCTCCGTGTTCGACAGCGCCTGCCGGACCTGCGTCCCGAAGTCCTCCGACAGGACACCGTCCTCGGTCTCGCCGCCCTGCCCCGCCGGAAGGATCATCCGCCAGCCGGCCGGGAAGACCGCAAGATGCGAGTACGCGTTCGGCCGAGGATCGTAGAGCCCCTTCGGGTTGACGAACGTCAGCTCGTCGATCTCCCCCGCACGAATGTCACCGGCCATGTCGCTCTCGCCCCTCTGCATCTGCTGTGGCGTCCACTGTCAACGACCGACCTTAGTTGCCCACGGTGCTTGGAACGTGACTAATCGTCATCGCGGCGGCGCTGACCCGCGAGGTGCTGCCGGGCTGGCCGGAGGATGCGTTCATCACGAACTGGCCGATGCCGGAGCACTCGGCCGAGGACGTTCCGAGGGGTTGGACGAGCGGTGCGAATTTGATGCAGGGCGAGATCGGCGTTCACACGGAGTGCTCCACGGTCTTGGGCAGCAGTCGACCGCGCTCTATGTTGGCTGGTGGGGGAGTTCGCGCGGGTCGCGGCGGCAAGGAGCCGCTGGATGCCTTTGCCTTGCAAGTGAAAGCAGATTGGGTGCAGGTTGGCGAAGTGGTCACCGCGCCCGAAGTGCTCACCGAGTTTGGGCAGGGCAGAGGGCTCTGGCCTGCGGTGATGCAGTCGAGCGGTGTGGCGTGACCTCCCGGAGAAGACCGAAGTTGTCAAGTTGGACCCGCGAGTGAGCGGCCCCGGCACCTGCGGCCGACGGCCTATTCGCTGGCGGCGTCCTCGATGTGGATCCCGAGCGCGCCCGCCAGCGTGTAGGACAACGCCGCGAGGTCTTGGTGGGCGATGGCTGCTCCTGCCATGCTGGTCACTCCGCCGATCCCGGAGAGCAGGCAGTTGGCGAAGCGGGTGCCGTTCATCGTCGCTTGGGAGAACTGGGCGCCGGTCAGGTCGCAGTGGGTGAAGCGCACGCCGGTCAGGTCCGCGTTTTGGAAGTCCGCCCGGGTCAGGTTGCAGTCGTCAAAGGTGACGTCGGTGAAGTTGGTGAACCGGAACGACGACAGGTCCAGCCGGCACTCGGACACCGTCACGTCGCGCAACGCCCCGTTGATCCAGTGCACGCCCGTCATCCGAAGCGTCGATAGTCGAGTCCGGATCATGGACGACTTCTCCGCCCGCAGGTTCGCCAGGTTCGTACTCTCGAACAGGCAGTCGGTGATGGCTGCCCCGTCGAGCTGGACACCGCTGAGGTCCGCGCCCTTGAATCGGCACTGCGCGAGTTCCACTCCGTCGGCCGCCTGCCCGGACAGGTCGAGATCGACGAATGCCAGCCGTCGGAACGTCGATTCGGGCTCAAACCTGTGCTCTTCGGCTGTAGCACGTTGCAGCGAGGCCGGCGGTCTCGGCTTCGCCGGCACCCGATAGCGGGCGACACCCGAACCACTACCACGAGACGTCCGCGCAGCCATCCGCGCACTCTAGCCGCGGGCGTCGTGTCCACCGCCTGGCACACGCCGCACCACCCGCGCTGCCGTATCCTGGAGCCTCTTGACCCGCCAGGGCGGCCAGGCTGGCCGTTGTCGCCGTATCCCGACGGGGACTATCACATCTACCTGTCGGAGGACTTCCGGTTCGGCTCCTTCGGACATCCGTGGGAGTCGTCGCTGTGCATTTTCGGTGCTGAGCTGCTCGACGCGATCGCCGCCGTTCGCCGATCGCTACCGGGCTCGTGGTGGGAGGTCTGTACGTTGCCTGCGTCGCGGTGGCGTGGTCAATGGGTGGACGCCTGAAGCTCGGGGTTATGCCGGCGCATCTCGTCGATGAGCGCCTCCAGCGAGTACGGCAGGGCGGACTCTGGCACGTTGACCGGCGGGAAGCCGGATGCATAGTTCATCCGCAGGAGGGCGCGGCGGACGAACCCGGCTCGGGCAATCACCGCATTCGGGTCATGCGGCAGAACCGCCAGCATTCGTTGCCCCCCGACGGAGTGGATCTTCACGACGCCGATCTCGCGCCAACCGAGCCGGCCAGCCGAGGCCAATGACGCCCGGTCGGTGATGCCCTCCGCGTCGACCTGCAGGGTCGGTCGCCGATAGGCCAGTTCGAGGAGAAAATAGACGCCGGCCAGGCCGAAGAACGCAATGCCGACCACCGCGACGACAATGCCGACGAACCCACCGAGCGAGGCATCAATGATCCACAGACTCGCTAACACGAAGGCGGCGGAGGCGAGCAACAGAAGCAGCAGCGTCGATCGGGGAGCGTAAACGCGGACCGTTTCCACGACGAGAGCGTACTGCCGTCCAACCATGACGCCGTCACGTGATCGACGAACAGCTAACCATCCTCGTTTGCCGCAGACCGCGCGCCGGGTCACCGAACTCGACGCGGAGGCCGGCGCCCGCGCCCTCGACGGCTTCGTCGACGGACTTCGCGCCGCCCACGACGGCACGTCCTGCCACGTCACCGTCCTCGGGCACAGTCACGGCTCGACCGTCCTGGTAGAGGCGGCCAGCACCGGTGACGGCCTCGCCGCAGACGACATGATCGCCGTCGGCAGCCCCGGCATGCGCGTCGACGACGCCAGCGAGACACCCAGCAGGTGTGGGCCGGAGCCGCAGCCGACGACACCTTGGTCGCCCGGCCCGAGGAGCACGCCACCTGGCTCACCGGCCTGCCTATCGTTGGCCCGTTCTGGCCGTACTCGACCACGGGGAAACGCCATGACCCTCCACCACCGGGCGGCTTGGCGGCATGCTGCCGCCCTCACAGCCGTACTGATGATCCTCACCGCCTGCACCGGTGGCGGCATCTCGCGCGGCAAGGACGACGCCTTGCAGACCAGAGCCACCGCCGAGGTGAAAGGCCTGGCCGAGGCTAGTGCTCAGGCCGTCGCCACCACCGTCGGCATCCCGCTGAATGACTGGCGGACCAACACCTCGCCCTGCGTAGGCGAGCGAGGCGAGATCGCCGACGACGGCCGCTGGACGTTGAGCGGCTTCGCCGGGATACCCGTCGCCCCAGCCGACCAGATCACCTCGCTGCACCGGATCCGAGACAGGTGGCGGCAGCAAGGCTACGAAGTGACCGAAGACCGCATCTTCGCCGACGGCACCCGAGGCGCAGTCTCCATGCGGGATCCCGGAACAGGGATCACGGTCAGCCTCACCACCACGAAGAGCCGAGACAGCATCGCCTTGATCCTGGCCAGCGACTGCTACCTGCCCGCAGCCGGAGAGGACCCTGCCAACGCCTGAGCCAGCCGCCACTCAGCGAGAACCATCATCCGTCGGGGAGCTGACCCCGGTGCGACCCCAACGGACCGCAACTGCGCCGGCGGGTGTGGCGCGCCTGGCGACGGTGGTCGGCCTGACCCGGTGGGCGTGCCGTGTCGGGGATGGTTGGCCTACTGGCCGAACGTGGAACGCAGGTTCTCGTTGATCAGGAAGTTGAGGCGCTTGCGCAGGTGACCGAGGAGCGACGGGTCCGGTAGCGGCTCGACGACCAGGAGCGTCCAGCGCAGCTGGGTTCCGTAGATACCGTCGAACGCCAGGTGGAAATGCACCTCGGCGTCTGGCCGCCGTGGCCACAGCGACGACCAGACGACCAGGTGCGGGTGCTCGGCGCGGAGGACCCGGGGTGCCTGTTCGTCATCGAGCAGCCGCAGCCAGGGACGCCGTGGATCGCGGTCGGGCGTGGTGAGTGCCTCGAAGACGGCGGCCGGTGGGGGCGGCTGGTTACGCATGCGGCTACCGGCCTCGAGCATGCCTCAGCGTAGCGGCGCGTCGGGCAGCGCTGATCAGCGCGGCGGTGTGGGGCTTCCGGGCCGCACCAGGCCGGCGACGACCAGCAGGTCAGATGGTGACGACGACCTTCCCGGCCGGGTGCCCCTCCCTGAGGTGCCGGATGGCGTGCGCTGCCTCGGCGAGGGGATAGCTGCGGTCGACCGCCGGGGTCAGTGCACCGGCTTCGATGAGCTCCCGCAGCGTGTCCAGGTCCTCGGTCCGCTCCATGGCGCTCACGCTGCGCAGCCGCTGGCCGACGAAGAGGGACAGCAGCGGCGCGCGGACCATCTGCCGGTCGTAGCCACTGAGCAGCGGGCCCTTGGTGTACGCGCCGCCGACCAGCGCCAGCGTCCCGCGCGGGGTGAGGGCACGGCGCAGGAGTGAGAACGGCCGGTCACCGCCGGTGTCGATGACCACGTCGTAGACCGGGCCGTCACGGTCGATCTCCTCGCGCGTGTAGTCGAGGACGTCGTCGGCGCCGAGGGCGCGTACGACGTCAGCCCTGGCCGGGGCGCAGACGCCCGTCACTGTCGCGCCGTACGCCTTGGCGATCTGCACGGCGTGGGACCCGACGCCGCCCGACGCGCCGATCACCAGCACCCGGTGCCCCGGGCGCACCTCGCCGCTGTCGCGGACCGCGCGCAGCGCCGTCATCCCGGAGACGGGCACCGCGGCGGCCTGCGCGAACGACAGGTTGGCCGGCTTGCGGGCCAGCCGCCGCTCCGGCGTGCTGGTGAACTCGGCGTACGAGCCGCGCAGGGAGGTGCCGTACACCTCGTCGCCCGGCCGGAACCGGGTCACCCGGGCGCCGACCGCGGTCACCACCCCGGCCAGGTCCCGGCCGCGCACCGGCACCCGGGGCCGGCGCAACCCGCTGGCCAGCCGCGCCAGGTAGGGGCGGCCGGTCATGAAGATCCACACCCCGGGGTCGACCCCGGCCGCGCGGACCTGGACGAGGACGTCCCCGTCGCCGATGGTCGGCCGGTCGACGTCGCGGAGTCGGAGCACGTCCGCCGGGCCGTAGGTGTCCTGGACGATGGCCTTCACGGTGCCGCCTCCTCGGGGTACTGGAACACGTCGTCGAGCCGCACGTCGAACACGTGGGCGATCCGGAACGCCATCTCCAGCGAGGGCGAGTAGCGGCCCTGCTCGATGGCGATGACGGTCTGCCGGGTCACGCCGATCCGCTCGGCGAGCTCGGCCTGGGTCATCTCGTCGTGCGCGAAGCGCAGTGCGCGGATGCTGTTCGTGACGCGGGTCGGCTTCACCACTGCGGGACACCCCTGCGGTAGACGATCACCTTCGCCAGGCAGCCGACCACCGCCGACAGGACGAAGCACAGGTAGACGACGTTGGCGATCCAGAACCAGTCCCACTCGGCCAACGCCATCAGCATCGCCGACACCGCGCCGACGACCACGAACGCCTGGCCGACGTGGTCGCCGAGCCGCCCGATCTCCCGGTCGCGCACGTCCTTGGCGCGGGACGCCCGGGGGTTCACCACGCCCATCCCGATCTCGGCCACGATGTTCGCGACGATGGCGCCGCCGACCGTCCACAGCAGAACGCCGGCGTAGGGGGTGGCGGCGAGCGGCCCGCCGTCGACCCGGCTCAGGACGACGGCCACGTAGACGGCGTACCCGACTGCGCTGACGACCAGCATGGTCCAGGCGCGTTTCTCCTCGTGCGTCATGACCGACTCCCATGTAAAGAATCCTTGACATGGTCAGAGTAAAGCGTCTTTGACGCCATGTCTAGAAACTTTTACATGTGCGGGGAGTCCCGGTGACCGGCGTTATTGGCTTGTTGCCCTGCTGGCCCGTGCCTACCGTGAGGCGATGACCTCGAGGCTGCTGTCGGTGACCTTCGATGCCCGCGACCCGGCTCGCCTGGCGGAGTTCTGGGCCGGCATGCTCGGCCGGGAGGTCGTCGAGGACGCCGATGGTGCGCTCCTGCCCGGCGACGACACCCAGCTCAGCCTCCGGTTCGCGTCGAGCCGCGCGGAGCTGGTGCGGCCGAACCGCATGCACCTGCACCTGACCAGCGACAGCCCCGCCGACCAGCAGCACCGGGTGGCGACGGCGCTGCGGCTCGGTGGCGGCCACCTCGACGTCGGGCAGCGCCCCGATGAGGGGCACGTCGTCCTGGCCGACCCCGAAGGCTACGAGTTCTGCGTGATCGCACCCGGCAACACCTTCCTCGCCGGGTGCGGCCCGCTCGGCGAACTCGCCTGCGACGGCACCCGGGAGGTCGGCCTCTTCTGGCGCGACGCGCTGGGCTGGCCGCTGGTGTGGGACCAGGACCAGGAGACCGCGATCCAGTCACCGCACGGTGGCACGAAGGTCGCCTGGGGCGGTCCGCCGGTGGCCCCGAAGAAGGGGAGGAACCGGCAGCGATTCGACCTCGCCGTGGCCGGTGGCGACCAGCGGGCGGAGGTCGAGCGGCTGGTCTCCCTCGGGGCCACTCGGCTGGAGGTCGATGAGGACGGCGCCGTCGTGCTGGCCGACCCCGACGGCAACGAGTTCTGCCTGAGAGACAACTGATCGCCCGGGTCAACCGGAACGCCTCAGTGGTCGACCACGTCGCTGAACATGACCGCCGCAGCGCCAATCGCGTCCGGGAAAGTTGTGCCCACTCTACGTAGCGTTTGATTGCACTCATCAGGAAGCCCAACTGGCCCTGATCCGTGTGCGTGTAGATAAAGCGTGACGGGGGAGAAGATGCTGTCTCCCCCGTCACGCATTCTCACCGGCGCGCAGGTGCCACGAACATGCCGACCGAGCCGCAGGTCTGCGCCGCGTCCTTGAACTGGTCTCCGTCAACCACGTAGACCACCGCACCCCACGCCAGGGTGGTCGAGGGCTCCGTCCCAGGCGTCGGGCCTGCCGTTGCCCGCTTCACACACCCGTACAGGTGCGTCGGCGCATCACCCCCGAACACCTTCTCCCACCCTCGTCGGCAGGCGTCGACGGGCGTTTCGCCCGCCCGAGGCGGCACCTCACCCATGCCGCGCAGGCCGGCGGTCGCGCAGAGGAAGGCGTCGGCGTTGGCGGGCAGTGCCTCCGACGGCGCTGTCGGTGCGCCATAGCCGCCGATCGCAGCCGTCGCCCCGCCGGCAAGAAGCGTGCCGAGCACCACCGCCGCGCCTACCGTCACCGCCCGCCGCTTGGATCGCTGCTCCGCCGCAGGTCGGGGTGTCTCCAGAAGGCGAGCCAGCAATGCCGAACCAGGTGCGGTACGAACAAAGTCGGGCCGGACGTCAGGACGAGCTCCCGCGATGCGGGCACCGGTTGACTTGCGGTCCAGCTTCACACCTGCCCCCTCGCGTAGATGGTGAACGTCTTCTCCGGCGCCGGTTGCTGATCCTGTTGTTCGCCGGCCTCGTACACGCGCTCGAACCTGCGGCGGGCGCGGTGCAGACGCACCGCCAAGGTGGCGGTTGTGCAGCCGAGCACCTTGGCCGCTTCTTTGCTGCTCAGGTCGTACCAGTAACGCAACAGGAGCACCTCTCGGTCCGGCTCTGGCAGCTCCTGCAGCGCAGCGGCAACGCGGGTCCGTTCGTCGACGACGGCCTCCATGCCTGCGACGCGCGGCTCACCGATCCCCTCAAGCCTGGTCTGCAGGGCAGCGTGCGTGGCGCCGAGCCGGCGATGCTCAAGCATCAGCCGACGCGCGACGCCGAACAGCCAGGGACGCTCCTCGCCGGGCCTGACCGCCGGCAGGCGACGCCAGGCTACGAGGAAAACGTCGGCGACAAGGTCGTGCGCGTCATCCGTTCCGAGGCGATCGCAGACGTAGGCGTAGATGTCGTTGCCATGACGGTGGAACAGGTCGGTCAAGCGTTGTCGTTCCGCCGCTGACCGCTCAGCATCTGGCACCGGTCCTCCAAGTGGTGATCTGACACTAGTACTTGTCGGCACGGGCGTGCTTGCTTACCGCTTCGCGCAAGATTCAGCGGCTTCTCTTCAGGCCTGGCGTCAGCGGCGCGTCGCGAGCACCACGCCGGCCAGGCAGAGCGCGCCGCCCAGCAGGGCGAGTGGCGCCGGCACCTCGTCCAGCAGCAGCCACGACAGCAGGACGGTCACCGGCGGTGCCAGGTAGGTGGCGGCGGTGGTGCGCCCCGCGGTCCAGCGGGACAGCACGTAGCCCCAGGCGAGGAAGCCGACCGCGGTCGGGAAGACGCCCAGGTAGAGCATGCCGAGGGTGGCCGCCGGCGGGGCGGTGGCGAGCTGGCCGAGGAGCGTGGGGGCGAACGGCAGCAGCGCCGCGGTCCCGGCCAGCGCGCCGAGCCAGGTCATCGTCACGGCGTCCACCCGCGCCAGCAGGCGCTTCTGGAGCAGCACGCCGAAGGCGTACAGCAGGGCGGAGAGCAGCGCCAGCGCGACGCCGAGTTTGTCGGCGTGTCCGGTGAAGCCGCTGGCCGCGATCAGGGCGACGCCGGCGAAGGCGATCGCCACGCCGGCGCCGAGCCGGCCGGTGAGCCGCTCGCCCAGGACGAGGACCGCGGCCACCGCGACGAGGATCGGCGCGACCGCCACCAGCAGTGCCGCCGTCCCGGCGTCGACCAGCCGCTCGGCGGCGTTGAGCGCCACGTTGTAGCCGCCGAACCACGCCACGCCCCACAGCGCGATGAGCCCCAGGGTGCCGCCACGGGGCAGAGCGGCCCGGCGGGGCGCCGGGCTGTGCGGCTCCGGCGCGGCGTGCGGAGAACGGGCGCGTCGCAGCCCGGCGGTGAACGCCACGAACGCGCTCAGCGCGACGGACGCCGCCGCCATGCGGCCCAGCGCCAGGGCGCCGGGGGAGTAGTCGTGCCCGACGAAGCGGATGCCGACGAACGCCGACGCCCACAGGAACACCGTCGTCCCGGCGGCGACGAGGGTGGGCCAGGACCGGGGGTACGCCGCGCGGGCGTGGTCGCCCTCGGTGGCGTCCGGCCGGAGCGGGGCGGCGGTGAGCTGTGCAGGGGTCATGGGGTGATTCTCGTGCGCCCGAATGTTCAGCACCAGCGACTGTTTCTTCACAACTGTTCAGTGGGGCTTTACTGTTGAGGGGTGCTCGACGTTCACCGCCTCCGGGTCTTCCGCTCCGTCGTCGCGTCCGGGTCGGTCCAGGCGGCCGCCGCCAACCTGGGCTACACCCCGTCCGCCATCAGCCAGCACCTCACCGCACTCCAGCGCGAGACGGGCCTCACCCTCCTCGCCCGCGCGGGGCGGGGCCTTCGGCCCACCGCCGCCGGGCACGCCCTGGCCGCCGAGGCGGACCGGGTGCTCTCCCGGCTCGGTGCGGCCGAGTCGCTGATCGCGGACCTGCGAGCCGGCCGCACCGGCGCACTGTCCATCGCGTACTTCGCATCCGTGGGCGCGGCGTGGATGCCGCTCGTGGTGCGGTGCATCCTCGCCGAACACCCCGGTGTGCGGCTCGACCTGGAACTGCGCGAACACATCCCGGACAGCCGGGAGGAACGCGCCGACCTCCAGGTGGTCGTGGCGGGCGCCGGCTTCGACCCCGGCTCGGGCTTCACCGCCCACCATCTCCTCGACGACCCGTACGTGGCCGTGCTGCCCGCCGGGCACCGCCTCGCCGGGCAGGAGGAGGTGGACCTGACCGACCTCGCCGACGAGCGCTGGGTCGACAACGACTTCGCCCGCGGCTGGTGCCGCGCCAACCTCATCGAGGCGTGCACCGCCGCCGGCTTCAGCCCGGCCTTCCGGGTCGAGGCGCACGACTACCCGACGGCGCTCGCCTTCGTCGCGGCCGGCATCGGCCTCACGGTGCTCCCCGCGCTCGGCGCGGCACACCTGCCCCCCGGCGTGACCAGCGTCCAGGTGGTCCGCCCGACGCCGATCCGGTCGATCCGCGTGGTGGTGCACGACGCGGTCGAGCACACGCCGGCGGTGCGGACGGCGGTCGCCGCGCTGCGGGAGGCCGCCACGTCCGCGTACGCGGACGGTCGGGGCTGATCGGATGCGGTCGTCGGGATCCTGACTCCCCAATTGCCCGCATTGTGACTGTGGCTGGCGAATTCCTGTCCTGATTGCCTGGGGCTACGAATAACTGGGCCATTTCATTACGCGAGGAAGCGTGCCTTCGCGGTGCCGCTGTGCGTCGCGTCACATGGCTGGGGAGTGGGCGGAAGATCGTCCGCCGGGATTAGTGTCCGCGGTGGCAATGGGATTGTCGCCGGTTGTTCATTCGGATGCGCATGCTGCCCTTGACTTCCGGGTTGCGATCACCACTCAGCGTCCATACTGCCTGGTCACAGCCCTCGCAACAGCGAGGGGACTTGCGTCGACATCAACCCGCCGGCATCGCAACTCCCACCCGCCGACAGTGAAGGACGTTCTCCGGCGGAGGACGCGGAATTGCGGCGCTGGGATTTGCGCACCGTTTTCGGCCGCCCGGTGGCGGTGTCAATTATCCGGCATTCGATCACGTTGCGCCGAATGCAATTCAGTCGATACGTTGCGGTGGCCCAATCGGGGGCACGAGGAAAATAGGAGGGGCACTTGAAATCAACCCTGCGATGGTCCGCAACGGCCAGCCTGGCGCTCGCGCTGGTCGTGACCGGACCGACGGCCGCCGAGGCCAAGCCGACCACGACCGACAAGAACGGCAACACCACCACGGTCGCCCGCACCAGCGACGGTCGCGCGATCACCAACGCGAAGATCGCCAAGGAGGTGACCGCGTTCTGGACGCCGGAGCGCATGGCCAACGCCGTCGACCTGGACATCGCGAAGCGCCCCGGCGCCACCGAGTCCTCCGACCGGGTGGCGAAGCCCGTCGGACCGGCGGGCGCGGTCGCGCCGGTGAAGCCGAGCGTCGCCAGCACCGGCGACATCAGCATCCAGCTCAACGAGTCGGCGGTCGTCGGCAAGGTCTACTTCACCACCCCGTCCGGCGGTACCGCCTCCTGCTCGGCGAGCGCCGTCGCCAGCGGCAAGCGCCGACTCGTCATGACCGCGGGTCACTGCGTGCACCAGGGCCGCGGCGGGCAGTGGTACCGCAACTGGCAGTTCGTTCCGCGCTACCGCCACGGCGCGCGGCCGTTCGGCACGTTCGTGGCCTACCAGCTCACGACCCGCACCGCGTGGATCAACAACAACAGCTACGACGAGGACATGGGCATCGCCATCATGCACAACGGCGGTAACTGGGGCCTCAAGGTCGTCGACACGGTCGGCGGCCACGGTCTGCGCTGGAACTGGGGCTACAACATTCCCCTGATCACCGCCCTCGGCTACCCGTCGAACCTCGGCGGCGGCGAGGTCCAGTGGTACTGCCAGAGCGGCACCTGGCACGCGGGCGGCCAGCAGATCCGGATGTGGTGCAACATGACCTACGGCTCCAGCGGCGGACCCTGGCTGCAGGAGTACAACGACCAGAACGGCCTCGGGTACATCAACAGCGTCGTGAGCCACGGCGACAACCCGGGCAACGGGCAGTTCGACGGCCCGTACTTCGACAACGACATCAAGAGCCTCTACGACTTCGCGGAGGGTCTGTCCCCGGCGTGACCCACGTGCACACCGGAGCCCCGGCCCCACGGCCGGGGCTCCTCACGTGCGCGGAGGCGTCGTCGGCGCAGGTCCACAGTGGTGGAGACGCGGCCAGCTCCAGGCCACCGGTGGCCTGGCGGCCCGGCGGTCTCGGCGTAATTCCCGGCGTCGCAGGACGTTAGGCTTCGGCGCATGGTGACGTGGCGGCGTGATGGCCGGGTGGCGAACACCGCGCTGGTGGTGGTGGTCGGCCTGGTCGCGTTCATCGGCCTGGTGGTGCAGTCGCGTGGCATCGACACCGCCGCCGAATGGCTGGCGTTGCTGGCTGTGCTGGCCTCCGCCGCCGCGCTGTACCTCCGCCGTCGCCGTCCGGTCGCGGTGGGCGTGGTGGCGCTGGCCGCGGTTGTCGCGTACGGAGCACTGCTGCACCGGCCCGGTCCGGTCATGCTGGTGTTCGTCGTGGCGCTCTACACCGTCGTCGACGAGGGGCACCTCGCGGTCGCGATCGGACTCGGTCTCGCCTCGGTGGTCGCCTTCGCCGTCGCGGACAGCTACACCAGGACCGCCGACAGCGCGAACGGGGCGACGCTGCTGCACGCCGGCTGGCTCGTCGCGGTCATCGTCGGCGTGACCCGCAACCGCCGGGCGTACCTCGCCGAGGTGCAGGCCCGGGTGCTCGCGGCGGAGCAGAGCAAGGAGGCGGAGGCCCGGCGCCGGGCGACCGACGAGCGATTGCGCATCGCCCGCGAGCTGCACGACGTGCTCGGCCACCACCTCTCACTGATCAACGTGCAGGCCAGTGCCGCGCTGCACCGCCCGGACCCCACCCGGTCCGAGCAGGCGCTGACCGCGATCAAACAGACGAGCAAGGAGACGCTGCGGGAGTTGCGCACCGCGTTGGGCATCCTGCGGCAGGAGGGCGAGGCGCCGACCGCGCCCGCACCCGGGCTGACCCGGCTCGACGAGTTGGTGACGACGGCCGGACGGTCCGGACTGGAGATCCGCACCGAGCTGGCGGAAACCCGGCCGCTGCCGCCGGAGGTCGACCTGGCGGCGTACCGGATCGTGCAGGAGGCGCTCACCAACGTGACCCGGCACGCCGGTGCGACCGCCGTGGTGGTCCGCGTCCGGCCTGACCGCGACGACGTGTTGGTGGAGGTCGAGGACGACGGCACCGGCGCACCCGGCCCGCCGGGCAAGGGGATCCTGGGCATGGGCGAGCGGGCCCGGGCCCTGGGCGGTTCGCTGACCACCGGCCCCGGACCGGGTGGCGGCTTCCAGGTGCGCGCCCGCCTACCGCTGCGGCCCGGCCCGGCACCGGCCGGAGCGCCGGCATGATCCGGGTGCTGGTCGCCGACGACCAGACGCTGGTACGCGCCGGATTCCGGTCCATTCTGGACGGTGAGGACGGCATCGAGGTGGTCGGCGAGGCCGCCGACGGTGCCGAGGCGGTGCGGCTCGCCCGACACCTGGGACCGGACGTCGTCCTCATGGACATCCGCATGCCCGGACTGGACGGCCTGGCCGCCACCCGGGAGATCACCGCGACCTCCGCGGTACGCGTGATCATCCTGACCACGTTCGACCTGGACGACTACGTCTACGGCGCGCTACGGGCGGGCGCGAGCGGCTTCCTGGTCAAGGACACCGAGCCGACGGAGCTGATCCACGGGGTGCGGGTGGTGGCGCGCGGTGACGCGCTGATCGCGCCGTCGATCACCCGCCGGCTGATCTCCGAGTTCACCGCCCGGGTCACGCATCCGGACCCGGGGCCGCGGCTGAGCGCGCTCACCGAGCGGGAGCGTGAGGTGATGGCGCTGGTCGCCGCCGGCCTGTCCAACGACGAGATAGCGGCGCGCCTGGTGCTCAGCCCGGCCACCGCGAAGACGCACGTCAGCCGGATCATGACCAAGACCCAGGTCCGCGACCGGGCCGGTTTGGTGATCCTCGCATACGAGTCCGGCGTGACCGTTCCCGGTTGGCTCGCCCGCTCCTGACAACTCAGGCGGCGCGGCGGGAACGCACCAGGGCCAGCCCACCGAGGACGACGGCGATCAGCCCCACCACCAGTGCCAGGTAGCCGCCGCCTCGCCCGTTGCCGGTGCCGACACCGCTGTCGGAGGTGGCCACGACCAGCCCACCGAGGGCCATGCCGGTCAGCCCCGCCACCACGGCCACGGTGGCTCCGAACCGCCCGGAGCCGGTGCCGGTCCGACTGGCGGGTCGGGCCAGAGCCAGCCCTCCGACGACCAGGCCGGCCAGCCCCAGCACGGCGGCGACGCTGGCACCGAGCCGCCCGGCGCTCATGCTGTCGACGCTGACGGCGAACGGTTGGGTGGAGACGTGCGCGGCCGCCGGTGCGGCGGACCCGAACCCCCCGAGCAGGGCGGCTGCGGCGGCGACAAGCAGGTGACGGACGTTCATCGGGGACCCCTTCGCTGGCGTGAGGACTACACGAGGCAGCGTATGGACGGGTGTGCTCACCAGTCGTCATGCCGGAGTTGCCGATCGGCGTACCACCTGGGTTGCGCGCGCTCCGCGCGTCGTACCACCGGAGTTGTCCTCCTGCGGCCGTCGTCAGGCGCGAGCTTGACCGATTGGTGCACCGGCAACCCGGGCCGCAGGTCACGATGGGCCCGGGGCGTCGTTACAGCAGGGAGACGGCAGTGCGGATCTTCGTCGCGGGCGGAACCGGGGTGCTGGGCCGGCCCCTCGTCGAGGCCCTGGTGGATCGGGGTCACGAGGTCACGGCCAGCACCCACCGGAGCGAGAACATCTCCGTCGTCGAGGCGCTCGGGGCGCGGCCGGCGTTGATGGACGGGCTCGACGAGGCGGCGGTGCGTCGGGCGGTTCTCGGCGCCGCACCGGAGGTGATCGTCAACGAGATCACCGCGTTGTCCGCGCCGGCGCGTGACTACGCGACGTGGCTGGAGTTGACCAACCGGCTGCGGAGCGAGGGTACGAGGACGCTGATGGCGGCGGCCCGTGAAGCCGGCACCCGTCGGGTCGTCTCGCAGAGCGCCAGTTTCATGACCGAGCCGGGGGGATCGGAGCCCACGGACGAGTCGACGCCGCTGTACCTGGACGCCCCGGAGCCGATCCGGAGCCACGTACAGGCGAACATCGCGGCCGAAGCGCTGGTGTCGGGCACACCGGAGATCGAGGGCGTCGTTCTCCGGTACGGCTTCCTCTACGGTCAGGGCACCGCGATCGGGCCGGGTGGCGACTGGGCAATCGGCGTCGCGTCGGGTGATCTGCCGATCGTCGGCGAGGGCACCGGCCACTATCCGTTCGTCCATGTCGGTGACGCGGTCGCCGCCACCGTGCAGGCGGTCGACCGGGGACGTCCCGGCATCTACAACGTCGTGGGGGACGAGCCTGCCCCGCAGGCCGACTGGCTGCCGTACCTGGCCGAGATCCTGGACGCTCCTCCGCCGCGGCGCATCTCCGTGGCGGAGGCCGAGGAACAGATCGGCGTCCAAGCCGTCTACTACGGCACCCAGCTCCGCGCGGCCAGCAACGCCAGGGCCAGGTCGGAGTTGGGGCTGAGCCTCACGTACCCGTCGTGGCGGGAGGGGTTCCGGGAGGTGTTCGGGTGATCGCCGCGGGGGACGGCCCCGGATCGGCGCCTCAGGTGGCGCGGCCGGTGGTCAGGGTCGCGAACACCACGATGTTGTCCCGGTACGACTTCGCCGCCTTGTCGTAGGTGCCACCACAGGTGATCAACCGGAGCTGCGCCTTGCCGGTGTGGCCGTAGACCTGGTTCAGCGGGAGCTTGGCCTTCGGGTAGCGGGCCACCCCGTCGACGACGAAGGTGGCATTCTTGCCGTCCTGGCGGAGCACCTCGATGGTGTCTTTCGGTTTCAGCGCGCCCAGGCGGAAGAAGACGGCCCGTCCGCTGACCCGGGAGTCGACGTGGCCCACCACCACGGCGGTCCCCACCTCGCCGGGAGTCGGCCCCAGCTTGTACCACCCGGTCGTCCTGGGTTGGTTCAGCGGCGGGACCGCGATCTGCTGGTTCCGGTCGAGCCCGAGCGGAACCGTCGGCGCGTCGACGCCGATGCGCGGGATCTTGATGCGGGTCGGCTGGGAGCGCACCATGCCGACCACCGTCGGAGCGGGAGACGGGCGGGTCGCGGCGGACCCGCGGGCACGGCGCGGCGCGCCGGGCGTCGCCCCGGTGCTCGGCGACGCGCTGGTTCCGCTCGGCGTCGGTGCTGCTGCCGTGGTGGGTTGGTCCGACGGCGGTGACAGCAGGAACTCCGGTGCGGCGGCGGGATCGGGCTGCGGCGGCGGCCCGACCGGATCGGGAGCCGTGGCGGCGAGCCCGACCAGCCCTGCTCCGGTGAGGATGACAAGGACGACCAGGGAGAAGCCAGCGGCACGCCACGGGAAACCGTGGCGGCCGCTGGCGCTCCTCGCCGCCTCAGGCGGCAGTGCCATTGGCGGACCGCCGACGCAGCAGGGCGATGCCACCGAGCACGCCAACGCCCATCATGCCGGCACCGGCCGCCGTGAGGGCACCGGTGTTGGTGTCGGAGAGCGCGCCACCGTCACCGGCCGCGACGCCGGCCGTCCTCGGCAGCACCCAGGCTCCTTCCGGGCCCGCGTACGCGCCGCCGGGAGCGGCGGCGGTGGCGGCGCGCTGGCCCACCGGCGAAGCGGCCTCGACCATCCGGAGGAGATCGCCGAGGAGGTCGACCTCCACGTCCAGCTCGACGTCGAGGTCGCGGATGCAGACGACGATGACCTTTCCGGTCTCGTTGTTGTTCGTCGCCGCCTGCGCCGCGTTCAGGTTGAAGGTGACGACGCTGTCCGTGATGGTGTTGTCCTTGATGATCTGGTCGATGTTCTGCTCGTTGATCTGCTTGGTGGTCGCGCAGATGACCCCGTTGCCCTGCTTGTCCTTCAGGTCGAACGTCTTCGGCTTGTCGTCCGACTTCCGGCCGGACTTCCCGTCCGACTTCCCGTCCGACTTCTGTCCCTGGTCCGACGTCTTGCGGTCCTTGGATCCGTCGTCGTACGCGGCGAGCGCGGTGGCGGGCGTGGCGAGCAGCAGGGCGGCGCTGCCCAGCACCACGCCGCCGGCGAGCTTGGTCAGAAAACTCATCGAACTGTTCCTCACTCTCTCGTGGTGGCTCTGGAGGACGAGCCACGTCGAACGTTAAGCGGATTCATCCGAAAGCAGAGGAAATTCCAGGTTTCGTAACATCTAAGGGGTGAGAGGCAATAAGTAGTTAATTCATGTTGTTTGAGAGCTACGCGCCCTGTCTGTCCCGTCTGGGCGGTGGCGCGCCGCCGTCGGTAGGGTCCACCCATGACGGCGCCACGGGAGCAGCGGCGGGTGTTCGGCGAGGTCGCCGACGCCTACGACGACGTCCGGCCGGGCTACCCGGCGGAGATCCTGGACCTGATCACCGCGTACGCGGGCCGGGCGCCGAGGACCGTGGCGGAGTCGGGCGCGGGGACGGGCAAGGGCACGGCGCTGCTGCGTGGCCTCGGCGTACCGCTGACCTGCGTGGAACCCGACCCGGCGATGGCCGCGCTGCTGACCCGCCGCTTCGACGGCGACGACCTGGTGTCGGTGGTGGTCAGCCGGTTCGAGGACTGGACCCCGCCGCCGGGCGGAGTCGACCTGCTGGCCAGCGCGCAGGCCTGGCACTGGGTCGACCGAACCCGGCGCAGCCGCCTGGCCGCCGAGGCGCTGGCGCCGGGCGGGGTGCTCGCGGTCTTCGGGCACGACTTCGGCTTCGTCGACGCACGACTGCGGGCGGAGCTGGACGCGGTGTACCTGCAGCACGCGCCGGAGATCGCCGACCAGCCCGGACGGCCGGTCAACACCCGCCACCCGGGCGTGTTCCACCCGGACGAACTGCGTGGTTCGCCGTGGTTCATCGACGTCGAGGAGCAGCGGGTCGTGACGGTGGTGCCGTACGACACCGCCCGTTACCTCACCCTGCTGTCCACCTTCTCCCCGCACCGGATGCTGCCCGAGCAGCAGCGGTCCCGCCTGCACCGCGCCCTGGCCGACCTCGTCGACGCGCGCGGCGGTGTCGTCGAGCAGCGGTTGACCACCGGGCTGTGCCTGGCGCGCCGGGTCAGCCGATTTCCGCCCGCTCGCGGTCACCGGGGTTGAGGGCCTGCCACATCTCGCGGGTCATCTCGTACTCGACCTCACCCAGCTCGCTTCCCGGCAGCGGGTCGTCCCAGGACGGGAAGTACGTGCGCACGTACCGCATGCCGACGGCCTCCATCACGCCCCGGGAGCCGGCGTTCACGGCCATGGTCTGCGCGATCACCCGGCGCTGCCCGACGGTGTCGAAGGCGTGCCGCAGGAGCGTGCGGGACGCCTCGCTGGCCAGGCCCCGCCGCCAGCAGCGACGGAGGATGCGGTAACCCAGGTCGCTGACCGTGGGGTCGTCCGGCTGGTCGGGGCCGTGCGCCGGCGGGAGCATCATCAGCCCGACGAAGTCGCCCTCGTCCTCGCTGGCCGGCGGCGTCGAGCCGCGCGCCCCGCCGTCGGTGCCGAACGCCGTCCAGTAGCCCAGGCCGTCCACCGTGTCGGCGAGGGCCATCCGCTGCGCGTGTGACGCGACCACCTCGTCCCGGGACCGCGCCCGGCCGTAGAGGTAGCGCAGCACCTCCGGGTCGGAGTCGAGCTGGACCTCCAGCTCCAGGTGCCGGTCGGCGAGGGGGACGAGCAGCAGGCGGTCGGTGCGCAAGTTCGGCTGAGGCACCCGGCAACGATCGCACGACGCGTCGGGTGCGGCGATCCGATTTGGCGGTGGCCGACGCTCATTGAGCAACCATCGGTTGCGCTAGGTTGGCGGATCGGCTAGCTTGATGCGCAACCAAACGTTGCGAAAGGTGACCGGTATGAAGTACGGAACGATCGAGCGGGAGATCCACATCGACGCCTCACCCGAGGTCGTCTTCGACGTGGTGAGCAGTCCCGAGCACCTGCGCGAGTGGTGGCCGGACGAGGCCGAGTACCCGGCCGTGCCCGGCGGAGCGGGGCGGATCTGCTTCGGGAACCCCGCGCAGGGCGGCACCTGGGTGCAGTTCACCGTCGTCGACGCCGTGCCGCCGCGGCTCTTCTCCTTCCGGTGGACCCACGCGGAGGGGGAGACCGCCGCCCAGGGCAACTCGTTCCTGGTCGTCTTCGAGCTCGAACCCCACGGCGACGGGACGCTCCTGCGGATGACCGAGAGCGGCTTCCGCGAGCGCGGCTGGGACGAGGCGAAGGTCGCCGCCGAGCACGCCGACCACGTCAGCGGCTGGGACCACTTCCTGTCGCGACTGCCGGCGTACGCCGCGAAGGTCGCGGCATGAGCGTGCTGGTGGACGACGACCTCTGGTCGGCGGTCGGCGACCCGACCCGCCGCCGGATGCTCGACCTGCTGCTGAGCGAGGGCAGCGGGACGGCGACCAGCCTGAGCGAGCGCCTGCCGGTGACCCGGCAGGCGGTGGCGAAGCACCTCGCCGTCCTCGACCGCGTCGGCCTGGTGCGCGCCACAGCCGCCGGCCGCGAGAGGCAGTTCCGGGTCGACCAGGCCCAGCTCGCCCGCGCCGTCGCCCAGCTCGCCGACGTCGGCACCGCCTGGGACCGCCGCCTGCGGCGCATCAAGCGCATCGCCGAGACGATCCAGCGTGACACGGACACGACCGACGAGACCGGCAAGAACGAGTAGACAGGATCACGGAGATGGCAGACATCCTTCACCGCATCGGCGTCGAGCGCTCCTCGCCGGAGCAGGTGTACGCCGCGCTCACCACCCTGGACGGCCTGTCCGGCTGGTGGACCGAGAAGACGTCGGGACAGACGGACCTCGGCGGTGTGATCGAGTTCCGGTTCCGGCCGGGCGGGTTCGACATGAAGGTCGCCCAGCTCGATCCGGGCCGCCTCGTCCGCTGGGACGTCGTGGACGGCCCGGAGGAGTGGATCGGCACCAGCATCCAGTGGGACCTCCGCCAGGACGGCGAGTACACGATCGTGCTGTTCCGGCACGAGGGCTGGCGTGAGCCGGTCGAGTTCATGAACCACTGCAGCACCAAGTGGGGCACCTACCTGATGAGCCTCAAGCAGCTCCTCGAGACCGGGGAAGGCGCCCCCGACCCGCGCGACGTGCGGATCAGCGACTGGCACTGACCCGCCGCCGCGCGTCGGGTCAGTCGAGGCAGAACTCGTTGCCCTCGGGATCGGCCATCACGATGTGGCCGGTCCCGAGCGGGGGTGCGGGCTCGTGGCGCTCGCGCCGGGTGGCGCCGTGGGAGACCAGCCGCGCGGCCTCCGCCTCCAGGGCCGCCATCCGCGCGTCGCCCGCGAGCCCGGGCGCGGCCCGCACGTCGAGGTGTACGCGGTTCTTGGCCTGCTTGCCCTCCGGCACGCGCTGGAAGAACAGCCGTGGCCGGGCGCCCTCGGGGTCGACCAACGCCGAGGCGTCGTTGCGTCGCTCCGGCGGCACGCCCATCGCCTCCAGTGCCTGGTCCCACGACTCGAAGCCGTCGGGAGCGCGCTGCACCTGGTAGCCGAGGGCCTCGGCCCAGAACGCGGCCAAGCCGGCCGGGTCGGCGCAGTCGAAAGTGATCTGGACGTCGCGGGCCATCTCAGCTCGCCTCCTGTCAGGTCTGTCGGTCAGTGTGCAGGTAAAGGTCGCGGAGCAGGTACACCAGCCCCAGCCTGCCCGCCATAGCGGACAGGATCATTCCTAGATCGGTGCAACGATGGACCGGTGACCGTCGAGCGGACGACCGAGCGGGTGCTGCGACTGCTGGCGCTGCTGCAGCGGCGGCCGTCGTGGACCGCCTCCGCGCTCGCCGCACAGCTGGGTGTCACCGACCGCTCGGTGCGCCGCGACGTGGAGCGGCTGCGCGCGCTCGGCTACCCGGTGCACGCGACGGCGGGCGTCGGCGGCGGCTACCGGCTCGGCGCGGGCACCCGGCTGCCGCCGCTGCTCCTCGACGACGAGGAGGCGATCGCGACGGCGGTCTCCCTGCGGCTGGCGTCCGGAGGCACGGTCGCCGGGGCGGGCGAGGCGGCGCTGCGCGCGCTCGCGAAGCTCGACCAGGTGATGCCGTCCCGCCTGCGCGCCGAGGTGCGGGCGGTGCACGGGGCCACCGACACCCTGGTCGGCCCCGGGATCGAGATCGACGCGGAGCTGCTGGTGACACTCGCGCGGGCCTGCCGCGACACCGTGCGGGTGCGGTTCCGGTACGCCGGACGCGACGGCGGGGAGCGCGAGCGCACCGTCGAACCGGTGCGGATGGTCACCACCGGCCGCCGCTGGTACCTGATGGCCCGGGACGTCGACCGCGACGACTGGCGCACCTTCCGGCTGGACCGGATGCGCGAGGTGGTGGCGACGACCTGGCGCTTCCGGCCGCGGGAGCATCCGGACCCGGTCGCGTACGTGCACCGGTCCGTGACCGAGGCGCCGTACCGGTATCTCGGCCGGGTCCGGGTGCACGCCCCGCCGGACCGCGTACGGGAGTTCGTGCCGCCCCAGGTGGGGCGCGTCGAGGACGACCGCGACGGGTGGTGCGTGCTCGTCCTCGGTGGGGACGACCTGGACTGGCTCGCCGTGCACGTGGCCCGGCTGGGCTTCGACGCGGAGGTGCTGGAGCCGCCCGAACTGCGCGAGGCCGCCGGCCGGCTCGCCCGCCGCCTCTCGACGATGGCCGAAACCGGCTGACGGCCGTCGCCGGCGCCCCGAGCTGCGTGAGCAGCCGGGCGGCGAGCTCGTCGGTGACGGCGGCGGGGCGTAGGACTTCAGGTCCTGGTCGCACTCCTTCCACCTGGCCGCCTTCCGGCCGGCGCCGATCTGTGACAGCGACCGCGGTCCGGCGACGCGGGCGCATGGTCCCGGGTGGAAGGGGAAGGCCAGGGCCGCAAGGAGGAGGGACCTGAGGAGGTTGCGCCATGACGGACACATCGCGCAGCGGGGCGGGTAGCGCCCAGGCCGGCTTCGCCGTGGTGGAGTTGTTCACCTCCCAGGGCTGCAACAGCTGTCCTCCGGCCGAGTCGGCGCTGTCCGAGATCGACCGCGACGCCCGGGAACGGGGGCGACCCGTCTACGCCCTCGGCTTCCACGTCGACTACTGGGACCACCTGGGCTGGCCCGACCCCTTCGGCGCCGCCGCGTACACCCGCCGGCAGGAGAACTACGCGCGGGCCTTCGGCTCGGGCGGGCTGTACACGCCGCAGATGATCGTCAACGGCACCACCGAGTTCGTCGGCTCCGACCGCCGGCAGGCCTCGGACGCCATCGCGTACGCCCTGAAGACGCCGGCCGTCACGCCGGTCACGCTGTCGGTGGCGGCCGCCGACGGGGGCGGCGGGCGCCGGGTGACGGTGGACTACCAGGTCGACCGGCCGCCGCAGCGAGGGATGGTGAACGTCGCCGTCGTCGAACGGGGCCTGGAGAACGACGTCCCCCGGGGTGAGAACGCCGGGCGGCGGCTGCGGCAGGACGCCGTGGTGCGCGCCTTCACGGCGACGAGACTGGACACCGGGAGCGGACGGGTCGAACTCGACGTGCCGGCGGATCTCGACCCGGGACGCGCCATGGTGGTCGGCTACGCGCAGAACGACGGTGACCGGGCCATCGTCGGCGCCACGGCCGTCGACCTGGCAGCCGGATGAGGCAGATGGCCCTGCAGCTTCCTCCCATCACCGTCGAGCGGTGGGTCAACTCGCCGCCGCTGACCCCCGACGACCTGCGCGGCCGGGTGGTCCTGGTCGACATCTGGGAGTACACCTGCGTCAACTGGATCCGCACCGCGCCCTACGTCAAGGCGTGGCACCGCGACTACGCGGACCTGGGCCTGACCGTGGTCGGTGTGCACGCCCCCGAGTTCGAGTTCGGCCGGGACGCCGCGAACATCGACCGGGCGGTCCGGGACCACGGCCTCACCTATCCCGTCGCCCTCGACAACGACTTCACGTTCTGGCGGATCCTCCGCAACGACGCCTGGCCGGCGAAGTACCTCTTCGACGCCGAGGGACGGCTCGTCGACCGGTGGGTCGGCGAGGGGGCGTACGAGCGGGTGGAGTCGGAGATCCGGCGGCTGCTGGAGGTCCGGGCGCCGCGTACCGGGCTGCCGCCGGTCAGCCCGGAAGCGGCGGCCTTCGCCGAGGTGGGGGAGCCCTCCTACGTCGGGATCACGCCCGAGACGTACGTCGGCGCCGACCGGGGGGTGCCGGGCACCTTCACCGTGACCGGCGACTGGCTCAGCGGCGGCGAGTACGTCGAACTCGTCAGCGGCACGGGGGAACTCGCCCTGCCCTTCAACGCCGGTGAGGTGAACCTCGTCGTCGACCCGGGACCCACCGGCCGGGCGGAGGTCCGGGTGCTGCTCGACGGCGAGCCGATCGGCGGCGAGCGCGGCGCCGACGTCGACGCGGACAGCGTCGCGCACCTCGACCGGGCGGCCATGGTCCGGCTCGTCGACGGCGCGTCCCGGGACGACCACCTGCTGAGCCTCGTCACCGGCCAAGTCGGCTTCCGCGCGTACGTCTTCACGTTCGGCCCGTAGGGCCGTCCTGACGTGGTGGGCAACGGAAGGGGAGGGGAGGGGAGCGATGACCGACACGACGGAGAAGGCGATCCTGGCCGGTGGCTGCTTCTGGGGGATGCAGGATCTCATCCGGAAACGCCCCGGCGTGGTCGACACGAGGGTCGGCTACACCGGCGGGGACGTCCCGAACGCGACGTACTACAACCACGGTTCCCACGCCGAGGCGATCGAGATCGTCTACGACCCGGACAAGCTGACCTACCGGGACCTGCTCGAGTTCTTCTTCCAGGTGCACGACCCGACGACGAGGAACCGCCAGGGCAACGACGTGGGGGCGAGCTACCGGTCGGCCATCTTCTACACCGACGACCAGCAGCGGGAGATCGCCGAGGACACCATCGCCGACGTCGACGCCTCCGGTCTGTGGCCGGGCAAGGTGGTCACCGAGGTCGGCCCCGCCGGCCCCTTCTGGGAGGCCGAGCCGGAGCACCAGGACTACCTGGAGAAGCATCCCGGCGGCTACACCTGCCACTTCGTCCGGCCGGACTGGAAGCTGCCCCGGCGAGGAGAGAACCGCGGTTGATTGCCGAGCCTCGGGCGAACCCGGCTGGAGCCCGGATCGTGTCGCCCGGGCCGCCAGCTTCGCTGACTCACCACGTGCCCGTACTCGACGGGTCGGCCGGGTGGCTCGACATCGAGCCGCCCGGCCGCGTCAGCTGCCTCCGCAGCCACTGATTGCGCCGAGCCGCGAGTCAGGTCCGGAACACTTCCGGAAATCGCGGCCGTGTCCGCTCTGGTGGATGGCGCCCGGTCGATCCCGGCGGGCGGACGGGCGGCAGTTCACCGTGCTGAAGCGCCTTCGGGCGGTCAATGACTCCGGAGTCGTTTCCGAAACATTTCCGGGACTTGTTGACTGCGTTGCGACGCCGGTCGATACTTTCGGCATCGACGGACCTCGACATCTGTCGATCCGGGTCGCCGCCGTGACCCGGCCTCCGGTCGCCCACCGCACGGCGACCGGCCCCCACCCCTGCCGCGTCGTGCGATGCCGGGCGCGCGGCGGTTGCCCCACCGCCCCGCCCGGTCGCACCGCGCTGCCTGGCCCCCGCCAGCCTTCCCGAAGGAGGAAGAGCGCATGAACGACGTCCCCGCCAACCCGCCAGGCCGCAGGCGCGGCCACCTCCGGCTGCTCGTCGGCGCCGCCTGCACCCTGGCCCTGGTCGCGGCAGCACTGATGCTGCCCGGTGCCGCCAGCGCCGCCGTCACCTCGAACCAGACCGGCACCCACGACGGCTACTTCTACTCGTTCTGGACCGACAGCCCCGGGACCGTCTCCATGGAACTCGGCTCCGGCGGCAACTACAGCACCTCGTGGCGCAACACCGGCAACTTCGTCGCCGGCAAGGGCTGGAGCACCGGCGGGCGCCGCAGCGTGACGTACTCGGGCAGCTTCAACCCGTCCGGCAACGCGTACCTGACCCTGTACGGCTGGACGACGAGCCCGCTCGTCGAGTACTACATCGTCGACAACTGGGGCACCTACCAACCCACCGGGACGTACAAGGGAACCGTCACCAGCGACGGCGGCACGTACGACATCTACGAGACGACCCGCTACAACGCCCCCTCCATCATCGGCACCGCGACGTTCAAGCAGTTCTGGAGTGTCCGGCAGTCGAAGCGGACCGGCGGCACCATCACCAGCGGCAACCACTTCGACGCCTGGGCGCGCAACGGGATGAACCTCGGCGGCCACAACTACATGATCATGGCGACTGAGGGATACCAGAGCAGCGGCAGCTCGAACATCACGCTGGGCGGTGGTGGTGGCGGCGGTGGCGGCGGTGGTGGCTGCACCGCGACGCTCTCCGCCGGCCAGCAGTGGAGCGACCGCTACAACCTCAACGTGTCGGTGTCCGGCGCCACCGCCTGGACCGTGACGATGAACGTCCCGTCGCCCGCCCGGATCATCGCGACGTGGAACATCAGCGCGAGCTATCCCAGCGCCCAGGTGCTGACCGCCCGGCCGAACGGCAACGGCAACAACTGGGGCGTGACCATCCAGCACAACGGCAACTGGACCTGGCCGACGGTCTCCTGCGGCACCGGCTGACCGCGCCGACCGGTGGCGCGGCGGCCGCAGCCGCCGCGCCACACCGGGGTGCGGTGGTCGGAAGCCGCCGCGCCACCCGTCGGGGTCCCGCCCGTCGCCCGTCACGTCCAGGGTGCGGTCGGGTACCAGGGGATGATCTCGCGGCGGGCGAGCAGGCGGACGTCCCAGTACAGGAACGTGAAGGCGCCCGCGACGAGGAACGCGGCGCCGGTGATCGCCGCCAGCCGGGCCGGACGGGCCGCGAACCAGGCCTGCAGGCGGCTCCCGGCGAACCAGGCGAGCAGCAGGAACAGCACCGCCATGATGACGATGTTGCCGATCGACTGGAGGGTGAACGCCGCCGCGCCGTAGAGCGGGTTCCCGCTCTCCGCCGCGTCCCGGAACATCTGCCGGAACAGCGGGTACGGCCGTCCGATGAGGAACCCGGCGACCAGCGCGCCCATGAAGACCAGCGGGGCGTTGGGGCGGCGGCGGGAGATCCGCGCGAACGGGTCCGGCACCACCTTCAGGGCGGCCAGGCCGAGGTAGACCATGGTCAGCCCGATCAGGCCGAAGACCACCATGGACTGGATGCTGCGCGGCGACAGGGACCCGGGCGTGTTCTGCGCGGTGGAGAACTGCGGCATCGACGTCCCGACGAGACCGACGACCGCGCCGTACGCCGCGGACACGGCGACCATGCCGACGGCCAGCCAGCCCAGCGGGCGCAGCGGCGCCAGGAAGCGGCCCAGCCGGCCGCCGGGTGAGCCGGCCAGGGGAGCGATGGCGCCGAACGCGGCGATGTTGCACGCGGTGAAGGTGCCCGCGATGCCGGAGACGAACGCGAACAGCACCCCGGACACGATCCCGGTCAACGGCGTCTCGGTGGGATCGTGGCCCAGCAGCGTGTCGGCGACGTTGTGGCCGATGGTCTGATCGACGAACTCCGCCGACCAGACCACGGTCAGCAGGAAGCCGCCCAACACGCTGAGCAGGATGAGCAGCCCGCGCCGGCGCGGGACGTGGCCGTTGACGAACAGGGACGTGGCGTGGGGTGAGGCCGACAGCCGGATCGGATCGGTGGCGTCGCGGGGGCCGCTGAGCCGGTCGGTCTGGGTCACGGAAGGCTCCTCAGGCGTTACAGACGGTGAGCCTTCATGATGGGGCGGGCCGGGCCGGCGATGGTCTTCCGGATTGCTTGAATGTGGGCGGGAACGGTCAGGGCAGCGGCCACTCGTGGACGGGCCGGTTGCTGTGCATGAGGTCCACGTAGTGGCGGACCACCTCGCGCAGCGCCGCGGGCCGGTCCAGGTGATCGGCGGACTCCAGCCGGTGCAGCGTCTCCACCTGCCAGCTCGCGCCGTTGCGGCCGGTGAGACAGCGCTTCTCGATGATGCCGAGCAGCCGGTCCCGCTCCTCCGGGGCCACACCCCAGCGGTCCAGTCCGTGGTGGGCGAGCGGCAGCAGCCGGCGCAGCACCAGCTCGGTGACCGGCAGGTACCCCAGGCCCGGCCAGAAGACCTGCGCGTCGATGCCGTACCGGGCGCAGGAGGTGAAGTTCTCCTCGGCGGCGCTGAACGACATCTGCGACCACAGCGGCCGGTCACTCTCGGCCAGGGCCCGGACCAGCCCGAAATAGAAGGCGCCGTTGGCGATCGTGTCGACGACCGTGGGCCCGGCCGGCAGCACCCGGTTCTCCACCCGCAGGTGCGGCCGGCCCTTCAGCACGTCGTACACCGGGCGGTTCCACCGGTAGATGGTGCCGTTGTGCAGCCGCAGTTCGGCGAGGGCCGGCACGCCGCCGGCCGCGAGCGTCCCGGCCGGGTCCTCCGGCTCGCAGATCGGCAGCAGCGCCGGGAAGTAGCGGACGTTCTCCTCGAACAGGTCGAAGACCGTCGTGATCCAGCGTTCGCCGAACCACACCCGGGGACGGACGCCCTGCGCCTTGATTTCCTCGGCGCGGGTGTCGGTGGCCTGCTCGAACAGCGGGACCCGGGTCTCCCGCCACAGTTCGCGGCCGAAGAGCAGCGGCGCGTTCGCGCCGAGCGCGACCTGGACACCGGCGATCGCCTGCGCCGAGTTCCAGTAGTCGGCGAACTGGGCGGGGCTGACCTGGAGGTGGAACTGGGTGCTGGTGCAGGCGGCCTCCGGAGTGATCGTGTCCGCCGTGACCGCCAGCCGCTCGACCCCGTTGATCGCGATCCGCAGGTCCTCGCCGCGGGCCGCGAAGATCTGCTCGTTGAGCAGCCGGTAGCGGGGGTTGGCCGACAGCGTCGCCGCGGTCAGGTGCTCCGGACGCAGCGTCGGCAGGATCCCGATCATGACCATGTGGGCGCCGACCGTCCGCGCCTTGGCCTCGGCGGCGTTGAGGCTGGCGCGTACCTGCTCCTCGAACTCGGCGGTGCCGGTCCCGGCGAGCCGCCGGGGCGCCACGTTGATCTCGACGTTGAACTGGCCCAGCTCGGTCTGGAAGTCCGGGTCGGCGACGGCGGCGAGGACGTCGGCGTTGCGCATGGCCGGCATCGACCCGTCGTCGACGAGGTTGAGCTCGATCTCCAGCCCGGTCATCGGCCGGTCGACGTCGAACCGCGACTCCCGCAGCATCTCGGCGAAGACGTCGAGGCAGCGGCGCACCTTGTCGCGGTACCGGGCCCGATCCTCACGGCTGAAGGTCCGCGCACCGACATCCTCGCCCATGGTCACCACCCTGTCACCGCTGGTTCCCCCTAAGTTCGCATGCCGGTACCGGTGGGGGAAGACCCATCGGTCCTCTTCTACCCACCCTGGGGCTCCGTGATCCCCGTCGCGCGCCGCCCCTTCGCGCCCGGCGGGCACAGTCGGCGCGGCTAGCATGGCCCGGCGGAAGGGGTGGGATTGTGACGATGCGGGAACGGGTGACCCGGCTGTTCGTCGTGGCGGCGATCGCCGAGGCGATCTCCTGGGCGGGCCTGCTGGCCGGCATGGCGGTGAAGTACGGGCCGCCGGCCAACGAACTGGGCGTGCAGGTCTTCGGTCCGATCCACGGCGCGCTCTTCGTCGCGTACGGCGTTCTGGTGCTCGCGGTGGCCCGGCTGCGCCGGTGGCGCCTGCTCACGGCCGGGGTGGCCCTGCTCTGCGCCGTGCCGCCCTTCGCCACCCTGGTCTTCGAGCGGTGGGCCCGCCGCCGGGGCCTGCTCGCCGACGCCCCCGCTCCGGCCCGGGACGCCGCCCCCGTCGGCTGACCCCCGGCGCGGTCACCCCGCCAGGAACGCCGCCAGGGTCGTGGCGAGCTGCTCCGGCGCCTCCTCGGCCATGTGGTGCCCGGCCGGCAGGCCGAAACCCCCGCGGTTAGGAAGGGACCCTTATACAACGCCAGGCGTTAACAAGGGGCCCTTCCTTTCACGTCAGCGCGGAGCAGGCGGCGACGGCGGCGAGCAGGAGCGCGCCGAGTGCGGCCTGGAGCAGCAGCGGCGGCCCGAGATGCGACCAGATCGTCGCGGTACGCGGGGTGAGCAGCTGCCCGGTGGTCAGGTTGACGATCCGCTCGATCTTCGGCGGCAGGTCGGGGTCGCGCTGGCGGCGCAGCGTGACCTGCACGTGGTCCGCCGGGTGCAGGGCGCTCTGCGGCAGGTGCCCGTGCAGCTCCACCTCGCAGAGCCGCCCCGCGGTGTCGCGCAGGCGGACCGGGGTGACCAGGTACTCCGGGCCCTTCTTCAGGTCCCTGAAACGGCGGCGCGCGCCCCCGGAGCCGGCGGACAGGACGGTGCGGACGAGGGCCACCAGCAACCCCGCGACTCCGGCCGCGGCCAGCACCACCACCAGCACCGGCTGACCCACCCGCACCTCACGGGGGTAGCCCTCGAGCAGTCGGACGACCCGGCCGGTGACGATCCGCGCCGTCGGGTGGACGATCCGCGGGGTTTGCAGGTCGCTGTCCATCGCCACCACCCAGAGTCCGGTTCCGTTCACCGATCGTATCGGCCCGGCCAGTTGAACGACGTGAATGAACGCAGGTCACGCCCCACCGAGCGGTTCAGGTGACAAGCCGGACGGCATGGGTAAGCGCAGGGCCGAGCTGGAAAGGGGTCGAGCATGCAGCTGTCCTTCCTGCGCCCGCTCTACGACCGGCCGGGCCCGTGGTGCTCGGTCTACCTGGACGCGTCCGCCGACACCGAGGACGCCCACCCGGCGCTGGACCTGCGCTGGCGCGCCCTGCGGGACCGACTTCAGCAGCAACGGGCCGACCTGGCGTCGATCGAGGCGATCGAACGGGTCGTACGGGGCCACGACCCGATGCCGGGCGACTACGGCATCGCGGTGTTCGCCAGTCACGGCCGGGTGGCGCTGTCGGAGTACCTGTCCGCCCCGCCGCTGCGCGACCTCGCCGCGTTCGCGCCGCTGCCGCACGTGATGCCGCTGCTCGCCCAGCGCGGCGAGCAGGTGGCCTGGGTGCGGGTCCTGGCCAACCGGGAGGGCGCCGACGCGATGGCGGTCAGCGCCGGCGGCGTTCCCCGGCGCGCCGCGGTCACCGGCCGCGAGGACTTCCAACTGCGGCGGGTCAACCCGGGAGGGTGGTCGCAGTCGCGGTACCAGCGAGCCGCGATGGAGGCGTGGCACCACAACGCCGGCGACGTCGCCGCCGCGACGGTGCAGCTCGCCGAGAAGGTGGGCGCCGACGTGGTCGTGGTGGCCGGCGACGTCCGGGCCACCGGCGTGATCGCCGCCCAGATGCCCGACCGCTGGCAGGACGTCCTCGTCCGCACCGACGCCGGCTCCCGGGCCAGGGGCGCCGACGACACCCTCCTGGACGACCTGACGGTGCAGACCATCGCCGAGGTCGCCGACCAGCGCATCACCGCCACCCTGGACCGGTTCGGCATGCAGGAGGACGTGGGTGCCGGGCTGGACGCGGTGGTGTCGGCGTTGCAGCGCAACCAGGTGGAGAACATGCTCATCGTCGACGACCCGTCGGCGAACGGGGAGCTGTGGATCGGACCCGAGCCCACCGAGATCGCCACCGACCCGCAGCAGCTGGCCGCGATGTCGGTACGCGACCCGGCGAAGGTCCGCGCCGACGCCGCTTTGGTGCGGGCTCTGGTCGGGACCGACGCCGAGCTGACCGTGCTCGGCCCGGACGAGGCGCCGGAGCTGACCGACGGGGTGGGCGCCGTGCTGCGCTACGTCGACGCCGGCACCCCCGGCCGGGGCGATGGTTGAGCGTACGGCGGCCGACCTGGTGGTCGAACGGCTCCGGGCCTGGCGGGTCCCGCGCGCGTTCGGCTACCCCGGGGCGGCCATCGCCCCGGTGGTCGAGGCGCTCGACGCCTCGGGCGGGGACCCCGCCTTCGTGCCCGCCCGCCACGAGGAGACCGCCTCGTTCATGGCCACCGGACACGCCAAGTTCACCGGCGGCATCGGGGTGTGCCTCGCCACCCACGGACCCAGCGCGGTCCAACTGCTCAACGGGCTCTACGACGCGAAGCTCGACAGCAAGCCGGTCGTGGCGATCGTCGGCGAGGACGTCCGGGGGCCCCTCGGGGGCGCGCACGAGCAGATCGGCCTGAGCCGGCTCTTCGGTGACGTGTGCAACCAGTTCGTCCGGTACGCGCGCGCCCCGGCGCAGGTGCCGGGCCTCCTCGACGAGGCGTTCCGCACCGCCGCGGCCACCCGGAGCCCGGTCTGCGTCGTGCTGCCCCGTGACGTCCAGGAGGCCGCGGTGCCGGACCTGCTGCCCGAGTCGGTCGTCGTCACCACGACGCCCGGCGAGCCGCTGGCCCGGGTGTTGCCCCGCGACGCGGACCTGGCGGCCGCGGCGCACCTGCTCGGCGGCTCCCGGCGCACCGCGATCCTGGTCGGGCAGGGCGGCCGGGGCGCCGCCGAGGAGATCGTGGCCCTCGCCGACCGGCTCGGCGCCGGCGTGGCCACCTCGCTGCTCGGCAAGCCGGTGCTCGACGAGCGGCTGCCCTTCCACACCGGGGTCCTGGGCGAGGTCGGCACACCGGCCGCGGCCGAGCTGATGGGTGGCTGCGACGCGCTGCTGATGATCGGCACGAACGACCCCTGGACCGACTACTTCCCGATGCCCGGGCAGGCCCGCACCGTCCAGATCGACATCGACGGCCGCCGAATCGGCTCCCGCTACCCGGTGGACGTGCCGCTGGTCGGCGACGCCGCCGAGACGCTGCGCGCGCTGCTCGCCCGGGTGCCCGACCGGCCGAACGCGACCTGGCGGGACACCGTCGAGGACTCCGTCGACCGGTGGCGCAACGAGGCCGCCGCGCGCGCCGCCGCGCCGGCCGAGCCGGTCAACCCGCAGCTGGTGCTGCACGAGTTGGCCGCCCGGGTGCCGCGTACCGGCGCGATCGCCGTGGACGTCGGCTCGGTCCTCCACTGGTACGCCCGCCACGTGGAACTGCCCTCGGGCGTCGATGCGCAGCTGTGCGGCACCCTCGGGTCGATGGGCTGCGCCCTGCCGTACGCGGTCGCCGCCAAGCTCGCCGCCCCGGACCAGCCGGTGCTCGCCCTGATGGGCGACGGCGCCATGCAGCTCAACGGTCTCGCCGAGCTGGTCACGATCTCCCAGCACTGGCGGGAGTGGCCCGATCCGCGCCTGGTGGTGCTCGTCCTCAACAACCGCGACCACTCCGGTATGGGCGGCGGTTGGGGGCCGACGGCCGACCTGTCCCGGCGCCGCCCCGACGTGCCGTACGCGGGCTGGGCCCGCCTGCTCGGGCTGCACGGCGTCCGGGTGGACCGGCCTGATCTGGTCGGCGCGGCGTGGGAGGAGGCGTTCGCCGCCGACCGGCCGTGCGTGGTGGAGGCCGTCGTCGACCCGGCCGTGTCGCCCGCCCCGCCGGAGCCGGCGTTCGCCGACCTGCGCGCCGTGTTCGCCGGGGGTGACGCCGCCCGTCGGGTCCGTGACCGGGTGCTCGGCGCCGGGCTGGCCGTGGAGGACCTCGTCTAACCTCCGGGCACCATCGGCGGGCGGCGGGCGCGGCTTCTCGCGGGCACGGGTCGGGCTGGCCGGTCGAGCCACCCGATCTGTGCGACCAGCGCCCGGCCTGCCCCGTCGGGGCGGCTCGACGGCATCCGTGCCGCCCGTCCCGATGCGGTGTCGCCGTGTCGTCTGGCGGCATCGGCACGGAAGCGGCCCCGGTGGGAGAGCCGGCACCTGCCGGGTACGGCAGCCGGTAGCCGACCCGGACCGGCGATCCGCCGGAGATCGCGGGATTACGACCGAGCGGTCTGGGATGCCCCGTTTGAACCGCATCGGGACGGGAAGCCGGGCCGCGTGGTGAGCGAACGAGGCAAGGTAGGGCCGGTGCACAAGGTGCGCGCGGGGCTCACGGCTGAGGGCGCCGGCCTGGCCGGCGACCGCGTCGTGGCGGCCGGCAGCGCGGCCCGGATCCTGGTCGGGGCGACGGCCCGGGCGTTGCGCGGCGCCGACTGCGCGGACCTGGGCCACCCCGGCCCGCTGTCGCGCTTCACCGGCGCGCCCGAGGCGGTACGGCGGGCCGCGGTGACCCGGGCCGCCGGCCGGGTCGCGCTGACCGTGGGCCAGACGGCGGAGGTGGACGCCGACCGGGTCGCCCGCTGGTTCGTCGACCAGTACCCGTGCCGCCGGTACCCGGGGCTGCTGCTCGGCTCCCCGCACGGCGCAACGGCCCACCTCGCGGTGGCGCTCGGCGTGCCGTGGCTGCCCGCGAGCTTCGAGATGAGCGTGCACTGGGCGCAGGGCGCGGTGGACCGCCCGGAGGCCGCCCTCGACCATGGCGCCGCGCTCACCGCGCGGCTGCTGGCCGGCAACCCCGACCTGCACGTACGCCAGGTGCACTGCCCGGCCAGCCGGGGCGCCCTCGCCGGTGCCACGGTCTCGCTCGCCGCGCGGTGGCGGCGGCTGCCCGCCGCGTACGTCCGGTTCCTGGCCGACCGCCTGGAGCCCGGCGCGCCGGTGCTGCTGTTCCGCGACGCCCGCACCTGGCCGGTGCTCGACTCCGCACCCGGGCACAGCTTCCAGGTCGGCTGCCCCGGCAGCGGGCTGGACCCGGTGGACTTCCACCCGGACAGTCACGCGCTGCGCCAGGTGCTCCGCTCGGCGGGCGGCGACGGCATGCGCTGGACGCCGCCGGAGGTCGTCGAGCCGCCACGCCCCGCCGAGCACGGCGTGGAGTCCGGTTTCGACCAGGCCGTACGGGAGTGGGCCGACGCGCACCGGCACCCGCTGCACCGGGTGCTCGTCCCGGAACCGGCGGCGCTGAGCGCGGCGACCGCCGACCTGTACCGGCGCTGGCTGCGCGCCGCCGGCAAGACCGGCAACCGCCTGGTCGTCGAGTGCGGCCGGCTGCTCGACCCGTGGCAGGTGGTCCGCGCGGGAATGGTGCCCTACTGGTGCGAGAACGCCACCCGGCGCAGCGTGGAGGGGGTGGAGTGGTGGCTCGCCGGCAGCGAGCCGTTCAGTTCGGTGGACGTCCTGCCCGAGCCGCCGGGACTGCGGTCACCGGCCCTCGCGGGGCTGCCGCAGTGGCTGGCCGTGGCCGCCTTCGGCCGCCGCCGGCGCGCCCTGGACCGTACGGCGGCCCGGGGGTACCCGGTCACCTCGGTGCCCACCCGCCGGGCGACCGAGGTGCTGCGGGCGCAGCCGTACGACCTGCCCACACCGCCGGCGATGAGCGTCGGCGCGGCCCTGGAAGCGCTCCGCGACAGCGGCTCCCACCAGGGCCTTCTGGTCTGTTGAGACCGGCACACCGAAACATCCTCGCGAACCCGGGGTCCCGTGATTGAGTACCTACGGAGCGGGAACACCGCTGGCTGCGACGGCCTGATCACGCCGTGCAGTGCGGCGCCGTCGCCCGCTGGCGTCCCAGTCACGTAACCCACTTCCGGCCCGGTGCGTGGTGCCACCACGCGCACGACCGGTTTCCCAAATCCGGGCGGGGGACCTTCCTGAGGGAGGCGCGGATGTTCGGACAGACCACCACAAGCACACCGCCACCTACCGACCGGGGCCTCGAAGACCTCGACGCGGCGGCTCTGGCGTACGCGGCACGGATCGAGGGACTGCCGCCCGAACGGCGGCAGGAGGCACGCGACGACCTGGTCCGCTTCGCGCTGCCGTTCGCGGGGCGACTGGCGCGCCGGTACCGGGGACGTGGTGAACCGCTGGAGGACCTGGAGCAGGTGGCCCGGCTGGGGCTGGTCAACGCGGTGGACCGGTACGACCCGGAACGGGGTTCGTTCACCGCGTACGCGGCGATCACGATCGTCGGCGAGATCAAACGCCACTTCCGCGACCGCACGTGGGGCGTGCACGTTCCCCGGCGGCTGCGCGACCTGATCCTCGAGGTGGGACAGGCGACGGCGGCGCTGACCAGCGAGCTGTCCCGCGCCCCCACCGTGGCGGAACTGGCCGAGCGGCTGGAGACGCCCGAGGAGGAGATCCTCGCCGCGCTGGAGTCGGCGGCCGGGTACAGCCCGGCGTCGCTGAACGCCCCGGTGGGCGGGGAGAGCTCGGCCGAGTTCGGTGACCTGGTGGGGGAGTCCGACAACGCCCTGGAGTCCGTGGACGACCGGGTGACCGTCAGCGGCCTGCTGCACCGGCTGCCCTGGCGTGAGCGGCGGATCCTCGCCATGCGCTTCTACGGCAACCAGACCCAGGCCGAGATCGCGGCCCGGTTCGGCATCTCGCAGATGCACGTCTCCCGGCTGCTGTCCCGGGCGCTGACCTGGCTGCGACAGGCGATGCTCGCCGACGCGCCGCCGCCGTGGCAGAACGGCGCCGGCGAGGCCGACGCGGTGAAGACGAGGATCTCGGTGAAGCAGAACGGCGACCGGGTGGTGGTCGAGGTCGGCGGGGACGTCGACCGCGAGGGCGCCGACCAGTTGCGCCGGGCGATGCTGGAGGCGATGACCGGCCAACCCACCGAGGTGGTGGTCGACCTGGTCGGCGCGGCCGGCTTCGACGCCGGCGGGATCGCCGCGCTGATGGCCGGCCAGGAGGCCGCCGCCCGCACCGGCGTACCGCTGCGGCTGACCCGGGTGCAGCCCGCGGTCCGCCGCTCGCTCGCCGCCGCCGGCCTCCCCCCGACCCGCGACTGACCGCACGAGGGGGGCCGACGCGACAGCGCCGGCCCCCTCCTCGTGCGGTCGGTTACTTCTCCGTGGTGTCGTCGGGGTGGCCGCCGGGGCGGCGCCACCGTTCGTTCTCCTGCGGTGCGCGCCGCGCGCCCAGGATGGGCTCCTCCGCCTCTTCGGTCTCCTCGAAGCTGGGCCGGCGCACCTCCTCCGGCTCGGGGACCTCGATCGGCCGGGCGCCGGACTGCGGGGCCGGGTGATGCGCCATCGCCTCGCGCGGACCGGCCACCGCACCGTCGGCGCTCGGCGATTCGGGCACGTGCCTCTCCATGTGCAACTCCTCACGGAACTCCTGGGGTGGCCGGGTGGCGCGCTGCGGCAGGTCGCGGCCGAGGTCGGCGACGAGCTGGCCGTACTTGGCGTCGAACGCGGGCCGCTCGGAGCGGATCCGGGGCATCCGGTCGAAGTTGCGCAGCGGCGGCGGGCAGGTGGTCGCCCATTCGAGGGAGTTGCCGAAGCCCCAGGGGTCGTCCACGTTGACCATCGCCCCGTACCGCCAGGACTTCCACGCGTTCCAGATGAAGAACAAAGTGGAGGCTCCGAGGAGGAAGGAGAAGATCGTGGAGATCGTGTTGAGGGTGGTGAACCCGTCGCTCTCCAGGTAATCGACGTACCGGCGGGGCATCCCCTCACCGCCCAGCCAGTGGTGCACCAGGAAGGTGCCGTGGAAGCCGATGAACATGGTCCAGAAGTGCGCCTTGCCCAGCCGCTCGTCCAACAGCCGGCCGGTCATCTTCGGCCACCAGAAGTAGAAGCCGCCGAATAGCGCGAACACCACCGTGCCGAACATGACGTAGTGGAAGTGCGCGACGGCAAAGTACGTGTCGGTGGCGTGGAAGTCGACCGGCGGGCTGGCCAGCAGCACCCCGGTCAGTCCGCCCAGCAGGAACGTCACCAGGAATCCGATGGCGAACAGCATCGGTGTCTCGAAGGTGATCTGCCCCTTCCACATCGTCCCGATCCAGTTGAAGAACTTGACCCCGGTCGGCACGGCGATCAGGTAGCTCAGGATGCTGAAGAACGGCAGCAGCACCTGGCCGGTGCCGTACATGTGGTGCGCCCAGACCGCCATGGACAGGATGGTGATCGCGATGGTGGCGAGCACCAGACCCGTGTAGCCGAAGATCGGCTTCCGGGCGAAGACCGGGATGATCTCGGTGATGATCCCGAAGAACGGCACTGCGATGATGTAGACCTCGGGGTGCCCCCAGAACCAGAACAGGTGCTGCCACAGCATGGGCCCGCCCGTGGTCGGGTCGTAGACGTGGCTGTTCAGGATCCGGTCGGACGCCAGTGCCAGCAGCGCTGCGGCCAGCAGCGGAAACACCAGGATCACCAGCAGGCTGACGAAGAGCATGTTCCAGGTGAAGATCGGCATCCGGAACATGGTCATGCCCGGCGCCCGCAGGGTCAGGATCGTGGCGATCAGGTTCACCGCACCGAGGATGGTCCCCAGTCCGGAGAGCACCAGGCCGATCACCCACATGTTGGCACCGACACCGGGGGAGTGCTCCACGCTGCTCAGCGGGTTGTACGCGAACCAGCCGAAGTCCGCCGAACCGCCCGGGGTGAGGAATCCGCCGATCACCATCAGGCCGCCGAAGAGGTAGAGCCAGTAGGCGAGAGCGTTCAGCCGGGGAAACGAGACGTCGGGCGCCCCGATCTGGATCGGCACGATGTAGTTGGCGAACCCGAACGCGGCCGGGGTGGCGAACAGCAGCAGCATGATCGTGCCGTGCGAGGTGAAGAGCTGGTTGTACTGCTCCGGGGACAGGAACTGCAGGCCGGGCCGGGCCAGTTCGGCGCGCATCAGCATCGCCTGGAGGCCGGCGATCAGGAAGAACCCGAACGAGGAGAGCAGGTAGAGCAGACCGATCTGCTTGTGGTCGGTGGTGCGCAGCCACCGGGTCAGCCTGCTGCCGGGCAGCGCCGGCCGCAGCTGGCCCGGGTAGCCGCCGAAGCGCGCCGGCGCCAGGATCGCCGGACCCCGGTCGCGTGGTTCCGTGGTGACCCGCTTGGGCATTGGAAGCATCACCCCGCCGTGACGACAGTTGGACCGGGCGCGCCTACCCGCGCCTCTGCCCATGAAACCAGGCGAGAGCGACCATTAAGGCTATAGCGGTAATTTGGGGTTAATTGGCGGCCACGGTCGCCCAGACGGCCTTGCCCGCACCGGCCGGCACGCAGCCCCAGCGCTCGGCCAGCTCCCGGACCAGCAGCAGGCCCCGCCCGCCCTCGGCCCGGAGGTCCGGCCGCCCGGCACGGGCCGGGCTACGGCTGCCGTCCTGCACCGCCACGTGCAGGTACGGGCGGCGCAGGGTCAGCGTCACCTGCATCGGGGTGTGCGCGTGCCGGACCACGTTGCCGACCAGCTCACTGAGCACCAGCGACGCCGGCCCGGCCGCCCCCGGCACGTTCCACCGGGCGCACGCGTCCCCGACCAGCTCGCGGGCCAGTCGGCAGGCCTCCGCCACCGGCTCCAGCCGGGTGCGCAGCCGGGGCGCCACGGCCCGCCGGGCCTCGTGGGTCGCCTCGGCGCAGTCCTGCCGTACCGGCAGCACCCGGGCCAGGGTCGACTCGGCCAGCCACCTCGCCGCCTCCGGCGGCGGGGCGCACACCACCATCGGGACCGCCGGCCAGTCGGCCGCCCGGCGCGCGGTGGTGGCGAAGACCGACAGGGCCAGCCGGTCGCGGACGGTGACACCGGCCAGGTCGACCACCAGCGCGTCGGGCTGTGTGGACAGGCACCGGTCCAGCACCGTACGCACCGCGCGCATGCTGCCCAGATCGAGACCGCCGTACAGCCGCACGACCGTCACCGGCGCCCAGTCGCGCACCTCACAGGTGATCCGGCTCGGCATGCGGCCCTCGCCTCCCGTCCGTCGGAACCTGCGAACTACCCGCGCCTGAGCAGGGCGAAACCGGACCGAGACCGGGGTCACCGGGCGCGTCGTTCACCGGCGGGCGCGGCGCGGGGCCAACGTGCCCAGCGCGACCATCCCGGCGCCGAGAACCAGGTGCAGCCAGTCGTCGGCGTTGTTCACCGGCAGGAAGTTCGCCGCGCTGCCGTGGTCCACCGCCAGGCCGTACAGCCACAGCACCAGGTAGATCGCCCCGCCGCCGACCAGGTACATCCGGGCGGTCGGGACCGACCGGGCCAGGACCAGCCCGGCCACACCGAACAGCAGGTGGACGAGGTTGTGCAGGACGGACACCTCGAAGACGCCGAGCAGCCGGGCCCCCGACTGGTGGCCCGCGATCCGGAGGTCGGCGAAGTTCTCGGTGACCCCGGGCACGAAGCCGAGCAGACCGCTGACCAGGAAGACCACGGCGATGGCGAAGGCGGCCCGGCGCACCGGCGGCTGGCCCTCGGCCGGGTTCCGCCGAGCGCGCGCGTGGGCGGGCGGGACCGTCACCGGTGGGCGGTACCCGTCACACCGGGGCCGAAACGCGCCCGGCCGCCCCCTGCGGTGGGGACGGCCGGGCGCGGCGCGTCAGGCGGGTTGCAGCCGGGGCGCGGTGGCGAGCTGGCGGACCTGCTCGTACAGGGCCACGTACCGCTGCGCCATCGTCGCCGGCGTGAACCGGGCGGCGGCCTCCCGGCGGCACTCACCCTCGTCGATCAGGCTCGCCGCGAGGAGCAGGTCGCCGAGTTCCTCCTCGTCGGTGGTGAGCAGCCCGGTACGGCCGTGGTCGATCAGCTCGGGCAGGCAGCCGCGGGCGGTGGACACCACCGGCGTGCCCAGGGCGAGGGACTCCACCACCGCCGTACCCCCCGGCTCCTCCCACCGCAGCGGGAAGAGCGCAACGCGGGCGCCGGCCAGCAGGTCGTCGCGTTCCCGCCCGGCCACCGTGCCGACCCAGCGGACCAGGTCGCCGTCGACGTGCGGGGCCACCTGCTCGAGGAAGAACCGCACGTCCGGGTTCTGCCGGGCCTCCTCGCCGGCCGCGGCCAGGTCCTCCGGCCGGTGATACGGCCCGACCGGGCCGGCGAGCACCAGCGGGACCCCCACCCGCTGCGCCACCCGGGCGCCCAGGTCCTGCCCCTTGCCGGGGTTGATCCGGCCCAGGACGACCGCGTAGTCGCCCTTCGGCGCGGCGGGCCGGCGGTCCGCGTCCACCGCGAGCGGCGTGGACAGGTGCACGTGCCCGACCGAGTGCTCCCGCAGCGCGCGCGGCGCCCGGGCCAGCTGCGAGGCGGACACGCCGTTGACCCGGACCCGGTCCCCGCCGTCGACGTTGCCGTACAGCTCGGGGTGCTTGGCCAGGTCCCAGTGGAGGGTGTGCAGCGCCGGTGGGGCGTCCGGCCCCATCGCGGTGAGCGTGGCCAGCCCGACCGCCTCCACGTGGTCGTGCACCAGATCGATGTCGTCGCGGGCGTGCAGCTCCCGCACCACGCCGTTCAGGTGCGCCTGGGAGATCCCGCAGACCTGGTTGTACGGGCGTTGCAGTGCGTGGAACTGCCCGTCGGGGAAGACGGAGAGCATCTCGTCGACCGGGAGGGTGCTGGTGCCGACCGAGGCGAGCACGACGTGGACGCCGAGCCGCCGCAGCTCCGGCACCAGGGTCGCGATGACGTTCTCGATGCCGCCGTAGCCGGGCGGGGGCACGGACAGCCAGGGGCCGGCGTTCATCAGGACGGTGAGGCTCATGCGCGGTCCCTCCCCTCGGCGGGGGTGTACGGGCCCCGCGCTCCACCACCGACCGGGCGGTGCGCCCGGCTCGTCACGCCGCCGCCATCCGGCGCCGGGGGACCCGGTGCCGCAACTCGGCCAGGGGGGGACGTTCCTCGATGGACACGTCCGTGACGACGATCTCCCGGTCCAGGTTCGGAAGGGCCTCCGACCCGCCGCGCCGGAACTGGGTGAGCAACTCCACGGGGAACGCCCCCGGCGCCGCCCACCCCCGGCGCTGGAGCCGGGACCAGGCGGTGAGCAGGATCTGCGCGGACATCCGGCCCAGGGCCGCGGTGTCCTGGTGCCGGTGCTTGCGTTCACCGAGATCGACCTGGGCGAGCGCGTCCAGGCCCACCAGGTCGAGCAGGTCGATGAGCATCGCCGTCTCGACCCCGTACCCGGAGACGAACGGCACCCGCTCCAGCACGTCCCGGCGACCGGCGTACTCACCGGCCAGCGGCTGTACGAAGCCGGCCAGCTCCGGCCAGAACAGGTTCAGCAGGGGGCGGGCCATCAGCTCGGTGACCCGGCCCCCGCCGTCGGCCTCCACACCGGTCTTTCCGACCAGGGGGCGGTGGTAGAAGCCCTTGACGAAGTCGACGGACGGGTCGGTGAGCAGCGGGCCGATCAGCCCGGTCACGAAGTGCGGACGGAACTCCCGCAGGTCGGCGTCGACGAACGCGACCACGTCGCCCTCGGCGGCCGCCAGCCCGGCCCAGAGCGCGTCGCCCTTGCCGGTGAGTCGCGGCAGGCCGCGGGTCATCGCGTCCTGGCTGACGACCTCGGCGCCGGCGGCCCGGGCGACCTGGGCCGTCCGGTCGGTGGACCGGGAGTCGACCACGATGAGCTCGTCGACCAGGGCCACCCGGTCCACGAGGTGCTCTCGGATCGTCGACACGATGGCACCGACCGTGGCCTCTTCGTTGCGGGCGGGCAGCACCACGCTGACCCGGGTGTCTCCCTTGGCGCGCAGCAGGCGCCGCGCCGGCCAGTCGGCGGCCGACGTCGTCCGGTAGGTGGCCCAGGCCTCCACCACCGGTGAGACGATCGTTTCCGAATTCCGCACAGGCACCCCCTGATCGTGGCGGAAAAACCGGTACTGGTTTTCCCACTACCTCCCTCGTGCTAACCGGATCATGCCTAACAGGATGATCACGCAAGTGCTGACGACGCGTTCCCGGGGGATGAACGTTTGATTGCGCCCACCCGGGGGGAGAGCTGGCGCGGGACACTGAAACGTCGTGGAGAGGCGTGATGAGATGCGCACGTGCCGGGTGGGACTGATCGGTGCCGGCGGGGTGGCACAGCGCCACGCCCGCGTGTTGAGCGGGTTCGACGACGCCGAGCTGCTCGGGGTGACCGACGTGGTGCCGTCCGCGGCCGCCGCCCTGGCCGGCACGTACGGCGTCCCGACCTTCACCGGCGTCGCCGACCTGCTGGCCGCCGGCCCGGACGCGGTGTACGTCTGCGTCCCGCCGTTCGCCCACGGGCCGGCGGAGGAGGCGGTGATCGCCGCCGGCGTGCCGATGTTCGTGGAGAAGCCGGTGGCGGTGGATCTCGGCACCGCCGAGCGGATCGCCGCCCTCGTCGCCGAGCGGGGCCTGCTCACCGGCGTCGGGCACCACTGGCGGTACCTGCCGGTCGTCGAGCAGGCCCGGGAGCTGCTCGCCGACCGTCCGGTGCGGATGGTCGCCGGGTCCTGGCTGGACAAGGTGCCCCCGGTGGCCTGGTGGTCGCGGCGCGACCACTCCGGCGGGCCGGTGGTCGAGCAGGCCGCGCACGTGCTGGACCTGGTCCGCGTCCTGGTCGGCGAGGTCACCGAGGTGACCGCGTACGGGAACGGCACGCCGCCGCCGGTCGACGGCGCCGACATCGACTCGGTGACCACCGCCGCGCTGCGCTTCGCCTGCGGCGCCGTCGGCACCCTCACCGCCGCCTGTGTGCTCGGCTGGAAGCACCGGGCCGGCCTGGAGATCCTCGCCGACGGGCTCGCCCTGGCGCTGACCGAGGACGGCCTGGTGGTCCGCGACGCCGACGGCGAGCGGGTGTTCGCCGCCGACCCGGACGCCGCCCGGGTGGCCGTGGACCGCGCGTTCGTGGACGCCGTCCGTGGCGTCGGCGACGACGTGCGCGTCCCGTACGCGGAGGCGCTCGGCACCCAGCGGCTCGCGGTCGCGGTGGCCGACTCCGCCCGCGCCGGCCGGACGGTGCGGCTGACCGCCCCGGATACCACGCCGACCCTGGTGGCCGGGGTGAGCGTCGATGCGTGACCGGATCGTGGCCGTCACCGCCCCCGGGCGGGTGGAGCTGGTCGAGCAGGACGCCGCCCCCCTGTCGGAGGGCACCTTCCGCGTGGAGACCCTCTACAGCGGCGTCTCCGCCGGCACGGAACTGAGCTTCGTCAAGGCCACCAACCCCTACCTGAACGTGACCTGGAACGCCGACCTCGGCCTGTTCGAGCCCGGTGCGGCGAGCACCCCGTACCCGGTGACCCGGCTCGGCTACATGCAGGTCGGGCGGGTGGTGGAGAGCGCCACCCCGGCCGTCGCCGTCGGCACCGTGGGCGCCATGACGTACGGCCACCGCACCGGCTACGTCGCCGACCCGGTCAAGGAGCGGTTCGTCCCGCTGCCCGACGACCTCGACCCGCTGCTCGGCGTGTACGTCGCCCACATGGGGCCGATCTGCGCCAACGGCATCCTGCACGCCGCCGCCGACGTGCACGGCACCGACGTGCGCTCGCTGGACGACGGGGTGCGCGGCCGGCGCGTCGCGGTGGTGGGCAGCGGCGTGGTGGCGCTGCTCACGGCGCTGTTCGCCAAGCGGCACGGCGCCGCTTCGGTGGTCGTGCTCGACCCGACGCCGCAGCGCCGGGCGGTCGCCGAGGCGCTGGGCCTGGAGACGCTCGACCCCGAGGCGGACGACCCGGCGGTGGTGCTGAAGACCCGGTGGGCGCACACCGCCGGGGACCGGGGCGCCGACGTGGTCTTCCAGTGCCGCGGCCAGGCCTGGGCGATGCAGCTCGCACTGCGCCTGCTCCGCCCGCAGGGCACCGTCATCGACCTGGCCTTCTACCAGGCCGGGGCGGACGCGGTCCGGTTCGGCGAGGAGTTCCACCACAACGGGCTGTCCCTGCGCTGCGCCCAGATCGGCCGGGTGCCCCGGGGGCTCGCCCCCACCTGGGACCGGGAGCGGCTGAGCGCGGAGACGATCGACCTGCTCCGCGCGTACGGCGAGGAGATCCGCAAGCACCTGGTCTCGGCGGTGGTGCCGTTCGACGAGGCGCCGGCGCTGCTGACCGATCTGGCCGACCGCCGCCGCCAGGAACTCCAGGTCGTCTTCACCTGCTGACCGACCCGACCCGCTCCGCTCCGCGATCGTGCACCCTCGGTCGCCGGTTCGGGCGCCGGGCGGCACGTGCCGGGGCGGTAACGGCACGATCGCGGAGATTCGGGGATCGGCGGCGACACCCGGGCGGGCGGGGACCCAAGAGATCGGTCCGGTCGCGTACCGTTGCCGCTCATGGGTGTGTCGCAACGGTTGAAGAGCAGGTTCCGCCGGTTCCTCCAGCGGCCCGGCACGACGGTGGAACTGGGGCCGCTGGAGAAGCTGCTGCCGGCCATCGAGGCGCGCGAGGAGGAGCTGCGGGCGCTCGACGACGCCGCGCTGACCGAGGCCGCCGGCAAGGCCGAGGGCTACGAGGAGATCTGCGCGGTCGGCCGGGAGGCCGCCCGCCGCGGGCTCGACCAGCGGCCGTACGACGTGCAGCTGCTCGGCGCGATGGCGCTGTTGTCCGGCAAGGTCGCCGAGATGGCGACCGGTGAGGGCAAGACCCTGACCGCCACGATCGCCGCGTACGGGCACGTCCGGGTGGGCAACGGACCGGTGCACGTGCTCACCGTCAACGACTACCTGGCCCGCCGCGACGCCCAGTGGATGGAGCCGGTCTACACCCTGCTCGGCCTCACCGTCGGCTGGGTCAACGAGGCCTCCACGCCGCAGGAGCGGCGCGACGCCTACGCCTGCGACGTCACCTACGTCTCGGTGAGCGAGGCCGGCTTCGACTACCTGCGCGACCAGCTGGTCACCGACATCGACGACCGGGTGCAGCCGCCGCTGCGCACCGCGATCGTCGACGAGGCCGACTCGATCCTCATCGACGAGGCCCGGGTGCCGATGGTCCTCGCCGGTGCCGTCGCCGGCGAGCAGGACCCGGCGCACACCGCCGCCGCGCTCGTGCGCGGCCTGCGCAAGGGCAAGCACTACACCGTCGCGGAGGACGGCCGCAGTGTCGCCTTCACCGCCGCCGGCCTCGCCGCCGTGGAGGCCAAGCTCGGCATCGACCTGTACCACGAGGAGAACGTCGCCCAGCTCTCGGCGGTCAACGTGGCGCTGCACGCCCACGCCCTGCTGCACCGCGACGTGGACTACATCGTCCGCGAGGGCACGGTCGAGCTGATCGACGAGATGCGCGGCCGGGTCGCCCAGCGGCGCCGCTGGCCCGACGGTCTCCAGGCGGCCGTGGAGGCCAAGGAGGGCCTGGACGCCACCGCCGAGGGGGAGGTGCTCGGCACGATCGCCGTCCAGGCGTACATCGGGCTCTACCCGACCGTCTGCGGGATGACCGCCACCGCCGTGCTGGTCGGTGACCAGCTCCGGGAGTTCTTCGGCCTGGAGGTGGCGGTGATCCCGCCGAACACCCCGTGCATCCGCGAGGACGAGTCGGACCGGATCTACGCGACCCGCGCCGAGAAGGAGGAGGCGCTGATCGACGAGATCCGGCGCAACCACGAGCGCGGGCGGCCGGTGCTGGTCGGCACCCTCGACGTCAAGGAGTCCGAGGGGCTGGCCGCCGGCCTGAACGCGGCCGGCGTGCCGTGTGTGGTCCTCAACGCCAAGAACGACGACGAGGAGGCGGCGATCATCGCCGAGGCCGGCGCGTACGGCGCGGTGACCGTCTCCACGCAGATGGCCGGCCGGGGTGTCGACATCCGCCTCGGCGGCAGCGACCAGGCCGACCGGGACCGGGTCGCCGAGCTGGGTGGCCTGTACGTGATGGGCAGCGGCCGGCACGACAGCCGCCGGGTCGACGACCAGCTGCGCGGGCGGGCCGGCCGGCAGGGCGACCCGGGTGGCTCCGTCTTCTTCGTCAGCCTGGAGGACGACCTCGTCGTCCGGCACGCCGGGGACACCGTGCCGGCGTCGCCCCGGATGAACGCCGACGGCCTGGTCACCGACCCGCAGGTCGACTACGCCGTCGAGCACGCCCAGCGGGTCGCCGAGGGCGTCAACCACGAGATCCACCGCAACACGTGGCGCTACAGCGTGGTGGTCGAGCAGCAGCGCAAGGCCCTCGCCGAGCGCCGTGAGCGGCTGCTGACCACCGACGTCGCGGCACTGATGCTGCTGGACAAGGTGCCCGACAAGGCCGGCGAGATGGACGAGGACCTGCTCGCCCGGGTCGCCCGGTCGATCGCCCTCTTCCATCTCGACCGGCTCTGGGCGGAGCACCTCGCCGAGCTGTCCGAGGTCCGCGAGGGGGTGCACCTGCGGGCCCTGGGCCGGCTGGACCCGCTCGACGAGTTCCACCGCGCCGCCGTGCCCGCGTTCAACGACCTGGTGCCGGAGATCGAGCGGCGCACCATCGAGACCTTCACCGAGACCGAGTTCGACGAGACCTGGGTGCCCGACGAGGCCAAGCTGGTCCGGCCGAGCGCCACCTGGACGTACCTGGTCCACGACAACCCGTTCGGCTCGGAGCTGGACCGGCTCATCGCCTCCGTGGGCCGCCGGCTCAGCTCCGCCTCCCGGTAGTCGCGCCCCGGGGTGCTCTTCCGGTGACGAGGGACACCGGAAGAGCACCCTTTTGCGCCGTTTCGACACCTGGCACCGGGGTAGTAGCCCGGGTCCGGAGAGTCGGGAGAGATCAGGACCATGGAACAGGGAACGGCCCCGGTGGGGCGCGCGATGTCGCGCGCCGTCGCGACGGGGGCGGAAGACCGGTGAACCTCGAGATGCGGGAGCCGGTCGCGGAGACGCTCGGCGTACTGGAGACCGCCGCCCTGCTGCGGGAGCTGACCGCCGGACTGATCGGCGTCGACGACTTCGACGAGGCGCTGGACGTGCTGGTTCGGATCGCTTGCGACGCGGTCGCGGGAGTCAGCTGGTGCGGGTTCACCGCCCTGCGCGCCGGGGAACCGGCCGGCGTGGCGGCGTCCGACGCCCGGCTCGCCGGTCTGGACGACCTGCGCCACGGCCCGGACTCGCCGGCCATGGAGGCGATCCGGCGGCGGGAGATGGTGGTCTCCGAACACCTGGGCCGCGAGTCGCGCTGGCCGGACTGGACGGCGCGGGCCCGTGAGCTCGGCGTGCGGGGGGTGATCTCGGCCCAGGTCGACGTGGACGAGCAGGTGATCGGCTCGCTCAACCTCTACGCCGGCGCCACCGACGCGCTCACCCCCCGGCACCAGCTCATCGCCATGCTGATCGCCGAGCACGCGGGGCTGCTGCTCGCCGCCGTACGCGACCGGGCCCGCTCGGCCGCCGAGGCCGGCCAGTTGGACGCCACCGTGCTCGGCGACGGGGTCGTCGGCCAGGCGATCGGCGTGATCATGACCCAGCGGGGCTGCCGGGCCGAGGAGGCCCTGGAGGTGTTGCGCAGCGCCGCCACCTCGCTCGCCATCCCGCTGCGCGAGGTCGCCGAGCGGCTGGTGAGCACGGTCTCCCGCCCCCGGGAGAGCTGACCGCGTCGTTTCGTCCCGGGTGCGCCCGGGTAGCACCCTTGACTGGTGACGTGACGCGACCTGGGGAGAAGCGATGCAGAGCCGGCTGCGGGTGCAGGGGCACCCGATCCAACCGATGCTGGTGACGTTCCCGTTCGGGCTCTTCGTGAGCGCGACGGTGTTCGACCTGACCGACGTGATCGGGGGGCCGGCGTTCCTCGGTGAGGTGGGGTACTGGACGGCCGTGGCGGCGCTCGTCGCCGCCGCGCTGGCCACCGTCGCCGGCATGATCGACCTGTGGGACGTCCCGGGCGGGGGCACGCGCCGGACGGCCGCGACGTTCAACCTGGTCAACGCGGCGATGGCCGGCCTGTTCCTGATCGCCTGCCTGATCCGGGCGGACGCGCCGCAGCGGGGTGCCAGCGTCGTGCTGCTCCTCACCGAGCTGGTCGCCCTCGCCGTGGGCGGCTACGGCGTCGCCCTGGGGGCCCGCCTGATGCGCCAGTTCGAGGCCGGCCGTGCCGAGGCCACCACCCTCGACGCCCTGGGCGGCGTCGCGGGCTCCACCGTGGAGATCGTCCGCCCGCGCCCCTGAATCTCCGTTGCCGCGTCGGGGTCGGGCCGGGCAGGCTGCCCGGGTGGCAACGGACGAACGCTTCGACGACCTGGTCGCGGAGGGGGCGACGGCCCCGGTGGGCGGCTGGGCGTTCGACTGGCTCGCCGGACGGGCGACCGAGGAACGGCCGCCCTGGGGGTACGCGCGCCTGGTCGCCGCCCGGATGGCGGTCGCGGACGCGGCGCTGGACGTGGACACCGGCGGCGGAGAGGTGCTGGCGGAGGTGCCGTCACCGCCCCGCCTGCTGGTCGCCACCGAGGGGTGGCCGCCGAACGTGCCGGTTGCGGCCCGGACGCTGCGCCGGGTCGGCGCCACGGTGGTGGCGGTGGCGCCGGACGCGCCGCTGCCGTTCGGGGACGCGTCCTTCGACCTGGTGGTGAGCCGGCATCCGGTCCGCACCGACTGGCGGGAGACCGCCCGGGTGCTGCGGCCGGGTGGGACGTTCCTGTCCCAGCAGATCGGCCCGGGCACCGTACGCGAGCTGAGCGAGGCGATCCTCGGCCCGCTGCCCCCTCCGGCCGACCGCCACCCGAAGCAGACGGTGGCCGCCGCGACGGCCGCCGGCCTGACCGTGGTGGACCTGCGGGAGGCCACCCTGCGCACGGTGTTCCACGACGTCGCCGCGGTGGTCTGGTTCCTGCGCAAGGTGGTCTGGACCGTGCCCGGGTTCGACGTCGCACGGCACCGGCCCGCGCTGGCCCGGCTGCACCGGCGGATCGAGGCCGAGGGTCCGTTCGTGGCCCACGCCCGCCGCTTCCTCATCGAGGCGACCAGGCCGGCCTGACGGGAGTCAGTGGGCCGCGTCGTGGTGGGCGGCCAGGACGTCCTCGCCGAAGTCGCTCGCCGGGCGGCGGAGCACGGTGTGGGCGTGGTTGCCGTCGTCGGTGGTGTTGTCGTACTCGATCAGCAGGTCGTCGCCCTGCACCCGGTAGTAGTGGCGCTGCCCCGGACGGGTCGGCCCCGCCCACGCGAAGTGCAGCGGTGAGCCGGTGAGGCGGCGCGCCTCCCGGATCGCCAGCTCCGGCGGGAGCCGGTCGAGGTAGAGGGCGACGAGCTGGTCGAGCAGGGCCCGGCCGGTGGGACCGAGCCGGTCGGCCGGCACGCCGAGCGGCTCGACCGGGGCGTCGACCCGGGGCCGGGTGGCGCTGACGATGTCGGCGGGCGCCTCGTCGGCGACGATCGCCGCGGCCCGGCCGGCGGGGCCGATCGCGTCCAGGAGGGCCCGGCCGAGATCCTCCTCCGGACCGAGGGGACGCGACACCGGGTGGCCGGCCCACCTGACGGCGGCCGGGTTCGCGCCGAACAAGACAGGTGCGGGGGAGACCTGGTCGTCCACCACGGTCATGCTGACCGACAGGTGGTGCCCCTCGACCCGCCACGCCCACGCGTCGTCGCGGGCCGGGTCGCCGAAGACGGCCACCCAGTAGTCGTCGCTGTGCCGCCCGCGCCGCCACCCCTCGGCCCGGTCGAGCACCTCCTCGAGCGCGATGATCGCCATCGCCTGCGCGTACGCCGGCGGGCTCAGCGCCGTCGCCAGCAGCCGGTGGGCGGCCTTGCGGGCGGTGCGGTCGAGGTCGGCGAGGCACACGCCGGGCCGGGGTCGCGGGCGGTACTCCAGCCAGCGCCGCGCGGCGACGTCGTCGAACCGGTGCGCCGCGCCGGCCCGGGCGGGCCCGTCCAGGGCGGCGAGCAGCGCCGTGCCGGCGGCGCGCATCTGCTCGGGCAGCGGATCCTCCACCGCCCCTGTATACCGGGCGGCGCGGGCGCCCGCCGGCCGACCGGGCGACCCGTCCGGCCCCGGCATGTGCCCCTGCGAAGGGTGGGATGCCGCCTCCCCGACGAGGCGCGCGTCCTCGTCGCTCACAGCTACTGAATCGTTCGGAAACCTAACCGGTCCGAGCCGTGCCTCGGCCTGTCGCGGTTGTCACACCGCCGGTACGCGGAGCGTCCAAATGGGAGCGCAACCAGGCCTCCGACCTCGGCATGAATCACGTTCGTCAACCACGCTCCGTGACCGCCTCCGGCGAATGTGAACCGGGTGGGCACCCCCCGTATCGGGTCATCTCGGCGACTCTGCTGTAATCATCAGGCCTCGTACGCAGAGCGAGCATTCGGCTCCGATGTGTTCGTCAATTGTCACATTCATGCAACGCAGCCGCCCCTTGACCCCCGCACGGGCGCCGGGAAGCATCGATGAAGCGGCGTCCCGGGCCGTGGGGATATACCCGGACCAGCCAAGGAGGACCATGTCGGTCAGCCCTGCTTCGTCGCGCGCCGGATGGCATACGTCCCAGCCGGCTGTTCCCGGTCGACCCCCGGGTGGCCAGCGCCGTCCCGCGAACACAGCCGCGCCGGTGCTCACGGTGACCCTGTCGATCCCGCTGGCCAACGAGGAGGCGCTCACACCACCGGCACGCCGGCTGCTGGAGGCCGCACGGGAGCTGCTGGAGCGGGGCGAGGGCACCATCACCGCCGCCGGTTCCAACGGCGTCGAGCGCCGGCCCGACCCGGTCCCCGCCGGCCGGTCCCCGGGCCGCCAGCTCGCCCCGACCATCCCCACCCTGCACATCCTCGCCTCGTCCCGGTCGGTGCTGCGTGACGGCGAGCCCCTGCCGCTGACCCGCCTGGAGTTCGACCTGCTGCTGCACCTGGTCGCCCACCCCCGCCGGGTCTTCACGCGGCTCCAGCTGCTCAACGCCGTCTGGGGTTACGAGCACGCCGGCGTACGCACGGTGGACGTGCACGTCCGCCGGCTGCGCGGCAAGGTCGGAGTGGACGTCCCGCTGGTCACCACCGTCTACGGCGTCGGCTACCGGCTCGCCGACGACGCCCGGGTCACCATCGACCGCAGCGGCTGAGCGACCGTCCGGCCTGCGCCGTCAGGCCCGCGCCGCCCGGCCGGCGCCGCGGGCGGCCGACCGGGCACGATGGTCGGCGTGCGTGTCCGTCCGATCTCGCCCGAGCATCTCGTCACCGAGCTGGCCGACCGGCTCGCCGGCACCACGGCCGCCGGCCGGTTGCGGGTGGCCGTCGACGGCCCGCCGGCGGCCGATCCCGACGCCCTGGCCGGTGCGCTGGTCGACCCGCTGCGCGCCCGGGGCCGTCCGGTGCTGCACGTGCGGGCGGCGGACTTCCTGCGGCCGGCCTCGGTGCGACTCGAACAGGGCCGCACCAACCCCGACGCGTACTACGAGGGCTGGGTCGACGAGGCCGGGCTGCGCCGGGAGGTGCTCGACCCGGCCGGCCCGGACGGGTCGGGGCGGGTCCTGCCCTCGCTGTGGGACGCCGACGTCGACCGCGCCAGCCGCGCCGAGTACGTCGAACTGCCCGAGCGCGGCGTCGTCCTGGTCAGCGGGTCGCTGCTGCTCGGCGGTGGCCTGCCCTTCGACGTCACCGTGCACCTGGCGCTCTCCCCGGCCGCCCTGGACCGGCGCACCGGCCCGGAGCAGCGGTGGACGCTGCCGGCGTACGCCCGCTACGCCGACGAGGTGGCCCCGGCCACGTTCGCCGACGTGGTCGTCCGGGTCGACGACCCCCGCCACCCCGCGCTGGTCGACGTGGCGGCGGGGCCGGACTGAACGGCGCCGGCGGACGCCGGGCCCGGAACGTCACGAACCGGCCCGGAGATCCGGCGAAGTCGCCGGTTTGATCCACCGGACCCCGGGGTATTCGCCCGGCTCACAGAGCACGGGTGATCCGCCCGCGCGGGCGACGACCATGCCGGGGCCGGTGGCCCCGGTGGACCGTGAGTTTCGGAGAAAGGCAGGCAGCGATGCTCGTCCACGACACGGTCGGCACGGGCCGATCCCAGGCGGAGGTCGACCAGATCCGGCAGTCCCTCCGGGCCCGCTACGACGAGCTCACGGCGGAGTACGAGCAGGCCGTGCTGGACAGCCAGGTCCTGCGCCTGGTCGAGGTGGGCGACACCGCGGGCGACGACCAGGCCGACAGCGGCACCAAGACCGCGGAGCGGGACACCGCGCAGTCGCTGCTGCGGACCATCCTGGACCGTCGGGCCCAGTACGAGCACGCCCTCACCCGGCTGGACGAGGGCACCTACGGATTCTGCGAGGGCTGCTCGGCTCCGATCCCGGTGGAGCGGCTGGAGATATTCCCGTCGGCCACGACCTGCGTGACGTGCAAGCAGACCCGGGAGCGCCGGGCGGCCTGACCTGCGGGTGTTGCCGGTCGGTCCCGGGCGCGGTGGACTGCACCCATGGGTGACATCAAGGTGGGCACCGCCTCCTGGACCGACCGTACGCTGCTGGACTCCGGCTGGTACCCGCAGACCGCGGACACCCCGGAGAAGCGCCTGGCGTACTACGCCAAGCAGTTCCCGCTCGTCGAGGTGGACGCCACCTACTACTCGCCCCCGGCCGAGCGGACCGCCCGGCTGTGGGCCGAGCGCACCCCGGCCGGTTTCACCTTCAACGTCAAGGCGTTCAGCCTGCTCACCGGCCACCCGACGAAGGTCAGCTCGCTCTACAAGGACCTGCGGCCGGAGACGGGGAAGCGGAACGTCTACCCGGACGACCTCGCGCCGCAGGCGTACGAGGAGGTCTGGACGCGCTTCCTCAGCGCCCTGGACCCGCTGGTCGAGGCGGGCAAGCTCGGCGCGCTGCTGTTCCAGTTCCCGCCCTGGTTCACCATCAAGCGGGACAACAAGCAGTACCTGCGCGAGGTGGCGGCGCGCTGCGCGCCCCTGCGCCCGGTCTTCGAGTTCCGGCACGCCTCCTGGTTCGACGGTGCCAACGCCGACGAGACCCTCGCCTTCCTGCGCGGGCACCGGCTGCCGTTCGTGTGCGTGGACATGCCGCAGGGGCACCGCTCGTCGGTGCCCCCGGTGCTCGCCGCCACCGCGGACCTCGCGGTGGTGCGCTTCCACGGGCACAGCGACAAGTGGACCAGCACCGACATCCACGAGAAGTTCGGTTACCGCTACTCCGACCGGGAGCTGCGCGACTGGGCGCCGAAGCTGCGTGAACTGGCCGGTGAGACCGAACGGACGCACGTCCTCATGAACAACTGCTACCGGGACTACGCGCAGACCAACGCCGCCACCCTCGCCCGGCTGCTCGACGCCGGATCATCCTGACCGGGTGAGCCGGCCTCACCCCGCGTGGCGGAAGCATGGGGGTGCCTCGTGGTCGTCGGTCCGGCGACCGCGGATCCGACACGGAGGTGGCGTCATGACCACTCGGGTGGTGGCGGACCGGCGACGGGGGGCCGTCCTGCACGTCGTCGGTGCGACCGGTGACAGCCGGCGGCCGCGGGCCGGCCGGGCCAGCCCGGTCCGGCAGTGGCGCGGTCCGGCGGGGCCGCCGCGGCGGGACGATGACGGACGGTGGGAGACCGACGTACGGGGGTGGAGAGATGGCTGAGCAGTTGCAGTCCGCGATCGACGCTTCGACGGAGAAGACGAACCTGATCCTCAAGGGCATCGAGAAGGAGTACGGCTGGCCGAAGGAGCAACGCAACCAGTCCTACTGCGCACTGCGCACAACGCTGCACCTGCTGCGCGACCGGCTGCCGGTGCAGGAGAGTGTGGAGTTCGCGGCGCAGTTGCCGTTGGTGCTCCGCGGGATCTACTTCGACGGCTGGAAGCCGATGGACGTGCCGGTCAAGCTGAACCGCGACGACTTCCTCCTCGAGTTTCGGAAACAGTTCACGTACGACATGGAGGGCAGCGCGGAGCACCTCGTCCAGGTGGTGCTGAACTCCCTGCGCCAGCACGTGACGAGCCCGGGGCAGTGGGACGACGTGAAGGACAACATGCCGAAGGACCTGGCCCGGATGATGCCCTGACCGTCGCACCCCGACGGCTCGCCCCGCACCGCGTGGGGCGGGCCGTTCGCGTCCGGCGCCACCAGTCGCGGTACCGCCGGCCGGAGGTGCCGACCAGCATCATGCCAGCCCCTACCAGAGGTCGAAGCGGAACACCTCGAAGGCGGCGCCGTAGCGGACGCCGAGGCGGGTGCCCACCGGGCGGTTCAGGCCCTCCAGGAACTCCTCGGCGTCGAAGCTGCCGTCGCCCAGCCCGGTCAGGTACACGTGGTGCGCGCGCAGCGACGCGACACCCTTGTCGAAGGTGTCGGTGACGTCCACCCCGTGTGCGGCGAGGGGCGACGCCGCCGCCCACACCTGCCGCACGCCGTTCCACGGCTGCACCCCGTCGACCAGTTGCTCCGGGAAGACCCACCGGTTGCCGGCGTCCCGCACGGCGTCGAGCACCGCGCGGCCGGTCGCGATGTGGTCGGCCTGGTTCAGCGCGTACCCGCCGTCCCAGGTGTCCCGGAAGTTCGTGGTGAGCACGATCTCCGGGCGGTGCCGCCGGATCACACCGGCCAGTTCCCGGCGCAGCGGCACTCCGTACTCCAGGATGCCGTCGGGCAGGCCGAGGAACTCGACCGTGTCGACCCCGACCAGGGCGGCGGACTCCCGCTGCTCGGCCTCCCGGACCGCCCGGGCGCGCTCCGGCGGCATCCCGTCGATGCCGGCCTCGCCACTGGTCACCAGGCAGTACGCGATCTGCTTGCCCTGACCGGTCCAGCGGGCGACGGCGGACGCGGCGCCGAACTCCAGGTCGTCGGGGTGGGCGACGATCGCCAGCGCCCGCTGCCACTGCTCGTCGAGCGGCTCCAGCGCCGGGACGTCGGTCAGGTCGGTCATCGGCACCTCCTCGGTCCGCACCATCCTGTCACCGTCGCCGCCCGCCCACTGCCCACGACGGGCGGGGCCGACCGGATACCGGTCCGGGGTGCGAACCGCGCGTGCCGGACACTCCGGACGTCTACCGTGTGGTTAGAGAAGATCGGGCGTGGGGTACCACCCGCTGCACGACGGACCCCGGCGCACGGCGGGGCGGCACATCCGAGGGAGCACCCATGGCACTCAACGACGACGACATGACGACCACCGGCGGTGGCGGCCTCGAGGGTCCCGCCGACGGCGGCGCCACCCCGGGCCACCAGGACGGTGGCGCCGACGGGGCCGCCGACCGGGGTGTCGAGCGGGGCGCCGACCAGGGCGCGGACCAGGGCGCCGAGGGGCCGGCCGACGGTGGCGCGACCCCGGGCCAGCAGGACGGTGGCGCCGACGGCGGCGCCGAGGGGCCGGCCGACGGTGGCGCGACCCCGGGCCACCAGGACGGCGGCGCCGACGGCAGCGCCTCCTGAGCGGCACGTCATGACGCACCTCGACCCGCCGGGCGGCCTGGGCCGCCCGGCGGTTCCGTCCACCGCCGCAGGGCCTGGGTCGACCCAGGCCCTGGCCCGCTGCGTCTCGGTCGAGCCGGCGAAGTTCGCCGCCGCCCACTGGGGACGCACCCCGCTGCTGTCCCGCGCCGACGAACTGCCCAATCCGCACGGCTTCACCGACCTGCTCAGCCCCGCCGACGCCGACGAACTGCTCAGCCGACGCGGTCTGCGTACCCCGTTCCTGCGGGTCGCCAAGGACGGCGCGCTCGTGGCGGCGGCGCGCTACACCGGCGGCGGTGGCGCCGGCGCCGAGATCGGCGACCAGGTCCTCGACGAGAAGATCCTCGACCTGTACGCCGGCGGTGCCACCCTGGTGCTCCAGGGCCTGCACCGCACCTGGCCCGCCGTGATCGACTTCGCCCGCGACCTCGGCCTCGCCGTTGGACAGCCGTTGCAGGTCAACGCCTACCTGACCCCACCCGGCAGCCAGGGCTTCGCCACCCACTACGACACCCACGACGTCTTCGTGCTCCAGGTCGACGGCCGCAAGCACTGGCGGATCCACCCGCCGGTGCTGCCCGACCCGCTGGAGAAGCAGCCGTGGGGCGGCCGCGCCGACGAGGTGTCCGCCACCGCGGACGGTCCACCCGCGCTCGACGTGGTGCTCGCCCCCGGCGACGCCCTCTACCTGCCGCGCGGCTGGCTGCACAGCGCGCAGGCGCAGGACTCCAGCTCGCTGCACCTGACCGTCGGCGTCCGGGCGCTGACCCGGTACGCCCTCGTCGAGGAAGTGCTCGCCCTCGCCGCCGAGGACCAGCGGCTGCGGGCCACCCTCCCGTTCGGTGTCGACGTGTCCGATCCGGACGCGATCGAACCGGAGCTGACCGAGACCGTGGAGGCGCTGCGGGACTGGCTGCTGCGGGCCGACCCGGCGGCGGTGGCCGGCCGGCTGCGGCAGCGGGCCTGGCCGGCCGCCCGACCGGCCCCGATCCGGCCCCTCGCCCAGGCCGCCGCGCTCGACGCGCTGGGCCCGCACAGCCGCGTCACCCCGCGTCCCGGCCTGCGCTGGCAGCTCACCCCGGTGGGGGAGAAGGTGGCGCTGCGGGTGTTCGACCGCACGATCACCCTCCCCGGCACCTGCGAACCGGCCCTTCGGGCGCTGCTCGCCGGCGAGGTCACCCGCGTCGGTGACCTGCCCGGGCTGGACGACGACGCCGACCGGGTCACCCTCGTCCGCCGGCTCCTCCGCGAGGCGGTCGCCGTTCCGGCCTAGACGCCGGGACCCGCGTCACGGGGCCAGGGCCAGCAGCAGGACCGTCGTCACCAGGCCGGCGACGACGACCACCGCCGCCGGTCGGGGGCCGAGGACCGCGTGGCGGCGGTCGGCGAGCACCTTCGCCGGCACCAGGCCGGCCAGCGGCCCGAGCAGCGTCACCACCAGCGCCAGCACCGGCAGCCCGACCGCGAGGTCACCGCCGTACCGGTCGCCCGCCGCCCGCGCCGCGGTACCCAGGGCGTACGCGACCAGCGCGCCGACCACCCCGCAGAGCGCCAGCAGCGGGTTCACCGAGCCCGGCAGCTCGCCGGGTTGCCCGGTACGGGCCAGCAGGTCCCGCACCGCGGCCAGCATCGGCGCCGGGTCCCCGGTGGCACCCGCCACCGGGCCCGGCGGCCCGCCCACCCGGCGCGCCCCGATCCGGCCGCGCAGCTCCTGCCACAGCACCGTGGCCTCGGCGTCGACCCGCTCCTGCAGCTCGCGGGCCGCCGCGAGCTGCCGTTCGGCGCGGTGCACCTGGTCCCCGGCGTCGGCCACCGCCCGTCGCGCGGCGGCGCACTGCTGGTCGTACCAGGTGTGCGCCTCCGCGCGCTGCGCCGACACGCGCTCGGTCAGCTCGGCGAGCCGGCGGACCTGCGCCGCGTACGACTCGCTCGTCACCGGTTCGTTCACCGCTCCGGCCCGTACGGGATGATGGTCTGACCGGTGCGGTGCACCGCCCGGTCGAAGAAGAGGCCCCGCCACGGGCGGGGATACCAGTCCGGCCCGCCGGTGCCCGGGTACAACGACGAGCCCAGCTCCCCGCCGTGCGCGTCCAGCGCCACCCACGCCCCGATCTGGTCGGTGCGCGCGGCCGGCCCGCCGAGGTCGGCGCGCATCCGCGCCACGCCCCGCCACCAGGCCAGCACGTGGGTACGCCGCTCCGGCCCGTCGTGCAGGATCCGGCGCAGCTGCTCCAACCCCGTCCGCCCGCCGACCCGGGTGGCGAGCGCGCCGGCCGCGGCGTCCACCGCGTACAGCAGCAGGTAGTGCGGGGTCCCGGCGGCCCCCGCGGGGCCCAGCCCGGCGGCGGTCTCGGCCATCAGCTCGGTCACGCTCTCCTCGTCGTACCAGGCGGCGTCGTCGGCCAGGTCCTCGTAGAGGGCCCGGGCGGCGGGGTCGGCGTCCGGGTCCAGGCAGGCGATGGAGAACCGCGCGGACCCGGGGCGGTGCTGGCGGGCGAGGGACCGCGCGGCGGCGTCCAGCACCGCGCACGCCTCGTCGACCCGGGTGCCGAGCACGGCCAGGTTACGGCCGGGCGCGCGGGGCAGTCGCAGCGCCGCCGAACGGGCCTGCACGTCGATGATCTCGCCGAGCAGTGCCACCGGCGCCCGCAGCGTGCCCGTCTCCGGGGCGGACAGCGCCCGGAAGTCCGGTGCGTCGGCCAGCCGGGGGATCGCGTCGCCGTCGAACAGCCGCGCCGGCGCGGCGTCCGGCGGGCGCATCCGCCACAGCCGGTGCTGCAGCTCGCTCCAGGTCTCCCAGTCGCTCGCCGACGGGATGCGGGCGACCTCGTTCCCCTCGACCAGGCCCGACTCGGCGTTGACGACGGCGTGGTGACGGGGCAGCGACTGCGCCGCGTCGTTGCGTTCGGCGAGGATCCGCAGCGCCTTCGGCAGGGCGATGCGCAGGGTGAACTGGGCGACCAGGGCGGGCCGCCCCCACAGCGCCTCGATGCCACGGACGTCCTGCGAGGCGAGCACCAGGTGGATGCCCTGGGAGCGGCCCCGCCGGGCCAGGTCCTCCAGCAGGTCGGCGGCCTCGCGGGCGACCGCGTCCCGGCCGGCCAGCAGCATCTGGAACTCGTCGACCACCGCGACGATCCGCGGCCAGTGCCCGGTCGGGTCGACCGCGCGCAGCTCCGCCAGCTTGGTGACCTCGTGCTTCTTCGCCGCGTCGGCGCGGCGGCGCAGCTCCTCGGCGAGGAAGCGCAGCAACGCGAGGCCGAACTCCCGGTCGGTGTTGACGTTGATGCCGACCAGCCGCATGTGCGGCAGCCAGCTCGGGTCGCGCCGGCCCTGCGCGAACCGGGCGAAGGACACCCCCTCCTTGAAGTCCAGCAGATAGAACTCCAGCTCGGCGGGGGAGTAGCGGGCGGCGAGCGCGCCGATCCAGGCGAAGATCAGGTTCGTCTTGCCGGTGCCGGACGGGCCGCCGATCAGGGCGTGCGGCGGGTAGTCGCCGAGGGTCAGCAGCACCGGCCGGCCGTGCGGGCCCTCGCCGATCGGCGCGGTCAGGCCGGTCGCCGAGTCCTCCCGCCACATCCGCTCCGGCGGCGGGAGCAGATCGGTGAAGGGTGTCGGCGCCGGACCGGCGTTGACCCGGGCGGCCACCTCGCGGCAGGTCTCGGTGACCAGGCTCGCCGGGGGCGGTGCGTCGAGGTCGACCGGCGGGGCGCCCGCCAGGTGGGCACGGCCCGGCTCCACGCGGATCCGGGTCACCGTGCCGTCCGGCGGCAGCGCCAGACCACGCACCACCAGGTGTACGCCGCACGCCGCGCCGGTGCGGACCACCCGGTCGAGCTGGCCGCGCTCGTGCCGGGACGGCTCCTCGCCGCCGAGCAGCACCGCCACCCGCCACGGCTCCGGCCGGCGTCCGGTGGTGGTGGCCAGCTCGCGCAGCGAGGCGTACTCACCGGCGAGCACCGTGGAGTTGATCCGGCGGATGTGCTCCACCAGGTCGTCGAGCAGCCGGCCCAGCCCGCCCGGGCCGACGGAGGTCAGCAGACCCGCCGTGCCGAGCGGGGCGAAGCCGGCCAGGCCGCCGCCCAGGTGTTCCGGGTCGTACGCGGTCAGCCGGACCGCGCCCGGCTCGGCGCGGCCGACCGCGCGCAGCAGCAGCGCCGACACCACGGCCTCGCTCGCCGCCCGGTCGTCCCCGGTCAGCTCGACGTGACCCGCGTCCAGCAGCGGCACCAGCGCGGGCACCGGGTCCGCGCCGGGCCCGGCGAGCGTCCCCACGCGCAGCGCGCCCGGCGGCTCCGCCCGGCCGGCGGGGGTCGGCCGCCACCGCGCCCACTCGGCGGACGCGGCCCCGGGCGACTCCCGCCCCGCCGCCTCGGCCGCCCGGCGGGTCAGCTCGGCGATCCGGGCGGCGTGCCGGCCGTCGATCTCGGCGAGGCGGCGGTCCCGCTCCGCGCCGACCCGCTCCGGCACGGCCGCCGCGGCCCGCCGGACCCGGGCCAGCCGGTCCCGCTCGGCGGCGAGTTCCGTCTGCGCCGCGGCGACCCGGGTGCGGGTGGCGCCGAGTGCCTCGCCGAGCGTGCGCCGGACCCGGGCGGCGAGCTGCGTCCGCCGGTCAGCCATCGACGTCCCGTCGGATCGGCGTCCGCCAGGCGGGGGTGCCCGCCGGGCCGGGACGACCGGCCGCCGGGGGCGCGGTCCGCCGTACGTCGGCCGCCCGCTGCTGCGCGGCGGCGACCCGGGCCCGGGCGGCGGCCGCCTGCTCCCGGGCCGCCTCGGCGCGGCGCTCCCACTCGGCGTCGGCGGCCCGGGCGCGGTCCGCCGCGGCCCGCCGCCGGTCGTCGTCCGCCACGTCCCGCGCCCGCGCGTCCTCGGCCCGGCGCTCCCGCTCGTCGGTGGGCGGCAGCTCGCGGCCCAGTCGGTCGAGCAGGACGCCGGCGAGCACCCCGGCGGTGACCGCCGGGTCGGCCGCGTGCGGCCGCTCGCCGTCGCCGCGGCGCGGCGGGGGCATCCGGCAGACCCGGGTCAGCAGGGTGTCGAGCACCGGCGCCGGCAGCCCCGGCAGCAGGTCACGCACCCGCCCGTCCAGCTCGCGTCGCAGCCGGGGCAGGTCCTCCGCGCGTGGCGGGTGCCCGAGCAGCTCGCCGGCCAGCTCCCGCAGCAGCGGCGGCGCGACCGCCGCGACGCCGAGGCCCACGTCGGCGTGCGCGCGGCCCAGCTCGGCCCGCAGCCGGTCCCGGTCGCCCGAGCGCACCGCGCCGACGACGCGGCGCAGCAGCTCACCCGGGTCGGCGACGGTCCCGTCCGGACGGTCCGCCGACGCCGTGCCACCGCCGGTCAGCTCCGCCACCCGTGCCGCCCACCAGCGGGGCGCGGGCGCGTCGGCCGCCGGCTCGGGCGGGAGCGCCACCGGCGGCGCCGCGTCGGGCGCGTCGTGCCTCGGCCGCCGCTGCTCCGGCGCCGGCCGTGGGGCGGGCGCGCCGTCGGGGGCCAGCCCGATGGCCGCCAGGTACGCCGTCAACTGTTCCTGGGCGACGCGCAGCGCGTACCCGGCGGTCTCGGCGTGCTCGATCGCGCTGGACAGCTCCGGCACACCCATCGGGTCGGCCGACTCCTGGCGGACCCAGCGCAGCCGCTCGGCGGCCAGCCCGAACCGTTCGAGGGCCTGGGCGAGTTGGCCCAGCGGCAGGTCATCGACGGCGGCGCGCACCTGGGCGCCGAGATCCTCGACGATGGACACGGCGGCGCTCAGAGGGTCGCGACGTACAGCTGCGCCTGCTCGACCGCGACGAGCGTCGCGGCGAGGCACTCCTCCAACTCCTGGCCGGCCTGCGTCAGCGAGGCCTGCGCCGCCTCGACCGTCTCGTGACCGCTGCCCTCCAGCGCGCCGGCCAGGGTCTGCTGCGCCTCGGCCAGCCGCTCACCGGCCGCCTGTACGGCGCTCTGGCCGTCGCCGATCTGTTGGAGCGCGACATCGATGGCTGCCTTGAGCTCGGCGACGCTCGCCACGTCGGAACCTCCTGGGGGCGGGGGAGGTCTCCATTAGAGCCTATCGGCCGCGGGGAGAGAACATCCGCCCTGTCAGTGTTCCTTCCCTACTGACCGGTTGCCGCCCGGACGCGCCGGGAGTCCGATTAATGGGACTCCCGGGGGTGGGCGTCGCGGTCGGTCAACCACCGCGGGCCGTACACCTCGGCGCCCCGCTCCCGCACGCGTTCCCGCAGCTCACGGTCGGCCGTGACGACCACCCGGCGGCGCTGCGGAGCCGCCGCGACCAGGTCGACCACGGCATCGTCGCCGGAGCGGTCCGCGGCCACCACCCGCACCCCCGGCACCGGCGCCACGTTCCGGGCCGCCCCCTCCACCACCAGCACCACCTCCACCGGCGGCGGAAGCTCCGGCACGACGCCGGAGGCGGCCACCGGGACGAGGCTGTCGCGCAGCCGGGCGGTCGCCCCGGCCCGGTCCCGCCACCACCCGTTCGGTCGGGACCCGACCACGTTGGCGGCGTCCACGATCAGCAGCGGTGTCGCGTCCATGCCGCCAGCCTGCCACCCGCGGCGGGCGCGGCCCGTGCACCCCCGGCGTGGCACCCGGCGGCGTTTGTCCGGGCGACCGCCGGGTAGCCCCTGGCGACCGTGCCGCGCCCGAGCAGCGGAGGACAGAGATGATGGGACCCGGCGACTTCGGCTCCGACCCGTGGGACGAGTTCCTGGCCCGGTACTTCGGCCGGGGCGAGGGTGGGCGCCGACCCGCGCACCGGGTCGACATCACCCGGCTGATGACCGCCGACGCCCGGGAGATGCTCGCCGACGCGGCCCGGCGGGCGGCCCAGAAGCACAGCAACGACCTGGACACCGACCACCTGCTCTGGGCGGCCCTGCAACGCGAGCCGCTGCGCGACCTGGTCCGGCGGGCCGGCGCCGACCCGGACACCCTGCTCAACGCCCTCGGCGGGCGCGGCGACGGCGCGCCCCGCGGCGAGGTGCCGCCGAACCTCTCGCTCACCCCCGCCGCCAAGCGGGCGCTGCTCGACGCCCACCAGCTCTCCCGCGCCATGGGCGCCAACTACATCGGCCCCGAGCACATCCTCATGGCGTTGCCGCTGAACCCGGAGTCGCCGGCCGGGCGGATGCTCGCCGCCGGCCGCATCCAGCCCGAGTCCCTCCAGGCCGCCAACGCCGAGCGGGGGCCGATGGCCGGCCCGAAGCCCGACCGCGGCACCCCCACCCTCGACCAGTACGGCCAGGACCTCACCGACCTCGCCCGCAACGACCAGATCGACCCGGTGATCGGGCGGGCCGACGAGATCGAGCAGGCGGTGGAGATCCTCTCCCGCCGGACCAAGAACAACCCGGTGCTCATCGGCGAGGCCGGCGTCGGCAAGACCGCGATCGTCGAGGGCCTCGCCGAGCGGATCTGCGACGGCGACGTGCCGCAGACGCTGCTCGGCAAGCGGGTGATCCAGCTCGACCTCGCCGGCCTGGTCGCCGGCACCCGCTACCGGGGCGACTTCGAGGAGCGGCTGAAGAAGGTCATCGACGAGATCCGGTCGCACAAGGAGGAACTCATCGTCTTCCTCGACGAGATCCACACCCTGGTCGGCGCGGGCGGCGCCGGCAGCGAGGGCGGCATGGACGCGTCCAACATGCTCAAGCCCGCGCTGGCCCGCGGCGAGCTGCGCGTGATCGGCGCGACCACGCTGGACGAGTACCGGCGCAGCATCGAGAAGGACGCCGCGCTGGCCCGCCGCTTCCAGCCGGTCTTCGTGCCCGAGCCGAGCGTCGAGGACACCGTGGCCATCCTGCGCGGCCTGCGGGACCGCTACGAGGCGCACCACCAGGTCCGCTTCACCGACGAGGCCATCGTCGCCGCCGCCGAGCTCTCCGACCGGTACATCACCGACCGCTTCCTGCCGGACAAGGCGATCGACCTCATCGACCAGGCCGGCGCGCGGGTGCGCCTGCGCACCCGGACCCCCGCCTCCGACGTCCGTGAGCTGGAGCAGCAGCTCGACGAGGTACGCCGGGACAAGGAGCAGGCGGTCGCCGACGAGCAGTACGAGAAGGCGTCCACCCTGCGGGACCGGATCGCCGAGCTGGAGCAGGACATCCGCCGCGCCCGCGGCGACGAGGGGACCACCAACCACGTGCCGGAGGTCGGGCCGCGGGAGATCGCCGAGGTGGTGTCCCGCGCCACCGGCATCCCGGTCAGCCAGCTGACCGAGGAGGAGCGGGACCGGCTGCTGCGGCTGGAGGGCTACCTGCACGAGAAGGTCGTCGGCCAGGACGACGCGGTCACCGCCGTCGCCGAGGCGGTGCGCCGCTCGCGTACCGGCCTGGCCGACCCGAACCGGCCGATGGGCAGCTTCCTGTTCCTCGGCCCGACCGGCGTCGGCAAGACGGAACTGGCGCGGGCGCTCGCCGAGGCGCTGTTCGGCGAGGCCGACCGGATGGTCCGGGTCGACATGAGCGAGTTCCAGGAGCGGCACACCGTCAGCCGGCTCGTCGGCGCCCCGCCCGGCTACGTCGGGTACGAGGAGGCCGGCCAGCTCACCGAGGCGGTGCGCCGCCGCCCGTACGCGGTGGTGCTGCTCGACGAGATCGAGAAGGCGCACCAGGACGTGTTCAACATCCTGCTCCAGGTGCTCGACGACGGGCGGCTCACCGACAGCCAGGGCCGTACGGTGAACTTCAAGAACACCGTGCTCATCATGACGAGCAACCTCGGTTCCGAGCTGATCACCGGCACCCAGCGGGCGGTCGGCTTCGGCGCCGGTGCGGAGGGCGGCGGGGAGAGCGACGAGCTACGGGAGCGGCTCATGCGCCGGCTCCAGGAGAACTTCCGGCCGGAGTTCCTCAACCGCATCGACGAGGTCATCATCTTCCGCCGCCTCGAGGCCGAGCAGCTGCGCCAGATCACCGGGCTGCTGCTGGAGGAGACCCGCCGTCGGCTGCACGCGCAGGACGTCCAGGTGGAGTTCACCACCGCCGGCATCGACTGGCTGGCCGAGCACGGCTACCAGCCGGAGTTCGGCGCCCGGCCGCTGCGCCGGGTCATCCAGCGGGAGGTGGACAACCAGCTCTCCCGGATGCTGCTGGAGTCGTCGGTGTCGCCCGGCCAGAAGGTCATCGTGGACGCCCGGGACGGGCAACTCACCATCGACGTCCGCGAGGGCGAGCGCGGCTACACCGCCGCCACGACCACGCATCCCCGATGAGCCGGAGGCGGGGGATGACCGAACCGGAGGAGAGCCGGGAAGACACCGAACCGGCGGAACCGATCGTGGCGCCACCCACGGCGAACCCCGCGCGGGTGCAGGTGCCGCCGGAGGGCCTGGGCCAGCAGGCTGACGAGCCGGACCCGGCGGCGTCCGACCGCCGCCGGCGAGAGGAGGGCTGATGGTACGGCAGCAGCGGGTCGAACCCGAGGTGGAGGAGCTCTGGGAGGCGTTCCACGAGCAGGTGAACGTGCCGTCCGAGCAGCTGCGGCAGTGGCTGCTCACCCGGGGCTCCGGCGAGGAGGCGTTCGGTCCGGACCCCGACCTCGACCTGCCGGAGCCCGGCCGGCACATCCTGCGCGTGCTGACCAAGCGCAAGGTGGACCTCACCCCGGACGACATCCAGACCATGCGCGACACGCTCGACCTGATCCAGGACCTGATGGACGCGAAACCAGCCCGGGGCAACGCCGACGACGAGTGGCGGCACTCCCTCCTGGACCTGGGCCACGACGTGCTCGTGGAACGCTGAGCGGGCCGTCGGCGCAACCCGTCATGACGTTGTCGTCACGCGTGTCGTGACGACAACGTCATGATCACCGGGTCGGTCAGCGGCCCTGGTCGGACTCCAGGCTGGCGATCGTCAGGCCCGCCGCGTCGGCGGCGGCCTCCCGGTCGGCCCGGGTGCGTTCCTCCCGGGTGAGCAGGTTGGCGTACTCGGTGACGTCGGCCGGGTCGGGCACCTCGGGCAGGCGTCGCAGGAACGCCTCCACGTCCTGCGCGGCGGCGGTGTGCGCGGCGGCCGCCCGACGCAGGATCTCGCGGTCGTCGGCGGCGGGGTACAGATCGGTCATGCCCGCCTGATACCCGGCGTCACGCCGTTCGCACCCCGGCGACCGGTCCGGCGGCCGCCGGACCCCGGGCCCCGAAGCCGGGATTGCGCAGCAGCCACGCCAGATAGGCCGGATGCGCCGCCAGCGAGTCGGTGTACGCGGCCAGCGCCGTCTCCAGCACCAGATCGGCCACCCGGGCGGCCGGGGCGTCCGGGTGCCAGCCGAGCATCAGCCGCCACCGCAGCGGGATCCCCGCCAGCCGCCGGGTCACCAGGCCGGCGACCGGGCGGAAGGTGGCCTGGCACAGGGCGATCGCCTCGCCGGCGTCCACCAGGTCCAGACAGCCGCGCACGTCCGCCTCGTACACCTTGCGGGGGGTGAACCCGGCGCGGGCGCAGGCGGCGGCGAAGCAGTCGCCGAAGCAGCCGTCGCCCGGCGCGGCCACCCACTGCTCGTGGCGCAGATCCTCCAGCCGGATCTCGTCCCGGTCGGCCAGCGGATGCGGCTCCGGCAGCAGCACGTGCACCGGATCGATCGACACCTCCCGCCAGCACAGCCCGAACTCGCCCGACGGGGACGAGTCGCCGCACACACCGGTGAGCGCGAAGTCCAGCCGGCCGCCGGCGACGAGCTGGGCCAGCTCGTCCACCGACCACGAGGCGTACGTGGTGATCTGCGCGTGCGGTTGCTCGGCGGCGAGCCGGTGCACCAGCCGCCCGAGGATGGGGCTGTTGACCCCGCCGAACCGGTACCGGCGCGGCGCGTCCCCGGCGCCGGCCAGCCGGGCCGCCTCGTCCTGCAGGCCCTTCATCGCCGGCAGCAGCACCCGCGCCCGGGCGAGCACCAGCTCGCCCAGGGCGGTGGGGCGGGCGCCGCGCCGGTCGCGCTCGAACAGCGGCCCACCCAGGGTGCGCTCGATGCGCTGGAGCTGGGCGGTGAGCGCCGGCTGTGCCAGGCCGAGCGCCGAGGCCGCCTTGGTCACGCTGCCCGTCTCGGCGATCGCGCAGACCACCCGGAGGTGGCGGAGCTCCAGGTTCATAGACCGACGGTAGGGCGGCGTGGCGGCCGGGGGAAGGGTTCGGACCGATCAACGATTTGCGATGTGTGCAGGACCACTCACTCGGGTGTCCGCCCCGACAGATCGCCCAGGTACGTGGGCCGCCCGGTCACCGCGTCGCGCAGCTTGTCCACGACGCCGACGGCCGGCTCGACGATCCGGTTCCACGGCGGGGTGGCCGGGGTACCCGGATGGGGCCGGGTCGGCGCCGCCTCCTCGGCGATCTCCAGGCGGTTGCCCAGCCGGATCAGCTCCTCGGTGGTGGCCACCTCCCGCAGGCCCCGCACCAGCGCGCCCACCTCCTCGACGTGCCGGCGCACCCGCTCGGCGACGTCGGCGAGCCCGTCCGCCGTCAGCCCCTTGAGCGCCGCGAGCAGCACCCCGTCCGCCTCGATCACCCGGTCGACCCGCTCGGTGTCCGCGGGGCGGGCCGCCCGGACGGCCGGCAGCAGGTACTGCTCCTCGGCGGACAGGTGCCGGGACAGCGCCGCGGTGAGCACGTCCAGACCCCCCTCGGGGGCCGAACCCGGGTCGGGGTCGGTCAGCCGCCGCACCAGCTCGCACAGCTGCCGGTGCTCCCCGTCGACGATGTCGGCGACGCTGCGCCCGCCCGGCCGGTAGTGCTCGTCCTCGCCGGTGGGCGGCAGCGGGGGCAGGGGAACGGTCATAATGCCCTCCCTCGGGCGGCGGAGCGCGGGTGCGGTCGCCGACGGCCGGTACCCCACCGCGGTGATCGCGAAACCGGCGCCCCCGTGCGACCCGGCGTGACCGGTCCGTCCCCGCACCGACGCGGCCGGGACGGGCGACGGGATCGGGCCGTGCGGCTGGTATGAAGAGGCAATGACGACCGACGCCGCCCCCGTCCACCCCTCGCCCACCGACGAGGTCGTCGACCTCTGCCGCGACCTGCTGCGCATCGACACCACCAACACCGGTGACAACGACACCAGCGCCGGTGAGCGCCGCGCCGCCGAGTACGTGGCGGAGAAGCTCGCCGAGGTCGGCGTGGAGTCGGTCCTCCACGAGTCGGCCCCGGGCCGGGCGAACGTGGTCGCCCGCATCCCCGGCGCCGACCCGGGCCGTCCCGCCCTGCTCGTGCACGGCCACCTCGACGTGGTGCCCGCCGACGCCGACGAGTGGTCGGTGCACCCGTTCTCCGGCGAGCAGCGCGACGGCTACCTGTGGGGCCGGGGCGCGATCGACATGAAGGACTTCGACGCGATGGCGCTCGCGGTGGTGCGGCACTGGCAGCGCACCGGCGTCCGCCCGCCCCGGGACATCGTGCTCGCGTACACCGCCGACGAGGAGGCCGGCAGCGACTACGGCGCGCACTTCCTGGTGGAGCGGCACGCGGACCTCTTCGAGGGCTGCACCGAGGCGATCGGTGAGGTCGGCGGCTTCTCGTACTCGGTTGACGAGAACCGGCGGCTCTACCTGATCGAAACCGCCCAGAAGGGCATCGACTGGCTGCGCCTGCACGCGAAGGGCCGCCCCGGCCACGGCTCGATGGTGCACGACGACAACGCCGTCACGGCCCTCGCCGAAGCCGTCGCCCGGGTCGGCCGGCACCGCTTCCCGGTCGTCATGACCGACACGGTGCGCGCCTTCCTGGAGCAGGTGTCCGAGGTGCTCGGCATCGAGCTGGACCCGGACGACCCGGAGACCGCCATCGCCAAGCTCGGCCCGATCGCCAACATCATCGGCGCGACCATCCGCAACACCGCCAACCCGACCCGCCTCGCCGCCGGGTACAAGGACAACGTGATCCCGGGGCGGGCCACCGCCACCATCGACTGCCGCAGCCTCCCCGGCCAGTCCGAGCTGCTGGAGCAGCAGCTGCGCGAGCTGGTCGGCCCGGACATCGCCATCGAGTACGTCCAGCGCCAGCCGGCGCTGGAGACCACCTTCGACGGCGACCTGGTGGCGGCGATGTCCGCGGCGCTGCGCGCCGAGGACCCGGGAGCCCGGCCGGTGCCGTACATGCTCTCCGGCGGCACCGACGCGAAGGCGTTCTCGCAGCTCGGGATCCGCTGCTTCGGTTTCGCGCCGCTGCGGCTGCCGGCCGACCTGAACTTCTCCGCGCTGTTCCACGGCATCGACGAGCGGGTTCCGGTGGACGGGCTACAGTTCGGCGTGCGGGTTCTCGACCGGTTCCTCCGCACCTGCTGACCCGCGTCCGGTTCCCGGCGCGGTACTCCCCGAACATCGAAGGGACTTCCACACATGACCGACCAGCACGGTGAGCTGGACGCCGCCCTCGAACGCGTCATCGAAGCGGCCCGCCACCACCTGGCCGCCGTCCGCGCCGCGCAGGGCCGCATCGACGACGACGACGTCTGGCAGGCGTACGTGACCTTGAACAACGCGTCGTACGCCTACGACGAGCAACTCATGGACGCCTTCGGCGAGGTCACCCCGTGGGACGTGGAGTCGATCGACCCGGACGAGGCCGACAAGCGGTTCGCCGGCCTCGAAGGGGTCGAGCCGACCGACCCGCACCCGCAGGTCATCTCGGTGCGCCAGCGGCGCGACTACCGGGTGCCGAGCGTCTCCGCGCTCATCCGCGCCGCCGAGGCGGCCCGCCGCGCGGGCACCCCCGACGACGACGAGCCCGAGCCCGTCGAGGGCGTCGGCGAGGCCGTGCTGGAACTGCTCCAGAGCGGGGACGGCTCGCTCGCCGCGCTGGACGTGCCGGAGCTGGAGCCGCTCGACGGCGTGGTGATGGTCAGCGAGGTCAGCACCCCGGTCGACCTGGAGTCCTTCGACGACGACGACGCGGTCGGCCCGTTCCAGCCGGCCCCCGACGACCGACTCGTCGGCCGGCTCGACGAGCACCCGTTCCTGGAACTCGACGACGAGGAGCACGACCACGCCCACTGACCACGCGTCACCTGACCGGCGCGCGACCGGTCAGGTGGCGACGCCCGGGGACCGGCCGGACGGCCCGGACCCCGGGCGGGCCGGCCGCCACCGGGCGACGGCCGGGTGGCCGGTCAGTACGACAGGCCCGGCTGCGGCTGGTTGATCCGGCGACGGCGCAACATCACCTGCCGCGTACCGTCCCGGAACAGCCGCACCCGGGCCAACTCCCAGCCGGAGAACTCCGCCTGGATCGCCAGCTGCGCCGCGGCGGTCAACCGGTCGACATTCGGCGGCAACCGCAGCGGCGCGTATTCGTAGTCCATGCGCCCTATGCTGCCCAGCCCGGCGGCCCGGCGCCACCCCCCGGCGGGTGACCCGCGCCGCCCCGCCCGGTGGGCCGCCGTACGCGCGCCCGGCCGGGGTCACGCGGTGGGGACGTTCGCCGCCAGCAGCGCGGTCAGGGCCGGCGCGGCCAGCGTGAGGGCCGCCGGGCCACCGGCGTCCACCGCCAACCCCCACCGCCCGTCCGGCCAGTCCGCGAACAGCTCGGCACAGGGTACGGCCACGAACGGCACCCCCGACCCGGCGAACGCGGTCAGCGCCTCCGGCGAGGTGAACACCGGGAGCAGCGGCGCCCCGTCGGCGTCGGTGACGACCGCCCAGGGAAAGCCCCGCTCCGGGGACGGCTCCGCCGTGAGCGGCACGCACACCACCACCCCGGCGAGCACCGCCAGGAAACCGGCCAGGTCCCGGCGTCCGACGGCCGCCGCCAGGCGCTCCCGGACCGCCCCGTCCGCCGCCGGCCACCCGGGCCGCCCGCCACCTCCGCCGGCGGGCTTCCCGGCCACCGGCCCGGCGCCGGCGCTGCCGCCGTCCCGGCCCGCAGCGGGCGTCGCCCCGCCGCCGCCCGCCGGTTCGGGACGCGCCCGGGAAGCGGCCGGTGATGCCACCCGGCAGGAGAGCGCGTCCGGGTCGTCGGTCAGCACCGCCGCCGCGGTCCGCAGCGCGAAGTCACTCCACCAGCGCACCGCGCGCGGGGTACGCGGCGTCTCGAACCACCAGCCGCCCCCCGCGCCGGGCGGCTGCCAGCCGAGACCGGCCAGCCGTTGCGCGTCGTACCCCGGGCACTCCCCACGGACGGTGTCCCGCCGCACCATCAGGCGCAGCCGGCGGTCCCCGGCGGTGAGCTCCAGGTCGGTGTCCCGGTGGCACCGGACCAGCGTGTCGTGCAGCCGGGCGACCAGGTCGGGCCAGCCCGAGGTCATGCCGGCGGCCCCGGCAGCCGCCCGTCCAGGCGGCCGAGCCGCTCGATGGCCTCCTCCAGCCGGCGGCCCTGCGCGGAGAAGTCGCCGGGCTCGCCGAACAGGCCGCCCAGGCCCGCGCCGAGCGTCGCCTCCAGCCCCTCGGTCCGGTCGGTGAGCTGCTCCGCCGCCGCCGAGCGGGCCTGCCGGTACGCGGCCAGCACCATCGCCGACAACTCCTCCGTGCCGGCGCGGAGCGCGGCGGGTGCGAAGGTCACGCCTTGCAGCTCGCCGGCGGCGTCCACTGTGGCCGTGACCAGGCCGGAGTCGTCCGTGGCGGTGCCACTGAGCTCGGCGAGGTCGTCCTGGAGCCCGGCGAACCGGCGTTGGATGTCGGCGATCCGTCCGGCGAGCGCGTCGAACGCGGACAGCGGGTCACTCATGCGAAACCTTCCCCCATTGCGGCACCGGCGGGGTGGCGACCGGCGACCGCATGATCGTATCTTCGGTAGGCCGCGACGGTGGGGAGGACGGCATGGCGGACATCGACGTCGACGTGCAGGCGGTACGACGGTTGGCGGCGGCGGCGAAACAGGTGGCCGCGTCGCTCGGCGCGCTGGAAGGCCGGGTGGTGTCCGCGGGCGACCTGCCCGACGACGCGTTCGGCCACCTGCCGTTCGCCAGCGACATCCTCCGCGCCACGTACGCCGAGCAGGTCAGCGGCGGGATGGAGCTGTTCCGCTCCGGCCGCGACGCGTTCGAGCGGGTCGGCGCCGCGCTGGGCTCGACGGCGGAGACGTACGAGCGCAACGAGCAGGACATCGACGCGGGCTTCCGCGCGATCGGCGGCGGGATGGCCGGGTGAGCGGGCCCGCCGGCACCGCCGTCGAGCTGTGGAACGGCCTCGACAACGCCCTGTCCGGCGTGGACCGTGCCGTCGACGGTGTCTGCCGCACCCTGGCCTGGCCGCTGATCCAGCTCGTCGACCTCGTCGACGGCGAGCCGGCCGCGCTGCGCGCCAAGGCCACCGAGTGGGACGCGCTCGCCGTCGAGGTGCGCGAGCTGGCGATGGGCCACCGCGGTGTCCGCGAGGCCGAGCAGGCCGGCTGGCGCTCACCCGCCGGCGAGGCGTACGGCACGCGGCTGGCCGAGGTGGAGCAGCAGCTGCTGGACGTGGCCGAGCATTTCGCCGCCACGGCCGAGTACCTGCGCGGCACCGCCGACGCCCTGCAGACCGTGCACGACGTGCTGGTCGACATCTGCGTCGAGTTCGTCAACTTCCTGCTGGTCACGCTGGTGACCGCGCTGCTGATGGCGCCGTTCACCGCCGGCGCGTCCTGGGCGGCGGGCCTGGCCCTCGGGGTCACCCGGGGCATGATCGCCCTCGCCCGGATGCTCAAGGTGATCCGGCCCCTCGCCGCCCACCTGCAGAAGGTCATCAAGCTGCTGCAACGGGTCCTGTACCACCTGCGCAAGCTGCGCAACCACCTGGACAAGCTGGTCGACAAGCAGAAGGCGCTGCGCACCGGCACGAAGTACGCCGACAAGCGGCGCGCCGCCGGCGAGGCCGACAAGTGGTTCCACAAGTTCCTCGACCCCACGAAGGGCACCTGGAAGCTCGGCAAGTCCGGGTCGCCGTTCGACATGAGCGCCTTCGAGCGTCTCGGCGCGCTGCGGGCGCACGGCGTCGGCGACGGGGCGCGGGTGATCGGCCGGGACTGGGCCACCAACCTGCCGTGGAACATCCCCAACTCGGTGGTGCACGGTGTCACCTGGGGCAGCGTCGCCGTGGTCAGCGGGCTCTCCGTGCCCGGCATGGACCAGGTCGGTGACCAGGTCGACCAGGCCGTGCGGGACGGCGCCGACTGGATCGACCAGAATGTCTTCGGGCAGCCGCCCGCGACGCAACCGGCCGGCCGGTGAGGGCCGATCGAGGAGGTACGGCGTGACCGGAGCACGAGGTCGACTCGGTCGGCTGACCGACGCGGTGCTCGGCGGCGCCCGGGCCGCCCGGGACAAGGCCCGCGAGCTGCGCGACGAGTTCCGCACCAGCGACGAACCGGAACGCGCCCTGGTCGCCCCGCTGGTACCCGACCAGGAGCTCCGCTACGTCGGCCTGGCGCCGGTCCGCACGCCGGAGACGCACCGGGCGGGCAGCCAGCTCGCCGACCGGGTCGGCACCGAGGTCGCCGAGGCCCTCGACCCGCGTGCCCTGTTCGGGCTGCTCAACATCGTCAACCCGGTGGCGTGGGTGGAGGCGGTGCTGGCGCCGGTCCGGATCGCCGCCGGCGTCCTGCTGCTGCCGGGCAGGGCCGCCGCGGTCGCCGCCGGCCTGCCCGAGTCGGTGGGCGACCAGCCGGAGCGTCCCGCCCCGTCGCAGCCCGCCGAGCCGCGTGAGCCGCTGCCGCTGACCCCGGAGCAGGAGGCCTTCCGCACCCTGTTCCGGCTCAGCCGGTACCGCCCGCTGGCCGACCAGCTCGCCGAGATCGCCTACCGGCGGCGGTACGTCTTCAGCGGCGACCTCGCCACCCTCGCCGGCAGCCTGCTGCTGTTCCTGGAGCGCTACACCGGCACGCCACTCGCGGTGACCGACACCCACCTGCTCCTGCTGCGGATGGGCCGCCGGCCCGACGAGGGGCGGCCGGACCGCCGCCGGCCGCAGGTGCTGTGGAGCGTGGAGCGGCGGCGGATCGCCCGGATCGACTCCGAGGGCGGTGCGCGGCTCATGCAGTTCCCGTCGACCGTCGTCTTCGACGACGGGTCGTGGATCCGCATCGTCAACCCGGCGACCCGGGACGACCAGTCGCGCTTCCTCGCCGCCGTCCGCGACACCGCCGGCGACCGTCCGACGCCCTGATCCCGGACCGGACGGGCACCGGCCCGGCCGCGGCCCTCGGTTCGCGCCCTGCTCAGCCGTCGCGTTCCGGGTAGCCGACCTCGACCGCCGACACGTCGTCGAGCGCCGTCACGATCTCGTCCGGCAGGGTCATCCGCTCGACCTGGAGCACGCCGAGCAGCTGACCGACCGTGCGGGCGCCCAGGATCGGCGCGACCACGCCCGGCCGGTCGCGGACCCAGGCCAGCGCGACCTCCATCGGGGAGACCCCGAGACCGCCCGCGGCGGTGGCGACCGCCTCCACGATGCTGGAGCACCGCGGCTCCAGGTAGGTGGCGACGAACCGTTCGAAGTGCGGCGACGCGGCCCGGGAGTCGGCGGGCCGGCCGTGCCGGTACTTGCCGGTGAGCACCCCCCGCCCGAGCGGCGACCAGGGCAGGACGCCCAGCCCGAGCGCCTCGCAGGCCGGCAGCACCTCCCGCTCGATGCCGCGTTCCAGCAACGAGTACTCCACCTGCGTGGCGACCACCGGGGCCCGGCCGGGCCAGGCGGTCTGCCACGCGGCGGCCCGGGCGGTCTGCCAGCCGGAGAAGTTCGACACGCCCACGTAGCGGACCCGCCCGCTGGCCACCGCGTGGTCCAGCGCGGCGAGGGTCTCCTCCAGCGGCGTGTCGGGGTCGTACCCGTGCACCTGGAACAGGTCGACGTGGTCGGTGCCGAGCCGGCGCAGCGAGGCGTCCAGCGTCCGCAGCAGGTGCCCGCGCGAGCCGTCGCGGCGCCGGCCGCTGCCCGGCCGCAGCCCCGCCTTGGTGGCGATCAGCAGTTCGTCGCGGGGGACCAGGGTGCCCAGAAGGGAGCCGATCACGGACTCGGCGTCGCCGTCGCCGTAGACGTCGGCGGTGTCGATCAGGTTGCCGCCCGCGTCGAGGTAGCTCTTCAGCTGGGCGGCCGCGTCGTCGGCGTCGGTGTCCCGGCCCCAGGTCATGGTGCCGAGCGCGAGCCGCGAAACCGCCAGCCCGCTTCGGCCGAGCGGTCGCTGTTGCATGCGTGAACCTTATTTCCAACGGGGCCGCACCGATATCCTCGCTCCCGTCAAGTCTGCCGGCAGGTCCGTGGATCCGCTCGCCCGGGTCGCCGCGCGCCCTCCGTCGCCGCTCGCACCGGTTTTCCGTGAGCCGGTGATCGGGTGCGGCGGGGGCATTGCGTAACCTGATGCGACCTGTGGTGCGGATGGGGGAGGACTAGTGCGACTCGGGCTCAGCCTCGGATACCAGACGGCGTGGAGCACACCGGCCGACCACCTGGCCCTGGCCCAGGAGGCGGACCGGCTCGGCTACTCGGTGGTGTGGGCGGCGGAGGCCTACGGCTCCGACTCGCCGAGCATGCTCGCCTGGATGGCCGGCCAGACCCAGCGGATCGACGTGGGCAGCGCGGTGATGCAGATTCCCGCCCGGACGCCGGCGATGACCGCGATGACCGCGGCGACCATCGACGCGCTCTCCGGCGGCCGGTTCCGGCTGGGTCTGGGCGTGTCCGGGCCGCAGGTCTCCGAGGGCTGGCACGGCGTACGGTTCGGCAAGCCCCTGGCGCGGACCCGCGAGTTCGTCGACATCGTGAAGCTGGCGGTGGCCCGCAAGGAGGTCGCCTACGACGGCGAGTTCTACACCCTGCCGCTGCCCGACGGGCCGGGCAAGGCGCTGCGCCTGGGCTTCCACCCGCCCCGCGAGCACATCCCGATCTACCTGGCCGCTGTCGGTCCGAAGAACCTGGAACTCGCCGGGGAGATCGCCGACGGCTGGCTGGCCGTCTTCTACGCGCCGGAGTTCGCCGAGGAGCAGCTCGCCAGCGTGCGGGCCGGCCGGGCGAAGGTCGGCAAGGAGCTGGCCGGGTTCGACGTGGTGCCGTCGGTGCCGGTGGTGGTCGGCGACGACATCGCGTCCTGCGCCGAGCTGGTCCGCTGGTACGCGGCCCTCTACGTGGGCGGCATGGGCAGCCGGCAGCAGAACTTCTACAACCAGCTCGCCACCCGGATGGGGTACGGCGACGCCGCTCGTGAGGTGCAGGACCTGTACCTGGCGAAGCGGCAGCGCGACGCCGCCGCGGCGGTGCCGATGGAGTTCATCGACCGCACCTCGCTGCTCGGCCCGAAGGAGCGCATCGCCGACCGGTTGCGGGAGTACGCGGCGGCCGGTGTCACCACCCTGTCGGTGACGCTGTTCGCCGCCGACCGGGACAGCGGCGTGCAGACGCTGCGTACCGTCGCCGAGGCGCTGGACCTCTCGGGAGTCGGGGAGTGACCTGGGTCGAAGCCATCGTTCTGGGCATCGTCCAGGGGCTCACCGAGTTCCTGCCGGTCAGCTCCTCCGGGCACCTGCGGATCACGTCGGCGATCTTCTTCGAGCGGGACGCCGGCGCGTCGTTCACCGCGGTGACGCAGCTCGGCACCGAGGCGGCGGTGCTGATCTACTTCGCCAAGGACATCTGGCGGATCGCCCGGACGTGGGTGGTCGGCCTATGGGACCGGTCGGTGCGTTCCAGCCTCGACTACCGGATGGCCTGGTACGTGATCGTCGGCTCGATCCCGATCGGCTTGTTCGGCTTCCTGTTCAAGGATCAGATCCGCACCGCCGGCCGGAACCTGTGGCTGGTCGCCACGACGCTGATCGTGTTCGCGTTCGTGCTGGCGTTCGCCGAGTACTGGGGCCGGCAGACCCGCACCCTGGAGAACTTCCGGATGAAGGACGGCATCGTGATGGGCTTCGCCCAGGCGATGGCGCTGATCCCGGGCGTCTCCCGCTCCGGTGGCACGCTCACCGCCGGCCTGCTGCTCAACCTGACCCGGGAGACGGCGGCCCGCTACTCGTTCCTGCTGGCCATCCCCGCCGTGGTCATGTCGGGCATCTTCAGCCTCGGGGACGTCTTCGAGCCCGCGGCGCCGGGCACCTCGGTGCCGAGCGGCGCGCAGATGGTCGTGGCGACGATCATCGCGTTCGCGGTGGGGTACGCGGCCATCGCCTGGCTGCTGCGCTACGTCGCGCACCACACCCTGTACGTCTTCGTGCTGTACCGGGTCGCCCTGGGCACGCTGGTGCTCGCCCTGCTGCTGACCGGCACGATCAGCGCCACCTGAGCCGCCCGCCCAGCGGGAGGTCTTGGCGGGTTTCGGCCCCGCGAAGGGCCGTTTCCTTCCCGAGATCTCCCGCCGGGCCGCGCTCCTCACCGGACGCGGCCACACCCCCGAGCCTGGCCGGCACGATCCCGCCCACCACACCGCCTAGGGTGGTCAGCGTGGCGACCCTTCTGCTTCTGCGACACGGCCGGACGACCGCGAACGCGGACGGCGGGCTGGCCGGCCGGCAGCCGGTCGAGCTGGACGAGACCGGCCGGGCGCAGGCCACAGCCGTCGGGGAGCGGCTCAGGCCGGTGCCGCTGGCGGCGGTGGTGACCAGCCCGCTGGTCCGCTGCCGGCAGACCCTCGAGCTGGCGCTGCCGGAGGCGACGCCGGTGGTGGAGGACGGGCTGATCGAGTGCGGGTACGGCAGCTGGGAGGGGCAGCCGCTGAAGAAGCTGGCGAAGGAGCCGCTGTGGCCCGTCGTCCAGCAGCATCCCAGCGCGGCGGTCTTCCCCGGGGGTGAGGCGATGGCCGCCATGGCGGCGCGGGCGGTCGCCTCGGTACGGGCCTGGGACGCCCGGGTGACCGCCGAGCACGGCGCCGAGGCGGTGTGGCTGGCCTGCACCCACGGCGATGTGATCAAGGCGATCGTGGCCGACGCGCTCGGCGTACACCTGGATCTCTTCCAGCGCATCGTCGCGGACCCGGCGTCGGTCACGGCGATCCGTTACACGCCGTTGCGGCCGTTCCTGGTCCGGCTCAACGACACCGGCGGCGACCTGGCGGCGCTGGTCCCGCCGCCGCGGAAGCGGCGCCGGCGGACGCCGCGCGCGGCCGACTCGGACGCGGCGGTCGGCGGGGGAGCGGGAACGACCGCGCGGTGACGGCCCGCCGGGGCGGCCGCGCACCGGGGACGCGCCCGAGCCCCTCGTGTGCCGCGCTGGGCGATTCGGGTCGGTGGGGTGCGCGCTGCGTGGGCGCGCCGGATAGGGTCGAGGCATGACCCACCAGGTGCACGCCTTCGAACCGCCGGAGCGGTTCGTCGCCGGGACCGTCGGGCCGCCGGGGGATCGGACGTTCTTCCTCCAGGCGCGCGGCGGCGGCCGGCTGGTCAGCGTCGCGCTGGAGAAGGTCCAGGTCTCGCTGCTGGCCGAGAAGCTGGAGGAGCTGCTCTCCGAGGCGCAGCGCCGGTTCGGGGTGAAGGTTCCCGAGCCCAGCGCCACGCTCGGCGACAACGACCCGCTGGACACGCCGGTCGACGAGGAGTTCCGGGTCGGCACGCTGGGGCTGGCCTTCGACGTCGACACCGAGACGGTGGTGATCGAGGCGATCGCCGTCGGCGAGACCGAGGCCGAGGTCGAGCTGGGCGAGCCGGACGACGAGGAGTCCGACGACGACGAGGAGCCGGACGACGACCTGGACCGGCTCCGGGTGCGGCTGACGCCGGAGGCGACCCGGCAGTTCATCGAGCGCGCCCGGCGGGTGGTCAACGCCGGCCGTCCGCCCTGCCCGCTGTGCGGCCAGCCGCTCGACCCCGCGGGTCACCTCTGCCCGCGCCACAACGGTTACCACCGGTGACCTCGTCCGACCTGCAACCCCGCCAGGACGGCGACGCCGCGCTCCGGCTGCTCCGGGACGGCACGCTCGACCTGGAGGGCCGGCTGGTCGACGCGTCGAACACCACGCTGCGGGGCGTGCTGACCCTGGACGGGGTGACCGCCCGCTGTGTCTACAAGCCGGTCCGGGGTGAGCGCCCGCTCTGGGACTTCCCCGACGGCACCCTCGCCGGCCGGGAGGTCGCCGCGTACCTGGTGTCCCGTGCCACCGGATGGGATCTGGTGCCGCCGACGGTGCTCCGGGACGGCCCGCTGGGCCCGGGTTCCTGCCAGCTCTGGATCGACGAGCCGGCCGAGGGTGAGCCGTTGGTCGGGTTCGTGCCGGTTGACGCGCTGCCGCCCCGCTGGTTCCCGATCGCGGCGGCCCGGGACGACGACGGCACCCCGTACGCCCTCGCGCACGCCGACGACCCGCGGCTGGCCCGCCTCGCCGTGCTCGACGCGGTGATCAACAACGGCGACCGGAAGGGCGGCCACGTGCTGCTCGGCGCGGACGACCGGATCTACGGGGTGGACCACGGTGTGAGCTTCCACGTGGAGGAGAAGCTGCGGACGGTCCTGTGGGGCTGGGCGGGTCGAGAGTTGCCGCCGGACGTGGTGGAGGTGCTCGACGCGCTCGCCGGCCGGGTCGCCGGTGATCTCGGCGAGGAGTTGGGCGAGCACCTCACCCTCGGCGAGGTCGCCGAACTGGCCGCCCGGATCGAGCGGCTGCGCGCCACGGGCCGGTTCCCGCAGCCGCCGCAGGACTGGCCGGCGGTGCCCTGGCCGCCCATGTGAGCGATGTCGCCTTGATCACCGGTGGCGCGGCCCGGGGCTGCCCGTCGGCTGGTTAGGCTGGCGGTCATGGAGTCTTGGGTGGGGCATGAGGTGCCACGGCTGCCCGGCAGGGGCGGCCCGCTGTCGTTGTTCGACTCGGCGCGGCAGGGCGCGGCGCCCAGCACCCCGACCGGCACGGGCACGATGTACGTCTGCGGCATCACCCCGTACGACGCCACCCACCTCGGCCACGCCGCCACCATGATCACTTTCGACCTGGTGCAGCGGCTGTGGCGGGACGCGGGGCTCGACGTCACGTATGTGCAGAACGTCACCGACATCGACGACCCGCTGCTGGAGCGCGCCGCCCGGGACGGCGAGGACTGGAAGGTCCTCGCGATGCGGGAGACCGCCCTGTTCCGGGAGGACATGGAGGCGCTGCGGATCATCCCGCCGGCGCACTACGTCGGGGCCGTGGAGTCGATCCCGGACATCGCCGAGAAGGTTCTCGTCCTGCTCAAGGAGGGTGCCGCGTACCGGCTGGACGACGGCACCGGTGACATCTACTTCGACATCTCCGCCGCGCCCCGCTTCGGGTACGAGTCCAACCTGACCCGGGAGCAGATGCTGGAGATCTTCCCCGAGCGCGGCGGCGACCCGGACCGGGCCGGCAAGCGCGACCCGCTCGACCCGCTGCTGTGGCGCGGCGCCCGGGAGGGCGAGCCGTCCTGGCCCGGCGGTGACCTGGGCCCGGGTCGTCCCGGCTGGCACATCGAGTGCGCGGTCATCGCGCTCAACCTGCTCGGCGACCGGATCGACGTGCAGGGCGGCGGCAACGACCTGATCTTCCCGCACCACGAGTGCTCCGCCGCGCACGCCGAGCGGCTGACCGGCGAGGCGCCGTTCGCCGGCCACTACGTGCACGCCGGCATGATCGGCCTGGACGGCGAGAAGATGTCGAAGTCCCGCGGCAACCTGGTCTTCGTGTCCCGGCTGCGGGCCGACAAGGTGGATCCGATGGCGGTCCGGCTGGCCCTGATGAGCGGACACTACCGCAGCGACCGGTCGTGGACCGACGACCTGCTCGCCGTCTCGCAGGAGCGGCTGGCCCGGTGGCGGCGGGCCGCCGCCGCGCCGTCCGGGCCGTCCGGCGCGGCCCTTCTGACCGGGGTACGCGAGCGCCTCGCCGACGATCTCGACACCCCCGGTGCGCTCGCTCTGGCCGACGCCTGGGCCGATCAGGCGCTCGCCGGCACCGGCGACGACCCGGCGGCCCCGGCCCTGTTCACGCAGACGGTGGACGCCCTCCTCGGCATCCGCCTGTAGCCGTCTGCGGGCCGGCCGCCCTCGCGCCGCCCGGGCCTCAGCCGAGGACCAGGCCGGGGTCCGGGTCCGGGTCCGGGTTCGGGGCGGGGACGCGGTACTCCTCGGTCAGCGTGGTGACCGGACCGGGCCAGGTCGCCTGGGCGACCTCGATCGGTCTGTGGCGTCCGTCGTAGGCGACGTGCAGCAGGTGCAGCACCGGTGTGTCGGGGCGGATCTGGAGGATCTCCGCCTCCTCCCGGCTGGGTTGGCGGGCGCTGATCGTGTCGGTGGCGGTGACGTACCGCCGGCCGGTCGCCTCCTCGGCCTCCTGGTAGAGCGGCCGGCCGAACGCCTCGGCCCGCTCCAGCGAGGTGCCGGCGGTGTCGGCGGGCAGGAACCAGGAGGCGCCGACCTCGACCGGGGAGTCCTCGGTGCGGACCAGGTGCCGGCGGCAGAGCAGGTCGGTGCCGTCGGCGACCCCGAACGCGTCGGCGACCTCGGGCGGGGCAGGAGCCCGGCCGACGGAGAGGAGCTGCTGCCGGTACCGGGCGGCCAGGTCGGTGTGGTAGCCGCGGAAGCCGCCGTACCGGCCCCGGGAGAGGCGGTTGAGGCGGCGCCGGGTGCCGCGGACGTACGTACCCGAGCCGGGTTTGGTGATCAGGATGCCCTCGACGCGCAGCTGGTCGACGGCGCGCTGCACGGTCTGCTTCGCGACGCCGAACATCTCGGCGATGGCCGGGATGGACGGCAGCCGTTCGCCCGGCCCCCAGTCGCCGCGGCGCACCTGGGCCTTGAGCTGCGCGGCGATCTGCCGGTGCGGGAACTCGGCCGCGCCGGGGTTGATCTGCATACCCGCCTCCTCGATCACAGCTAGGTTCCTAGGATGCCCTACGCGGTGTGAGCCGCGCCACCCGTGACACACGCTGTGCGGCCCGCCCGCCCCGACCAGGGGGAGCAGCGCGCAGACGAACCGGTGGCAGGGAACGAAACGGGCCCCGGAACGGATCCGGGGCCCGGTCAGCGGACGAGCGTCACCAGGAGCCGGCGGTGGGGCCGGCGGAACCGCCACGGCGGCGCAGGTACTTCTCGAACTCCTGGGCGATCTCGTCCCCGGTCAGCGGGGTGATGCCGGCGTCGCCGACCCGTTCCTCCAGCTCGCGGACGTACTCGCCGAGCTCGGCGTCCTGCTCGGCCGCGCTGCGCACCCGCTGCTCCCACTCGGCGGCCTCCTCCGCGAGGTCGGCCATCGGGACCGGCAGGTCGAGCACCTCCTCGACGCGGTGCAGCAGGGCGAGGGTGGCCTTCGGGCAGGGCGGGTTGTTGGCGTAGTGCGGCACGTGCACCCAGAACGACACCGCGTCCACCTCGGCGCGGGTGCACGCGTCGTGCAGCACCCCGACGATGCCGGTCGGGCCGTCGTAACGGGTGGGCGTGAGCTGGTAGCGCTGGGCGGCGTCCTTGTCGGAGGCGCTCCCGCTGATCGGCAGCGGCCGGGTGTACGGCACGTCGGCCAGCAGCGCGCCGAGCAGGACCACCCGCTCGACCTCTAGGCTGTGGCAGATCTCCAGCACCTGCTCGCAGAAGGTGCGCCAGCGCATGCTGGGCTCGATGCCCCGGATCAGCACCACGTCCCGTTCCGTGCCGGCCGGGCTGGCGACCATGAAGCGGGTGGTCGGCCACTCCACCCGGCGGGTCTCCCCGTCCGACATGGTGATGGTGGGACGGCTGACCTGGAAGTCGTAGAAGTCCTCCGGGTCCAGCTCGGTGACCGGCCGGGCCTGCCACACCTGCTCCAGGTGCTCCACGGCCGCGGTCGACGCGTCGGCGGCGTCGTTCCAGCCCTCGAAGGCGGCGATGGCCACGGGGGACCGCAGCACCGGCAGTCCGTCGAACTCGGTCATGCCGTCACCTCGCCCTGCTCGTCGGGGACGGCGCCGGAGTGGTTTCCGGCCGGCCGCCCGCCGTGCACGGTGGTGTCGCTGTAGTCCCTCACGTCCGTCAGCCTACGTGCCGGGACCGGACCCGGCCCGTCGGCCGCGCCGGTCGTGCCCGCCGCCGGCCGGCCATACCGTAACGAACCGGTCCGGGGTGATCCCGGTGACAGTATGTGGGACCGGCGAGCCGGGTTCGACCACGCCGCGACCGGTCGCACTAACCTGAACCTGTGCGGATCTCTTTCCTCGACGCCCTGGCGGACCGGATCCTGATCGCCGACGGGGCGATGGGGACGATGCTGCACGCGGCGGACCTGACCCTCGACGACTTCGACGGCCTTGAGGGCTGCAACGAGATCCTCAACGTGACCAGGCCGGACGTCGTCCGCGGGGTGCACGAGGCGTACCTGGCCGCGGGCGCGGACTGCGTGGAGACCAACACCTTCGGCGCGAACCTGCCGAACCTCGCCGAGTACGGCATCGAGGGGCGCATCCGCGAGCTGTCCGAGGCGGGCGCCCGGCTGGCCCGCGCGGCCGCCGACGGGTACGCCACGCCGGAGCAGCCCCGTTTCGTCCTCGGCTCGATCGGCCCCGGCACGAAGCTGCCCACCCTCGGGCACGCCGCGTACGCGTCGCTGCGGGACGCGTACCAGGAGAACGCCGCCGGTCTGATCGCCGGGGGCTCGGACGCGCTGATCGTCGAGACCTGCCAGGACCTGCTCCAGGTCAAGGCGGCGGTGGTGGGCTCGAAGCGGGCGATGGTCGAGTTGGGCCGGCAGGTGCCGATCATCTGCCACGTCGCCGTGGAGACGACCGGCACGATGCTGCTGGGCAGCGAGATCGGCGCGGCGCTGACCGCGATCGAGCCGCTCGGTGTGGACCTGATCGGCCTGAACTGCTCGACCGGCCCGGCGGAAATGGGCGAGCACCTGCGCTACCTGTCGCAGCACGCGCGGGTCCCGCTGTCGGTGATGCCGAACGCCGGCCTGCCGGTGCTGACCTCCGAGGGCGCGTACTTCCCGCTGACCCCGGTCGAGATGGCCGACGCCCTGGAGCGCTTCGTCGCCGACTACGGCGTCTCGCTGGTCGGTGGCTGCTGCGGCAGCACCCCGGAGCACATCCGGGTCCTCGTGGAGCGGCTGCGTGGCCGTACGCCGGTGGCCCGGGAGCCGCGGCCGGAGCCGGGCGTCTCGTCGATCTACCACCACGTGCCGTTCGCGCAGGACGCCAGCGTGCTGATGGTGGGGGAGCGGACCAACGCCAACGGCTCCAAGGCGTTCCGGGAAGCGATGATCGCCGGTGACTGGCAGGCGTGCGTGGAGATCGCCCGCGGCCAGGCCCGGGACGGCTCCCACCTGCTGGACCTCTGCGTCGACTACGTGGGTCGCGACGGCACGCGGGACATGCGGGAGCTGGCCGGCCGGTTCGCGACCGCCTCCACCCTGCCGATCATGCTCGACTCCACCGAGCCGGGGGTGGTCGAGGCCGGGTTGGAGATGCTCGGCGGCCGGTGCGTGGTCAACTCGGTGAACTTCGAGGACGGCGACGGCCCCGACTCCCGCTACGCGCGGGTGATGCCGGTCGTCAAGGAGCACGGGGCCGCCGTGGTCGCGCTGCTCATCGACGAGGAGGGCCAGGCCCGCACCCGGGAGTGGAAGGTCCGGGTCGCCTCGCGGCTGATCGAGGACCTGACCGGCCGCTGGGGGATGTCGCGGTCGGACATCCTCATCGACGCGCTGACCTTCCCGATCGCCACCGGTCAGGAGGAGACCCGCCGCGACGGCATCGAGACGATCGAGGCCATCCGGGAGATCGCCGCCCGGTACCCGGGGGTGAACTTCACGCTGGGCATCTCCAACGTCTCGTTCGGTCTCAACCCGGCGGCGCGGCAGGTGCTCAACTCGGTGTTCCTGCACGAGTGCGTGCAGGCCGGGCTCACCTCGGCGATCGTGCACGCCAGCAAGATCCTGCCGATGTCGAAGATCCCCGAGCAGCAGCGGGAGGTCGCGCTCGACCTGGTCTACGACCGGCGCCGCGAGGGGTACGACCCGGTGCAGCGCTTCATCGAGCTGTTCGAGGGCGTCGACGCCGCGTCGGCGCGCGCCAGTCGGGCGGAGGAGCTCGCGGCCCTGCCGCTGGACGAGCGGCTCAAGCGGCGGATCATCGACGGGGAGCGCACCGGCCTGGAGGCCGACCTGGACACGGCCATGGCCGAGGGCCGGTCGCCGCTGTCCATCATCAACGACATCCTGCTGGACGGGATGAAGGTCGTCGGTGAGCTGTTCGGCTCCGGCCAGATGCAGTTGCCGTTCGTGCTCCAGTCCGCCGAGGTGATGAAGACCGCGGTGGCCTACCTGGAACCGCACATGGAGAAGGCCGACGACGGCGGCAAGGGCCGCATCGTGCTCGCCACGGTGAAGGGCGACGTGCACGACATCGGCAAGAACCTGGTGGACATCATCCTGTCCAACAACGGCTACGAGGTGGTGAACATCGGCATCAAGCAGCCGATCAACGCCATCCTCGACGCCGCCGAGCAGCACCGCGCCGACGCGATCGGCATGTCCGGGCTGCTGGTCAAGAGCACGGTCATCATGAAGGAGAACCTGGTCGAGATGGCTTCGCGCGGGGTCGCGGAGCGGTGGCCGGTCCTGCTCGGCGGGGCGGCGCTGACCCGGGCGTACGTGGAGGACGACCTGCGGTCGATGTTCCCCGGGCAGGTGCACTACGCGCGGGACGCGTTCGAGGGGCTGTCCCTGATGGACCGGGTGATGGCGGCGAAGCGTGGTGGCGCGCCCGTGGTCGACGCGGAGCGGGAGGCCGCTCTCGCCGCCCGCCGGGCCCGCCGGGAGCGGCAGCGGGCCGTCGTCACCGAGTCGCTGCCCGAGCTGCACGACTCGTCGGTCCGCTCCGACGTGGCGGTCGACGTGGAGGTGCCCACCCCGCCGTTCCTCGGTACGCGGGTGGTCAAGGGCGTTCCGCTGGCCGACTACGCGGCGCTGCTCGACGAGCGGGCCACGTTCCTCGGTCAGTGGGGGCTGCGCGGCGCGCGGGGCGGGCAGGGGCCGTCCTACGAGGAGCTGGTGGAGACCGAGGGCCGGCCGCGGCTGCGCTACTGGCTGGACCGGCTGATCGCCGACCAGGTCCTCGAAGCGGCCGTCGTGTACGGCTACTTCCCGGCGTACTCCGAGGGCAACGACCTGGTGGTGCTGGACGAGAACGGCCACTCCGAGCGGGCCCGCTTCTCGTTCCCCCGGCAGCGGCAGGAGCGGCGGCTCTGCCTCGCGGACTTCTTCCGCCCGCGGGGCGACGAGTTGGACGTGGTGGCGTTGCAGCTGGTCACCGTCGGCCAGCCGATCAGCGAATACACGGCGAAGCTGTTCGCCCGCAACGAGTACCGCGACTACCTGGAGGTGCACGGCCTGTCCGTGCAGCTCACCGAGGCCCTCGCCGAGTACTGGCACCGGCGGGTCCGCGCCGAGCTGACCCTGCCCGGCGGGCGTACGGTGGCCGACGACGACCCGGCGGACCTGGCCGGGTTGCTGCGTACCGACTACCGCGGCTGCCGGTACGCGTTCGGCTACCCGGCCTGCCCCGACCTGGAGGACCGCGCCAAGATCGTGGACCTGCTGGGGGCGGAGCGGATCGGTGTGCAGCTGTCCGAGGAGTTCCAGCTCGTCCCGGAGCAGGCCACCGACGCGATCGTGGTCCACCACCCGGAGGCGAGCTACTTCAACGCCAAGTGACGCCGTCACCCTTCCTGGACTGCGTCAACACCTCCGGCTAGCTCGTACGAGCGGCAGTTGCGCCCAAGGCCTTTCCTCGGTCACGTTGCTCCGCCAGGCTTGCGCCGGGCGGGGGCTGATCGACGGACCGCCAGCCGTCAGTCACACTGAGGGGCGCGTGCGGAGGCCGCTAGGCGATGGTTGGGCGATCGAGATGTCCGGTGCGTGGACGCGGGAGCGCACCGAAGACGGTGTCGCGACGTGGCGGGCGCCCGGCCGCACGATGCGGGTCTCGCCCGGAGCTCCGTGGCGGTGCGCCGACGGTGCCGACATCATCGCTTCGCTCGATGCCGAACTTGCCGCCGAACCCTCGATAACTCGATCCAGCGCAGGTTGCGACCGTACGATGCGTCGGTGATCCAGCAGACGAAGCGTCACCGCCGCGCCCGGTGTTGGCGGCGCTGACGGTCCTGGTCGCGGGCTACCCCACGGCCGTAGCTTGTGGACGGTGGACCGACGCCGCTGGCGTCACCGCCAGCCTGATCGCCGCAGCCATTGCCGCCGGGTTGACATGAATAGGACCGTCGGGGATATTCCTAGCGGCATGCCGGCGTACGGGGCGGAGAAGGCGAAGCCTTGGAAATCCACCCGGACACCGGCCTCCGCGTCGTAGGTACGGACGAGGTTTGGACACATGATCAGTCGCACCGTCGATTTCGCCAAACACCACACTCCCAATTCGATGCGTATCGTGGCGCGACGGGCGCAGCTCGAAGCACGCAACGCCAAAGTGCGGCTCACCGTCCCAGTGGACACCCGATGCGAGTATGACAACGTTTATCACTGCACGGTGCGCAAGACGGGCAGCCAGTGGATAAAGGCCCTCTTCAGCGATCCCACGGTGTATCGCTACTCCGGCTTGTTGCCCTACGATCCGCGCTTCTACAAGCGCCGATCCCTGCCTGTCGTCCCGCCTGGACGCGCGGCCCTGGCCCTCTTCCACTCCTACCCACGCTTCCAGGACATTGCGAAGCCCGGTACCTACCGCGCGTTCTTCGTGATCCGGGACCCGCGCGACATCGTCGTTTCCAGCTATTTCTCCCTTCGGAACTCCCACGCGCCGATGGGCGACATACCGCAGGCGCGGAAGATTCTGCAGGAGAAGCCGATGAAGGAAGGGCTGCTGTTCGTCATCAGTCGCCTCTCCGAGAGATACCTCTTCAAGCAGCTCCGGTCGTGGGCGGTTGCTCCGAGTTCCGAGACCTTCCGCCTGTTCCGGTATGAAGACCTGACCGGCGAGCGTCAGCTCGACGAGGTGGATCAGCTGATGCGGCACTGCGGGATCGCCCTGCCACCATCCGAACTGGAGGCCCTCGTCTCCCGCTACAGCTTCTCGAAGATGCGGAAGGACCGGCAGAGTCCGGGGCGGATCTCCCACTACCGGAAGGGTAAGGCCGGCGATTGGCGAAATCACTTCGATGACGAGATCCATGAGGCCTTCACCGCGGCGACGGGCGATCTCGTGGAGGTTCTTGGCTACCCTGCGCGTGACCGCTCTTCGTGAGCCGGCGCCGATGTGCGCGAGACGCCCTACAAGCGAGGGTCGCTACCAGCGGTCGCCCTTCTTCGGCCAGGTGGCCAACGCCGCCAGGACGGCACATGGAAACAGGCAGCCCAGCAGACAGCACAGCGGCATGGCGACCATCCAGAACAAGCCCTCCACGAGCTGGATGCTAGCGCTCGCTCAAGGAGCTGCGGCGCCTACCCGCATGGGTGGTATCGCCGGTGCGGGCGGCGGAACCGTGACGCCCCGGCGCGGATCGTGCGCTTCGCACGCCGGCGTCGGGGCTCGTACGGCTGCGCTACACCGGGCGTCAATCGGACGTGACGTCGACGTGCTTGACGTCCGCCATGTAGCGCGCGGCGGCCGCGGCGGCCTCGTCCGGCGTGCTGCCCTCTTCGCGGGCGTGCATGTACGCGGCGTACCAGTCCCACCAGTCGTGCGGTGGCGCGGCCACCTCGAACGAGCCGTGACGATCGGCTGCCTCGTGCAGCAGCGTCGCGAGCGAGTCGATGTCCATGGTCAACCGTCCTGTTCCCGACCCGGTGGCCGGGTCGTGATCTCCTGGAGCAGCCAGCGTCGGGCGGGGGGCGTACTTCGCTCGGCCGGAGGATGGACGGTTCGTGGAGCTCAGCTCCCACCCTGACCTGGCAGCCATCCTGGCGCAGCTCGGCCTGATGCCCTGACGCCGGTACGGAAGCGGCGCCGCGGGCGCTGACGCCGGCCTCATCCGACGAGGACGAGCGCGTCGCCCTTCCGGCCCTCGACGCCCTCCGCCGTCCGCCTCGGCGCCCGGTTGGCGAAGTGGTCCGTCAGGGCCGAGCGGACCTGCGAGAGTACCGGGAGGTACGGCTCGTGGCCCGGGTCGGCCCGGTCGACGTCGACCGGGTCGAAGCCGGCCCAGCTGACGAAGGCGGTGAAGCTGACGTCGGGCACGGGAATCCGGGCCGGATGGGCCGCCAGCGGGATGCCCTCCCCGTCGCAGAGCACCAGCTCGGTGCCGAAGCCCGCGCTCCACTCGACAATCTCGAGCGTCGGGTCTCCGGCGGGGTGCGGGCGGTCCAGCGGGATCTCGCGGGTATGCCTGTCCGCCTCGAAGGTCATGGAACGCCTGCCTCGGTTGCTGTCTGGTTTGTCCGGTTTATCAAGCCTCCGTCATCACCCGGTCCAACTCGCCGAGAAGTCCCCGCGTCACTCGTTCGGGGGACGCCCCGGGGACGCGGTGCGGCGGCCGGATGGTGGCCGGCAGGACCTCGGCGACGGGGAGTCAGCTCCCAGCGGCGGCCGGGAATTCACGCCCCCGACCAGTGGGCACATGATCAAATTTGCTGGCAGTGTTGACGGCATGACCGCGCTGCGATCCCGCCTGACCGACTGGACCGTCGCCGTACCGTTGCTCGCGGTCCTGGTGCTCACCCTGACCTGGAACCGCAAGCTCGCGGGCCCGCTCGTCCTGGTGGTCGCGGTGCTGCTGGCCGGCGCGGTGCTCGCGGCCGTCCACCACGCCGAGGTGGTCGCCCACAAGGTGGGGGAGCCGTACGGGTCGCTGGTCCTCGCGGTGGCGGTGACCGTGATCGAGGTCGCCCTGATCGTCACGTTGATGATCAGCGGCGGGGAGCAGGCCCAGTCCCTCGCCCGGGACACCGTCTTCGCCGCCGTCATGATCACCTGCAACGGGATCCTCGGCCTGTCACTGCTGCTCGGCGCGCTGCGCCGACGGGTGGCGGTGTTCAACTCCGAGGGCACCGGCGGGGCCCTGGCGACGGTGGCGACGCTGGCGGTGCTCAGTCTCGTCGTGCCGAACTTCACCACCAGCCGGCCCGGCCCGCAGTTCAGCCCCGCCCAGCTCGCCTTCGCCGCCGTGGCGTCCCTGGCGCTCTACGGGCTGTTCGTGATGGTGCAGACCGGCCGGCACCGCGACTACTTCCTGCCGGTCACCGCCGACCGGCGACCGGTCGACGCCGACGGGCACGCCGAGCCGCCCTCCACCCGCACCGCCCTGCTCAGCCTCGGCCTGCTGCTCGTCGCCCTGGTCGCCGTCGTCGGCGACGCCAAGACCGTCTCGCCGACCATCGAGGCCGTCGTCGCCCGGGTGAACCTGCCGCAGTCCTTCGTCGGTGTGGTCATCGCGCTCCTAGTGCTGCTCCCCGAGACGCTCGCCGCGACCCGCGCCGCCCGGCGCGACCGCGTGCAGATCAGCCTCAACCTGGCGCTGGGCTCGGCGATGGCGAGCATCGGCCTGACCATCCCGGCGATCGCGCTCGCGTCGATCTGGCTGGAGGGGCCGCTGCTGCTCGGCCTCGGCGGCACCCAGATGACCCTGCTCGCCCTCACCGTCGTGACCGGGGTGTTGACGGTCGTGCCCGGCCGCGCCACCGTGCTCCAGGGCGGCGTGCACCTGGTGCTGCTCGCCGCGTTCGTCTTCCTCGCCGCCAGCCCCTGATCCGGGCGCCGGGCCGGGGCGCGGCGCTGTCAGGGCGTGCGGCGGTCGGCGCGGGCGTGCAGGTAGCGCTGCTGCGCCAGGTTCGTCGACCGTTCCGCCGCCGACAGGTACGCCGCCCGGGCGGCGTCGCGGTCGCCGAGCATCTCCAGCAGGTGTGCGCGGACGGCCGGCAGCCTCGGGTCGTCGCCCAGCCGTCCCTGCGCGGCCAGCGCCTCCACCCGCGACAGCCCCTCCCGAGGGCCGCGGCTCATTGCCACCGCCACCGCGTGGTTCAGCGCCACCACCGGGCTGTCCGACATCCCCGTCAGCACCTCGTACAGGGCCGTGATCTGCGCCCAGTCGGTGTCGGCCGCGCTCGGCGCCTCGTCGTGCAGGGCGGCGATCGCGGCCTGCACCTGGTACGGCCCGACCGGCCCGCGGGGAAGCGCGGCACTGACCAGGGCGACCCCCTCGGCGATCTGGTCGGCCCTCCACCGGCTACGGTCCTGCTCCGCCATCGGCACCAGCTCGCCGGCCGGCCCGACCCGCGCGGGCGCCCGCGCGTCGGTCAGCAGCATCAGCGCCAGCAACCCCGCCGCCTCCGGGTCGTCGGGCAGCAGCCGGTGCAGCAGGCGGGCCAGGCGGATCGCCTCGGCGCAGAGGTCGGTGCGCAGCAGAGCCGGCCCGGTCGTGGCCGCGTACCCCTCGTTGAAGATCAGGTAGAGCACGTGGCGGACGGCCGCGAGCCGGGCGTCCCGCTCGGGCCCGGCGGGCATCCGGAACGGCACGCCGCTGTCGCGGATGCTCTGCTTCCCACGGCTGATCCGCCGGGTCATCGTGGCCTCCGGCACCAGAAACGCACGGGCCACCTCGGCGGTGGTCAACCCACCCACCGCCCGCAGCGTCAGCGCGATCTGCGATGCCGGCGACAACGCGGGATGGCAGCAGAGCAGGAGCAACACCAGCGTGTCGTCGCCGCCGGCGGCATCCGTGTCCGCGGGCGGTGCCAGCCGGTCGGCGGGCAGCACCCACCGCGCCACCGCGTCCTCGCGGCGCCGGCGCGCCTGCTCGCGGCGGAGCAGGTCGGTCAGCCGCCGCGCGGCCACCGTGACCAGCCAGGCCTTCGGATCATCGGGTACGCCGTCGCGCGGCCACCGCTCCGCGGCCGCGATCAGCGCCTCCTGGGTGGCGTCCTCGGCGGTGTCGAAATGACCGAACCGGCGGACCAGCGCGCCGAGGACCTGCGGCGCCAGGCTGCGCAGCAGGTCCTCGGCGGGCTCGCCGGTCACCGCGCCCACCTCAACCGTCGAGATCCTCGATGCCCTCGGCGACCGGGCGGACGTCCACGTACTCGCCGGGGGCGTCCGGGTTCACGAACTGGGCGGCGATCTCGATCGCCCGGTCGAGGCTCGCGCAGTCGACCACGGTGAAACCGGCAAGCACCTCCTGCGTCTCCGGGTACGGACCGTCGGTCACCACCGGCACACCGCCGTCGAGCTGGACGCGGCGGGCGTGCGCGGGCGCGACCAGGCCCTGCGCGTCGACCAGCTCACCGGACGCGACCAGCTTCTCGTGGACCGCCCCCATGTGGGCGTGCATCGCGGCGACCTGCTCGGCCGACATCGGCGGCCTGCCACCCGGCCGGCCGGCCATCGCGTCGTAGTCCTGCTGCGAGCCGTACAGCAGAATCATGTACTTCATGGTGTCTCTCCTCGCCCGACGCCGGTCGGCGCCGCTCACCAGAGACGTCGAAGCCGCCGCCGCCGACCGGACATCGGAGACGGTGGTCGCCGAGGGTACGGCACCGCGGCCGCGACCGGTGCCGTCCGGCGCGGGTCGCTGAACCGTCCGGGCGCCCCCGGCGTAGATACCTGCGATCGGCATGACGCGCGTACCGCCGGGGTACAGCACGCCGCATCGCCGACGCCGGGGAGGGCGCAGTGACGACGCGGACGGGACGACGGCGCGGACCCTCGCTGGTGGGCCTGACGGTGGCCCTGGTGGCGTCGGCCGGCTGCGTGGTGGGCGGAGCCTCCGAACCCGGGGGAGCGCCGCCGCCCGAACGGCCCGCATCATCGGGTACGCCCGGCGCGCAGTCCACCCGCGCCGACGGTACGACCAGTGTCGAGGAGTTCCAGCAGGACGTCGCCGACGCACGGAGCATCGCCGAACGGTACTGGTCGGCGCAGTTCCGCGCCTCGGGGCAGGCATTCCAACCGATCCGCCGCGTCCTCCCGTACCGCCGCAGCGGCGAAGTGAGCTGCGGTGGGCAGGAGATCCCCCGCAACAACGCGGTCTACTGCTCGGCCAGCGACTACATCGCGTACGACGTCAACTGGTCCTTCGGCGCGTTCCGCCAGATCGGCGACGCGTTCGTGTTCTACCTGCTCGGCCACGAGTACGCCCACGGCATCCAGACCCGCCTCGGCATCCGCTACAACTTCACCATCCAGCAGGAACTGCAGGCCGACTGCATGGCCGGCGCGTTCCTCGGCGACTCCGTACGGTCGGGGACGCTGCGCCTCGACGACGGCGACCTGGAGGAGTTCCGGGAAGGGCTGCTCGCCGTCGGCGACGACCCGAACCAGCCCTGGTTCGCCGAGGATTCCCACGGCACCGCCGAGCAGCGCACCGACGCGTTCTTCCGCGGCTACGAGAAGTCCCTGGACGCCTGCGACCTGACGTAGCGGCGGCACGGTGGTGACGCCGGGGTGCCGGCCAGCGGCGTAGGTCACTGCAGGCGTGGACCGTCGGCGCCGGCCGGGCGAGGGCTGCAAGGATCAGCGGGTACGCCGACCTGTGAGGAGTCCCCACTGAGCAGCCACCACCCCGCCGCCGTGCTCTTCGACATGGACGGGACGCTGGTCGACAGCGAGAAGCTGTGGGACGTCGCGCTGCGGGAGCTGGCGGCCGAGTACGGCGGGGTCCTGTCCGCGCCGGCCCGCCTGGCGATGGTCGGCACCAGCATGGCCGCGTCGATGAGGATTCTCCACGACGACCTGGGCCAGCCGGAGCGCGACCCGGAGGCGAGCGCCGCGTGGATCAACGCCCGGATCCTGGAGTTGTTCCGCACCGGGCTGCGCTGGCGGCCGGGCGCGCTGGCCCTGCTGGGCGCCGTCCGTACGGCGGGCATCCCCACCGCCCTGGTCACCTCGAGCGGCCGGGCGCTCGTCGAGGTCGCGCTCGACACCCTCGGGCGGGACAGCTTCGACGCCGTGGTGTGCGGTGACGAGGTGGACGCCGCGAAGCCGCACCCGGAGCCCTACCTGACGGCGGCCCGGCTGCTGGACGTGCCGATCGAACGATGTGTGGCGATCGAGGACTCCCCGACCGGCGTCGCCAGTGCCCTCGCCGCCGGCGCGGCGGTGCTCGCGGTGCCGGCGGAGGCGCCGCTGGAGCCGCGCGACGGCGTACACCAGCTGGAGAGCCTGACGGCCGCGGACCTGGAACTGCTCGCGGCGCTGCTCGGCGAACCGCCGGCCTGACGCGGCCCGCGCCCCGTCCACCGGACCGTGCAGCGGGAAGGGCCCCTGCTCCACCAGACAGGCGGAGCGGGGGCCCTTCCTCGGTGCCTCAGTCGTGGGCGATGGCGCCCAGGACGTCGATGCGGGCGGCGCGGATGGCCGGCAGGACGGCGGCGACCACCCCGACGACGGCACCGAGGCCGAGCATCACGCCCATGTCGCCCCACGGCAGCACGAGGTCGGTGATGCCCTCGTCCCGCAGCGCCTCCACCACGGCGGCGCCCAGGCCGGTGCCGACGGCGATGCCGAGCAACGCCCCGAACACCGAGATCACCACCGCCTCCACGGTGATCATCCGCATGGTCTGGGCCCGGCGCAGGCCGATCGCCCGCAGCAGGCCCAGCTCGCGGGTGCGCTCCAGCACCGACAGCGCGAGCGTGTTGACGATGCCCAGCACCGCGATCACGATGGCCAGCGCCAGCAGGATCTGGATCATCCTGAGCAGCCCGTCGAGCTGACCGGTCTGCTGCTCGATGAACGCGTCCCGGTCGGCCACCGACACCTCCGGGCTGTCCGCCAGCAGCGTCTCCACCTGCGGGAGCACATCGGCGCTCGCGGTGCCGGGGGAGAGCTGGATGAAGCCCATGATCGGCTGCGGGACGGTGAAGTCCCGCGTCGCCTCGACCGGCAGCGTCACCGGGTCGAGGAACTCGGCGCTCTGGTAGATGCCGCTGACCGTGTACGTCCGCGGTTCGCCCCGGGCCAGTTGGACCGGCACGGTGGACCCGACCGTGAGGTTGCGGGACTTCGCGACGTCCGAGCTGACCAGCATCTGGTCCGGCCCGAGCCGGCTGATGTCGCCGGCGGTGGCCTTGGCCTCGAAGATCGGGCCCAGCGCCGCCACGTCGCTGCTCGCGCCCACCCAGGTGCGCTCGTCGCCGACCTGGGCCATGTCGCCGTACGTGCCGTCGACGAGCGTCACCCCGGGGATCGCCTTGATCTTCTCCAGGACGGCGGGGTCGAAGCTCGGCGGCCGGGGGCCGCTCTGCGCCCCGGCGATCACCAACTCGGCGTTGATCGTGTCCTGGGCCAGCTTGCCGATGCTGCCCTTCGCCGAGTCGAGGATCACCGTGACCCCGGTGACCAGGGCGATGCCGACCATCAGCGCGGCGGCCGTGATCGCGGTGCGGCGCGGGTTGCGCCCGGAGTTCAGCCGGCCCAGCTTGCCCGGCACCGACCAGGAGAACAGCGCGCCGAGCAGGCTCACCACCGGCCGGCTGATCAGCGGCGTCAGCAGCGCCACCCCGATGAAGGCGAACAGCACACCGCCGAGGATGGTGGCGAGGGTGTTGTCGCCGGCGTGCCCACCCAGACCGACGAACAGCAGGGTGGCACCGATCGCGGTGACGGCCGAGCCGGCCACGGTGACCTTGGTGAGCGGCCGGTCCGGTGTCGCCACGTCCTGCATCGCGGCGATCGGCGGGATCCGCGACGCCCGCAGGGCCGGCAGCAGCGCCGCCACCACGGTGATGACCAGACCGACCCCGAACGCGCCGATCACGGCGGCGGCCGGTACGCCGATCCCGGCGAGGGTGAGCCCACCGGCGAGGTTGCCGAACAGGTACGCCAGCAGCGCGCCGATGCCGATGCCGGCGCCCAGGCCGAGCACCGAGGCGATCAGGCCGACCGCCACCGCCTCCAGGACCACCGAACCGATGATCTGCCGGCGACCGGCGCCGATGGCCCGCATCAACGCCAGCTCGCGGGTGCGCTGCGCCACGATGATCGAGAAAGTGTTGAGGATCAGGAACGTGCCGACCAGCAGCGCCACCGCGGCGAAGCCGAGCAGGATCCGGTTGAAGAAGGACAGGCCCTCCTTCAGCCCCGCGGACGCGTCGGCGGACAGCTGCTCACCGGTCTTCACCTCGTAGCCGGCGCCGAGGGCGGTCGCGACGTCGTCGCGCAGCTTCTCGGCCGACACGCCGTCGGCGGCGGTGACCGTGATGTTGGTGAACACGTCCGGCGCGCCGAGCATCAGCCGCTGCGACACCGGCGTCGTGAACATGACCTCGTTGACGCCGCCGATGGAGTCGCGGCCCCCGCTGTAGCCGAAGACGCCGACCAGGGTGAACTCCTGCTTCGGCTGAAGGGTCAGCACGCCGACCCGGTCGCCGACGGACACCCGGGCCGCCTTGGCCAGGGCGGCGTTGACGACGATCTCGTTATCCGCGCGCGGCTCCCGGCCTTCGCGAAGCTGCACCAGGTCGCTCTCGCCGACCCAGTTCTCACCGAGCTGAGGCGGCCCGAACGAGGCGACGACCTTGCCGTTGCTGCCGATCAGCCGCGCGCCGTCGGCGGCCACGATCCCGGTGGCCTCGTCCACGCCGGGCACCGCCCGGACCCGCTCCACCGCCGAGGCCGGCACCGGCGCCGCCACCTGCTCGCCCTCGAACTCGCTCAGCTCCACCTTCGGCTTCGCGGCGACGTTGACGTCCACCCCCTCGTACGCGTCGGCGAAGACCGCGTCGAAGGACCGGCCGAGGGTGTCGGTGAGCACGAACGCGCCCGAGACGAACATGACGCCGAGCACCACCGCCAACCCGGACAGGATCAGCCGGAGCTTGCGCGCCAGCAGGCTCTTGAGGGTTGCCCGGAACATCAGTTGCCCACCTCGGCCGGGGTGTCCAGCTTCTTCATCGTGTCCAGCACCGTCTCCGCGGTGGGCTCGACCAGCTCGGACACGATCTGCCCGTCGGCGAGGAAGACCACCCGGTCGGCGTACGCGGCGGCCGTCGGGTCGTGGGTGACCATGACGATGGTCTGCCCGTACTCGCGTACCGAGCGGCGCAGGAAGCCCAGCACCTCCGCGCCGGCCCGGGAGTCGAGGTTGCCGGTCGGCTCGTCGGCGAAGATCACGTCGGGCCGGGCGACCAGCGCCCGCGCGCACGCCACCCGCTGCTGCTGCCCGCCGGACAGCTGCGCCGGCCGGTGCCCCAGCCGGTCCCGCAGGCCCACCGTGTCGATCACGGTGTCGTACCAGGCCGGGTCCGGCTTGCGGCCGGCGATCGACAGCGGCAGCAGGATGTTCTCCTTGGCGGTCAGCGTCGGCAGCAGGTTGAACTGCTGGAAGATGAACCCGACCTTGTCGCGGCGCAGCTTCGTCAGCCCCGCGTCGCCGAGCCCGGTGACCGTGGTGTCGCCGATCGACACCGTGCCCCGGGTCACCGAGTCCAGCCCCGCCAGGCAGTGCATCAGCGTCGACTTGCCGGAGCCGGACGGGCCCATGATCGCGGTGAACCGGCCCCGCTCGAACTCGCAGCTGACCCCGCGCAGCGCGATCACCTGCGCCTCGCCGCTGCCGTACACCTTCCACACGTCGCTCGCGCGGGCCGCGGCCTGCGCCTGACGGCCTACCGTCGCGGTCACGTCATCTTCCTCTCGTCGTCCGAAACGCACCGCCCCCGCTGGTCCGGCGCGTAACCAATCTTCGGCGCTCTCCGCCGCGGGTCCGTCCGACTCCGGGTGGAGCCGTGGCGGATTTCGGGCTGCGGGTGCCCCCGACCGCCACTCAGGGTTGCCCCTGATCCGGTGACCGGTCGAGCCGATTTCCCGGCGGTCGAGACCGATCCTGAACAGTGACGTCGCGTGAGGGTCAACCCCGCCGCGCCGTCGTTGGTCACGGTAGGTGGCGACCGCAACGTCGCCGTCCCGCCGGTGGACCCTCACCGGTACGCCGGTCACCCGCCCCGGGCGGACCGCCCGCTACGCGCGGGGACGAACCAGACCCGACTCGTACGCGAGCACCACCGCCTGCACCCGGTCCCGCAGACCGAGCTTGGTCAGCACGTGACCGACGTGCGTCTTGACGGTGGTCTCGCTGACCGACAGCGCCCGGGCGATCTCCGCGTTCGACAGGCCGCGGGCGACCTGCACCAGCACCTCGCGCTCCCGGTCGGTCAACGTGTCGAGCACCCGCGGCGGGGCCGCCGCCGGGTCGGGCAGCAGACCGGCGAACCGGTCCAACAGCCGGCCGAGGATCCGCGGGGCGACCACCGCGTCCCCGGCGGCGACCGCCCGGATCGCCGACACCAGGTCCGCCGCCGGCACATCCTTGGCCAGGAAGCCGCGCGCCCCCGCGCGCAGCGCGCCCACCACGTACTCGTCGAGGTCGAACGTGGTGAGGACCAGCACCCGCACCGGCAGCCGGGACTCGACGATGGCGCGGGTCGCGGACACCCCGTCCAGCCGCGGCATCCGCACGTCCATCAGCACCACGTCGGGCAGCAGCCGGCGGGACAGCTCCACCGCCTCCACGCCGTCGCCGGCCTCGGCGACGACGTCGAAGTCCTCCTCGGCGCCGAGCACCATCCGGAAACCGGTGCGCAGCAGCGGCTGGTCGTCGGCGATCAGGATGCGCACCGGCCGCCGTACCGCGGCCTGCCGCCCCGGGTCGGTGCCGGCGGCGCCGGAGGCCGTCACTCGTCCGCACCCGGCGGCGCCGGACGGGACCGGGCGTCGCGCAGCGGGTCGGCGGCGGCCGGGGCGGCCGGGAACGGCGGCGGCGTGCCCCCGAAGCTGGGGCACAGCGCCTGGTGGTTGCACCAGTCGCACAGCCGGCTCGGTCGAGGGCGGAAGTCCTGCGCGGCGGTGGCCGCCTCGATCGCCCGCCACAGCGCCACCACCGTGCGCTCGAAGCGCACCAACTCGTCGGCGTCCGGCGCGTAGTCGCAGACCTCGCCGTCGCGCAGGTAGAGCAGGCGCAGCACCCGCGGCACCACCCCGCGGGTGCGCCACAGCACCAGGGCGTAGAACTTCAACTGGAACAGCGCCCGCGCCTCGAACGCCTCCCGCGGCGCGCCACCGGTCTTGTAGTCGACCACCCGCAGCGCGCCGTCCGGCGCCACGTCGAGGCGGTCCAGGTAGCCCCGGATGAGCAGTTCCTCGTCGACGACCGCGGAGATCAGACTCTCCCGCTCGGCCGGCTCCAGCCGGCGCGGATCCTCCACCGCGAAGTAACCCTCCAGCAGCGCCGCCGCCGACCGGAGGAACCCCGACCGGGCGGCCTCGTCGCCGTCGGCGAACAGACCGGCCAGCTCCGGCTGCTCGGTGACCAGCCGCTCCCACTGCGGGGCCACGAGGTCGCCGGCGGCGGCCGGGGTGCGCCCGGCCGCCGGCAGGTCGAACAGCCGCTCCAGCACCGCGTGGACCAGCGTGCCCCGCGCCTGCTCCACGCTGGGCCGCTCGGGCAGCCGGTCGATGCTGCGGAACCGGTAGAGCAGCGGGCAGGTCTTGAAATCCGCCGCGCGCGACGGGGACAGCGACGCCCGCACCGTGGCCGGCACCTCCGCCGGGAGCGGGGGCTGCTGCGTCGTCACCGGATCCGCCGTCATGTCCGGAAAGGGTAGGGCACCGGTCCGACACCGCCGCCGTCGCCGCTCCGGCACATGATCCGCGCCGCGTAGCATCGGGCCGGTGGAGCAGAAGACGCGACCGTCCCGCCGGCCGGACGGGCGCCTCGGGCTGACCGTCGGCCGGGTGTTCGGGGTGCCGCTGCACCTCAGCGCGTCGATGGTGCTGCTCGCGCTGGTCGTCACCGTGCTGTACGCGGAGTTCGCCCGCGACCAGCTGCAGCTGTCGCAGGCCGGCGGCTACCTCATCGGCCTCGGTTTCGTCGTCTCCCTGCTCGGCTCGGTGCTGCTGCACGAGCTCGGCCACGCCCTCACCGCCCGGCGGTACGGCATCGGCGTACGCGGAATCACCCTGGAACTGCTCGGCGGCTACACCGAGATGGACCGCGACGCCCCGTCGCCCCGGGTCGACCTGCTGGTGTCCCTGGCGGGGCCGGCCGTCTCCGCCGTGCTCGGCGCGGCCGCCGTCGCCGCCACCCTGGCCCTGCCCGACGGCACCCTGGTCAACCAGCTCGCCTTCCAGCTCGCGGTCAGCAACGTCATCGTCGCGGTGTTCAACATCCTGCCGGGGCTGCCGCTCGACGGCGGCCGGGCGCTGCGGGCCGCCGTCTGGGCGGTCACCCGGGACCGGCACCGGGGCACCGAGGTGGCCGGCTGGGTGGGGCGCGCCGTCGCCGTCGGCACCGCCGCGCTGGTCGCCCTGCTCACCCTCACCCGCCAGCTGGCGCCGCTCGCCCTGCCGTTGATGCTGCTGGTCGCGTTCACCCTGTGGCGGGGCGCCGGGCAGTCCATCCGGGTGGCCCGGGTCAGCCGGCGGTTCCCGCTCATCGACCTGTCCCGGCTGGCCCGGCCCGTCGTCACCGTCCCCACCGGCACGCCCCTCGCCGAGGCGCAGCGCCGCCGCGACGGCACCGACCCGGGCGCCGCGCTGCTCGTCACCGACTCCGCCGGCCGCCCGCTCGCCCTGGTCGACCCGGCCACCGCGGCGGCCGTACCGACGGAACGCCGTCCCTGGGTGGCGGTCGACACGGTGTCCCGCTCGCTGGCCGGCCTGCCGGCCATGCCGGTCGGCCTCGACGGGCACCAGGTGATGGAGACCGTCCAGCACCACCCGGGCGCACAGTACGTGGTGACCTCAGGCGAAGATGTCGTCGGCATCCTGCACATCGTGGATCTGGCTCAGCTGCTCGAACCTCACCGGAAGATGAACACGTGACCGCAACTCCCTCCGCCGTACCCGCCGACCAGCACACCCCGACGCCGCCCCCGGTCCACCGCGGGCCGTTCCGGCCCGGCGACCGGGTGCAGCTGACCGACCCGAAGGGGCGGATGCACACGGTCACGCTGGAACCGGGCAAGGAGTTCCACACCCACCGCGGCATCCTCAAGCACGACGCCCTGATCGGCCAGCCGGACGGCAGCGTCGTCACCACCGCCGGCGGCGGCACCGCCTTCCTCGCCCTGCGGCCGCTGCTCGCCGACTACGTGCTGTCCATGCCCCGCGGCGCCCAGGTCATCTACCCGAAGGACTCCGCACAGATCGTCGCCATGGGCGACATCTTCCCCGGCGCCAAGGTGCTGGAGGCGGGCGCCGGTTCCGGCGCGCTCAGCTGCTCCCTGCTGCGCGCCGTCGGGCCCACCGGCGAACTGCACTCGTGGGAGCTGCGCGACGACTTCGCCCAGATCGCCCGGCGCAACGTCGAGGCCTTCTTCAACGGCCCGCACCCGGCCTGGCGGCTGCACGTCGGCGACGTCGCGACCAACCCGGAGACCGGCTTCGACCGGATCATCCTCGACATGCTGACCCCCTGGGAGACCCTCGACATGGTCGAGCGGGCCCTGCTGCCCGGCGGCGTGTTCATCGGGTACGTCGCCACCACCCCGCAGCTGTCCGAGCTGGTGGAGGCGCTGCGCGAGCGCGGCGGCTGGACCGAGCCGCGGGCGTGGGAGTCCCTGGTGCGGGACTGGCACGCCGAGGGCCTGGCGGTCCGCCCCGACCACCGCATGATCGCCCACACCGCGTTCCTGGTGTCCGCGCGTAAGCTCGCCCCCGGGGTCACCGCCCCGCCGCGCCGCCGCAAGCCCAGCAAGGGCACCGAGGCGTACGTCCAGCGCCGCACGGCACTGCGCGAGGCGGAGGCCGCCCGGGCCGCGGCCGCCGCCCAGGCCGCCGGAGCGGAGCCCCGCCAGGCGGAGACGGAGCAGCCGTGACGGCGGCGGCGGGCGGCTGGGAATGACGGAACGGACGCCGGTCGGTGCGGACCGGCGCGAGTGCGGGGAGGCGGTATGAACCGGCCGGGCTTCGGCGGCGGCGACCTGCCGGCGGTGTTCCCGGACTGGTCGCCGTACCAGGACCTCGAGTCCGCCGCCCGGGCCTACCTGCGCGACCCGGACATCGCCCTCGAAGCGCTCGGCGGGGTGCTCCGCGGCGCCTCCGTGCTCGGGTTCACCCTGGAACGCTTCGTCAACGAGGTCAACGGCGTCTGGCAGGAGGTCGTCGTCTGCGACGGCAGCCGGCTGATCCTCTGGCACGGCGAGGACGTCCCGCCCGGCGAGGGCCCGCCCGGCTCGATGACGTCGTCGCTGCGGGTGGTGCCGGTCTCCTCGGTCACCGAGGTCGGCTGCCGGCGCCGCCTCACCCGCGACGAGGACGGCACGGTGCGCGTCGACAGCATCGACGTCTACCTGCTGCTGACCTCGCTGGACGAGTCGCCGGCCAGCGAGGAGGCGACCGGCGCGCCCCGGCACGACGCACTGCGCTTCGGCAAGACCCTCGACGACGGCGGAGCCGGGCAGATCGCCCGGCTGGAGGAGTTCGCCCGGCTGGTCGCCTCGGTGGTCGGCCGGCCGATGCTCTGAGGCGTACCTCCTCGGTCTGCGGTGACCCGGACCGGAGCGGACCCGGTCACCGCGGGCGCCGGCGTCAGTCCTCGGCGTCCGGGCCGGCCACCTCGACGCCGTCGCTGCCGCGCACGACGTGGATGCACTCGCCCGGGCACTCCTTCGCGGAGTCGATCACCTCGAGACGCAGGTGCTCCGGCACGTCCACCCGGCCGCCCGGGGCCTGCACCAGCTCACCGTCGGGACCCTTGACGTACGCAAGGCCGTCGATGTCGAACTCGAACACCTCCGGGGCGTACTGCACGCACAGCCCGTCGCCCGTGCACAGGTCCTGATCAACCCAGACCTGCAGCTGGTCGGTCGCGACCTCGGCCACCGGCGCACCCCCCATGTTCTCCCGTCCCACGCCTCGACGGTACCCGAACGCCCGGACCGGCCCCCGCGCCCACCCTTGGCGATCAAGGTTCGGTGACGAGGGCGTTGCGTGGGACCGAATCGGCCTCATAGCGGCTAGTGTTAGGTCAGAACGTTCAAGCCCCCCGGGGAGGTGGGACGTGGCACGCAGCGACGACGCGGACTCGCGCGCCGCACGGTGGGAGAAGGAGGCCCACGATCTCTCCACGCAGGTCGCGTTCCTTCAAGAGGAACTCGCTCTGGTGCGGCGCAAGTTGACCGAAAGCCCCCGACACGTCCGGCAGCTCGAAGAGCGGCTGGCGGCCACCCAGGCTCAGTTGGCGCGGCTGACCGAGAACAACGACCGGCTCGTGAGTACCCTCAAGGAGGCTCGCGCGCAGATCGTGACGCTCAAGGAGGAGATCGACCGCCTCGCCCAGCCGCCGAGTGGCTACGGGGTCTTCCTGGCGCGGCACGACGACGGCACGGTGGACGTGTTCACCGGTGGCCGCAAGCTCCGGGTGGCCGTCTCACCCTCACTCGACGTGGACGAGCTGCGCCGCGGGCAGGAAGTCCTGCTCAACGACGCCCTCAACATCGTCGACGCGTTCGGCTACGAGCGGGTCGGCGAGGTCGTGATGCTCAAGGAGGTGCTCGCCGGCCCCGGCGGCACCGCGGGCGACCGCGCCCTCGTGGTCTCCCACTCCGACGAGGAACGCATCGTGCACCTCGCGGAGACCCTGATCGGCACCTCGATCCGGGCCGGCGACTCGCTCATGATCGAGCCACGCTCGGCGTACGCGTACGAGCGGATCCCGAAGAGCGAGGTCGAGGAGCTGGTCCTGGAGGAGGTGCCCGACGTCGACTACACCGACATCGGCGGCCTCCACGCGCAGATCGAGCAGATCCGCGACGCGGTGGAACTGCCGTTCCTGCACGCCGACCTGTTCCGCGAGCACCAGCTCCGGCCGCCGAAGGGCATCCTGCTCTACGGTCCGCCCGGCTGCGGCAAGACGCTGATCGCCAAGGCGGTGGCCAACTCGCTGGCCAAGAAGATCGCCGAGCGGCGCGGCGAGGAGAAGCACACCAGCTTCTTTCTCAACATCAAGGGCCCGGAGCTGCTCAACAAGTACGTCGGCGAGACCGAGCGGCACATCCGGCTGATCTTCCAGCGGGCCCGGGAGAAGGCCGGCGAGGGCACGCCGGTCATCGTGTTCTTCGACGAGATGGACTCGGTGTTCCGCACCCGCGGCTCCGGTGTCTCCTCGGACGTGGAGAACACCATCGTCCCGCAGCTGCTCAGCGAGATCGACGGCGTCGAGGGCCTGGAGAACGTCATCGTCATCGGCGCCTCCAACCGGGAGGACATGATCGACCCGGCCATCCTGCGCCCCGGCCGGCTCGACGTGAAGATCAAGATCGAGCGGCCGGACGCCGAGGCGGCCAAGGACATCTTCTCCAAGTACATCCTCCCCGGGCTGCCCCTGCACCCGGACGACCTGGCCGAGCACGGTGGCGACCCTCAGGCCACCGTGGCGGCGATGATCGACGCGGTCGTCCTGCGGATGTACTCGGAGACCGAGGAGAACCGCTTCCTCGAGGTCACGTACGCCAACGGCGACAAGGAAGTCCTCTACTTCAAGGACTTCAACTCCGGCGCGATGATCCAGAACATCGTCGACCGGGGCAAGAAGATGGCCATCAAGGAGTTCCTCACCTCCGGTCGCAAGGGCCTGCGCCTGCAGCACCTCCTCGACGCCTGCGTCGACGAGTTCCGCGAGAACGAGGACCTGCCCAACACCACCAACCCCGACGACTGGGCCCGCATCTCCGGCAAGAAGGGCGAGCGGATCGTCTACATCCGCACGCTCGTCTCCGGCGGCAAGGGCGCCGAGGCGGGCCGGTCCATCGAGACCGCCAGCAACACCGGCCAGTACCTCTGACAACGGCACGACGAGGGCCCGGGGCGCGCGAGCATCCCGGGCCCTCACCCGTCACCGGGCGCGCCCACGCCGGACAGCCGCGTCACCATCGGTGGTGGCGCCGACTACGCTCGACTGCGGGACCGGTCGGGCGAGCGAAGCAGGTAGGTCGATGAGCGTAAGACGGATCATGGGCACCGAGGTCGAGTACGGCATCTCCGTGCCCGGCCAGGCCGGGGCCAACCCCATGGTCACCTCCTCCCAGGTGGTCAACGCCTACGGGGCGCGCCCGGAACTCAACCGGGGCGGCCGGGCCCGCTGGGACTACGAGGAGGAGTCCCCGCTGCGCGACGCGCGCGGCTTCACCTACTCCGGCGCCGCGTACGACCCCGCCGAGGCCCTCGCCGACGAGGACCTCGGGCTGGCCAACGTGATACTCACCAACGGCGCGCGGCTCTACGTCGACCACGCACACCCCGAGTACTCCACCCCCGAGGTCACCAACCCTCGGGACCTGGTGCGCTGGGACAAGGCCGGCGAGCGGGTGATGGCCGAGGCCGCGCGCCGCGCCGCCACCATCCCCGGCACCCACCCCATCCACCTGTACAAGAACAACACCGACAACAAGGGCGCCAGCTACGGCGCCCACGAGAACTACCTGATGCGGCGGCAGACCCCGTTCGCCGACATCGTCGCGTACCTGACGCCGTTCTTCGTCACCCGGCAGATCTTCGCCGGCGCCGGCCGGGTGGGCATCGGGCAGGACGGCGGGCAGAGCGGCTTCCAGATCTCCCAGCGCGCCGACTTCTTCGAGGTCGAGGTGGGCCTGGAGACCACCCTCAAGCGGCCCATCATCAACACCCGGGACGAGCCGCACGCCGACGCCGACAAGTACCGGCGGCTGCACGTCATCATCGGCGACGCCAACCTGTCGGAGATCTCGACGTACCTGAAGGTCGGCACGACCGCGCTGATCCTCACCATGATCGAGGAGAAGGCGCTCGGCCCCGACCTCGGCATCGCCGACCCGGTCAGCGAACTACGCGCCGTCAGCCACGACCCGTCGCTCACCCACCTCATGCGACTGCGCGACGGCCGGCGGCTCACCGCACTCGACGTGCAGTGGGCCTACTACGAGCGGGTGCGTTCCTTCGTGGACGACCGGTACGGCGCCGACGTGGACGAGCAGACCGCCGACGTGCTCGCCCGCTGGGAGAGCGTCCTGGACCGGCTCGGCCGGGACGTCATGCTCTGCGCCGACGAACTCGACTGGGTGGCGAAGCTGCGGCTGCTGGAGGGCTACCGGGAGCGGGAGAAGCTCGGCTGGGGCTCCCACAAGCTGCAACTGGTCGACCTGCAGTATTCGGACGTCCGGCCGGAGAAGGGCCTCTACCACCGGCTGGTCTCCCGCGGCGCCATGAAGACCCTCCTGCCGGAGGAGGAGACGCGGACGGCGATGACCGAGCCGCCGGAGGACACCCGCGCCTACTTCCGGGGCCGTTGCCTCGCCCAGTACGCCTCCGAGGTCGTCGCCGCGAGCTGGGACTCGGTCATCTTCGACGTCGGCCGCGAGTCGCTGGTGCGGGTGCCGATGATGGAGCCGGAACGCGGCACCCGCAAGCACGTCGGCGCGTTGTTCGACCGCTGCGAGAGCGCGAAGGATCTGCTGGAGACCCTGACCGGCGGCTGAGCCGTCACCGCCGTGCTGCCCGAAAGCCCGTCGTGTGCCGCGAGCCGGCGCGCGACGGGCTTTTCGTCGCCCGCGCGAGGTAAGTTTCTCGCAGACGATCGTGGAGGAGGCAGCCATGGCCACTCGTGACAGCGGCGGGCAGTCGCAGACCGGGAAGTCCCGGCAGGGCGAGGAGATCGAGGACGTCGCGACCGAGGCGAACCCGGAGGTCGCCGAGCGGCACGCCGAGATCACCGAGGACGTCGACGACCTGCTCGACGAGATCGACTCCGTCCTCGAAGAGAACGCAGAAGAGTTCGTGCGAGGTTACGTACAAAAGGGAGGCCAGTGATCATTTAGGGTAAATCGGACATGCCGCTTCCCTCGGATGATCAGGACGGGCGACGGCGCTGCCGTGACTGCGGGGAATGGAAGCCGCTCGCGGACTTCTGCGCGAGCAGCAAGCGCCCCAGCGGTCGCGGTAGCTACTGCAAGCCGTGCTTCAACCAACGCTCCAAGGCCAGCTATGCCAAGCGGGTGAAGGCGAAGCAGGGCCGAGATGTGAAACAGGCCCGGGAAGTCCCGGAAGGGCATCGCTTCTGCGCGGACTGTGGAACTGTCAAGCCCGTGGTCGACTTCCCCCGCAATCGATCGGACAGCTCGGGCTACGCCACCTACTGCAAGCCCTGTCACAACAGCCGCACCCGGGAGGTCAGGCAGCGGCTGTACGGCGGCAGCCGGGAGTACCACCTGCGGCGCCGCTACGGGGTCGGGCAGAAGGAGTTCGACGAGCTGCTCGCGGAGCAGGGCGGGGTCTGCGCCATCTGCGGCGTGGAAGATCCGCAACACCTGGACCACGATCATCGCACCGGATGGGTGCGCGGGATACTCTGCTTCAACTGCAATGGTGGTCTTGGCCAGTTCCGGGACAGTCCGGAGAGGCTGGCCAGGGCGATCACGTACCTGAGAGGAACCACGTGGCAGCGGGTTTTGATCCATCCGGGCGTCTTCCAGATGTGTTCACCAACGCGGGGACGTCCTCCTTCACAGCGTTCCTGAGCAAGGTGGCCCCCGAGATGCTGCCCGGTCGTCGGCCGCTGCCGCCGGGCATGGCCGCCGACCTGGCGCCGCACGCCACCACGATCGTGGCGATCTCGGCGGTCGGCGGCGTGGTGATGGCCGGCGACCGGCGCGCCACGATGGGCAACCTGATCGCCCAGCGGGACATCGAGAAGGTGCACCCGGCGGACGCGTACTCGCTGGTGGGCATCGCGGGCACCGCCGGCATCGGCATCGAGCTGATGCGACTGTTCCAGGTGGAGCTGGAGCACTACGAGAAGATCGAGGGCGCGATGCTCTCGCTCGACGGCAAGGCCAACCGGCTGGCGTCGATGATCCGCGGCAACCTGGGCGCCGCGATGCAGGGCCTGGCCGTGATCCCGCTGTTCGCGGGCTTCGACCTGGCCGCGACCGACCCGGCGAGGGCGGGCCGGATCTTCAGCTTCGACGTGACCGGCGGCCCGTACGAGGAGACCGGCTACGACGCGATCGGCTCCGGCTCGCTGTTCGCGCGGTCGGCCCTGAAGAAGCGGTTCCGGGCCGGGCTGTCGATCGACGACGCGGTCCGCCTGGCGGTGGAGGCGCTGTACGACGCGGCCGACGACGACACCGCGACCGGCGGCCCGGACCTGACCCGGCGGATCTACCCGGTGGTGATGACCGCGACGGCGGAGGGCACGCACCGGCTCACCGACGCCGAGACGGCGGCGATCGCCGAGAGCGTGGTCTCCGGCCGCATGGAGAACCCGGGCGGCTGAGGCCGTCCCACCCGACAGCAGTCCCCAGCACAGCGCCGTAAGGAGAACCGCCGCCGTGGCCATGCAGTTCTACGCCTCGCCCGAGCAGATCATGCGCGACCGCTCCGAGCTGGCCCGCAAGGGCATCGCCCGGGGGCGCAGCGCGGTGGTCCTGAGTTACGCCGGCGGGGTGCTCTTCGTCGCGGAGAACCTGTCCAGCGCCCTGCACAAGGTCAGCGAGATCTACGACCGGATCGGCTTCGCCGCCGTGGGCCGGTACAACGAGTTCGAGAACCTGCGGCGGGCCGGCGTACGGATGGCCGACCTGAACGGGCTGAGCTACGACCGGCGGGACGTGACCGGCCGGGCGCTGGCGAACGCGTTCGCGCAGACCCTCGGTGCGATCTTCACGGAGCAGTCGAAGCCGTTCGAGGTGGAGATCTGCGTTGCCGAGGTCGGCACGACGCCGGAGGACGACGAGCTGTACCGGCTGACGTACGACGGCTCGGTCAACGACGAGCCGGGCCGGATGGCGATGGGCGGGCAGGCCGAGGCGATCACCGGCGTGCTGAAGTCGAACCACCGTCCGGACATGTCCCTGGGCGAGGCGGTGAAGGTGGCGGTGCAGGCGCTGGGCAGTGTCGGCGGTGAGGGCGGGGCGTCGCGCACGATCGCGGCCAACCAGCTGGAGGTGGCGGTCCTGGACCGCAGCCGGGTGGGGCGGACCTTCCGGCGGATCACCGGGGCCGCGCTGACCGCCCTGCTCGACGGCGGCAAGGCCGAGGAGCCGCCGGCGCGGCCGGAAACCCCGACGGTGCCGACCGAGGCGGCGCACAAGCCGACCACCTCCGCGGGTTCGGCCGACCTGGAGGGCCAGGAGCCGGAGCGCCCGGAGTCCTGAGCGTCGACGCGGGGGAGCGGCGGCCGGGTACGGCGCGCGCAGCCCGGCCCGGCGCGGTCCGCGCACAACCTGGCCCCGCGCCGTCCGCGCGCAGCCCGGCCGCGCGCAGCCCGGCCGCGCACAACCCGGCCCCGCGCAGCCCGGCGCGGTCGCGCAGCCCGGCGCGGTCGCGCAGCCCGGCGCGGTCGCGCAGGCCGGCGCGGTCGCGCAGGCCGCGTGTGCTCACGCCTTGACGAGCGGCTCCCACCAGGCCCGGTTGTCCCGGTACCAGTCGATGGTCGCGGCGAGCCCCGCGTCGAAGTCGACGGTGGGCGCCCAGCCGAGCTCGCGGCGGCTGGTGGTGGTGTCGAGTGCGTAGCGCCGGTCGTGGCCCTTGCGGTCGGGCACCGGCGTCACCCGGTCCCAGCCGGCGTCGAACGCGGCGAGCAGCCGCGCGGTGAGGTCGCGGTTGCTGAGTTCGGTGCCGCCGCCGAGGTGGTAGACGCCGCCGGGTCGGCCGGCCTGCTGGGCGCGGACGATGCCGTGGCAGTGGTCGTCGACGTGCAGCCAGTCGCGGACGTTGCCGCCGTCGCCGTACAGCGGCAGCGGGCGGCCGTCGAGGAGGTTGGTGACGAAGAGGGGGATCACCTTCTCCGGGTGCTGGTAGGGGCCGTAGGTGTTGGCGCCGCGGGTGATGACCACGTCGAGGCCGTGGGTGCGGTGGTAGGCGAGGGTGAGCAGGTCGGCGGCGGCCTTGGAGGCGGAGTACGGGGAGCTGGGGTCCAGCGGCGCGGACGGCGGCCAGCAGCCGTGGTCGATGGAGCCGTACACCTCGTCGGTGGAGACGTGCACGAACCGGTGGGTGCCGTGCCGCAGGGCGGCGTCGAGCAGGGTCTGGGTGCCGACGACGTTGGTGGTGACGAAGGGCGCTGCGCCGGTGATGGAGCGGTCCACGTGCGACTCGGCGGCGAGGTGGACGATCACGTCGTGCCCGGCGACGATGTCGTCGACGAGGTCGGGGTCGCGGACGTCGCCGTGGACGACGTGCAGCCGGGGGTCGTCGCGGACCGGGTCGAGGCTGCCGTCGGTGCCGGCGTACGTGAACGAGTCGAGCACGGTGACCCGGTCCGGCGGCAGGGTGGGCTCGGCGCTGTCGAGCAGGCGCCGCACGTACGCCGAGCCGATGAACCCGGCGCCGCCGGTGACGAGGATCCTCACGGTTCGCACCGTACCTCCGGGGCGGGGGTGGCCCGGACGGAGCCGGCGGACGCGGGCGGGCGCCGCGTGGGACGGGCGTGGCGAGCGCTGCCCATGTGGGGCGTCGGGCGGCTAATGTCTCATCATGGAGCGGCGAATCTTCGGCCTCGAGACCGAGTACGGCGTCACCTGCACCTATCGCGGGCAGCGCCGGCTTTCCCCCGACGAGGTCGCGCGGTACCTGTTCCGGCGGGTGGTGTCGTGGGGCCGGTCGAGCAACGTGTTCCTGCGCAACGGGGCCCGGTTGTACCTGGACGTGGGTTCGCACCCGGAGTACGCGACGCCGGAGTGCGACTCGGTGGTGGACCTGGTCGCGCACGACCGGGCCGGTGAGCGGATCCTGGAGGGGCTGCTCGTCGACGCGGAGAAGCGGCTGCACGACGAGGGCATCGCGGGCGAGATCTACCTGTTCAAGAACAACACCGACTCGGCCGGCAACTCGTACGGCTGCCACGAGAACTACCTGGTGTCGCGGCACGGTGAGTTCGGCCGGCTGGCCGACGTGCTGATCCCGTTCCTGGTGACCCGGCAGTTGATCTGCGGGGCGGGGAAGGTGCTGCAGACGCCGCGCGGGGCGGTGTACTGCCTGTCGCAGCGGGCGGAGCACATCTGGGAGGGTGTGTCCTCGGCGACCACCCGCAGTCGTCCGATCATCAACACGCGGGACGAGCCGCACGCGGACGCGGAGCGTTACCGGCGGCTGCACGTGATCGTCGGCGACTCGAACATGAACGAGGTCACCACGCTGCTGAAGGTCGGCACGGCGGACATCGTGCTGCGGATGATCGAGGCCGGCGTGGTGATGCGGGACCTGACGCTGGAGAACCCGATCCGGGCGATCCGCGAGGTGTCGCACGACATCACCGGGCGGCGGAAGGTGCGGCTGGCGTCCGGCAAGGAGGTCAGCGCGCTGGAGATCCAGCAGGAGTACCTGGCGAAGGCGACGGAGTTCGTGGAGCGGCGCGGCGGCGACCAGCCCGCGAAGCGGGTGGTGGAGCTGTGGGGCCGGGTGCTGCGGGCGGTGGAGACCGGTGACCTGGAGCCGGTGGCCCGGGAGATCGACTGGGTGACGAAGCTGCGGCTGATCGAGCGTTACCAGCGCAAGCACGACCTGCCGCTGTCGCACCCGAGGGTGGCGCAGATGGACCTGGCGTACCACGACCTGCGCCGTGGTCGGGGCCTGTACGGGCTGCTGGAGCGGCGGGGCGAGGTGGACCGGGTGGCGACGGACCCGGAGATCTTCGAGGCGAAGGAGACGCCGCCGCAGACGACGCGGGCGCGGCTGCGGGGCGAGTTCATCCGGCACGCCCAGGAGAAGCGGCGGGACTTCACCGTCGACTGGGTGCACCTGAAGCTGAACGACCAGGCGCAGCGCACGGTGCTGTGCAAGGACCCGTTCCGGGCGTACGACGAGCGGGTGGAACGGCTGATCGCCAGCATGTGACCGGTGGCGGGTCGGTTCGGGACGGTGTGCGTGGTCCCGGGCGGCCCGCCGGGTAGGCTGTCGGCGCCATGATGCCTACCGAACCGGCCGGTCCGGGCTCCGAGAAGCAGAGCTGGGCCGAGCGCCGCCGCCAGAAGATCCGCGAGGAGATCGAGCGTAACCGTCGCGGGGAGTACACGGTGCCCACCTGGGTGCTGGCGCTCGCGCTGGCGTTGATCGTGGGCGCCTGGGTGGCGATCGTGGTCTTCGCCTGATTCGTCCTGCGGGCAACTCACTTCACCCGGCAGGCGCCGGGCGCTCAGTCCAGCAGACCGGCGGCGTGGCGGCCGGCCGCGGCCGCGGCGAGGAAGTAGGCGCGGTCGGCGTCCAGGCCCCGGCCCATCGTGGACAGCGGCACCGGGCTCGCCCGCAGGGCGGCGTCGAGCCCGTCGACCGGCACCCGGACCACGGCGTGTCGGGCCGTGAGGGGCGCCAGCGCCGCGTCGACCGCGCCGGCCAGCGCCGGGTCGAGGCCGTCGGGCACGATCAGCTCCGCGCGGGCCAGGGCCACCCGACCGTACGCGGTGAGGCTGTGGTGGGACACGCCGAGGTGCCGGGGTCGGGGGTCGGCGTCGGAGATGCGCAGCGACCCGATCGGCCGCCCGCCCAGCGCGGCGACCGCGTTCACCGCCTCGCCGACGGCGACGCCGGAGAATCCCCAGCGGGTGCCGGTACCGAGGTTGCCCGGACCCTGGGCGACGACCGCCACGTCCGCGCGCAGCACGTGCCGGGCGGCGAGCAGCCCGGTGTGCAGCGTGCTGGCCTCCAGGTCCCCGCCGAACGCCTGCCCGACGCTGACCGTGCCGGCCAGGCGGCCGCGCAGCCCGGCGAGGGTGCGGGAGAACCAGGCCGGCAGCGCGCCACCATCGGTGAGCAGGTACGCCACCCGGGCGTCGGGGGCGTCGGCGTGGATCCCGGCGAGGACCGCCGGTAGGGCGGAGTGCAGGTCGGCGGTGACCACCGGCAGCCCGGCCAGGTCGTCGGCGTCGGCCAGGACCGCCCGGTGCGGCGACGCCTCCTCGTCCACGCCGAGCAGGATCGGCTGCAACGGCGTGTAGCGGGCCTTGACCAGGTGGCCGGCGTCGCGGTTGTCGGCCGGTGCGGGCGGGTCCGGCGGCAGCCGGTCGGGCAGGGCCACGACGAGGGCGTACCCGCCGGTGCCGAGGCCCATCAGCAGCGCCCCGGCGTTGAGCAGCACGCGGTCGCCGACCTGCGGCCGGCCGACCAGGTCGGGGTACGCGAGGGCCCGCATCGCCGTGCCGTCGCCGAGCGCGACGTCCAGCTCGACCGCGCCGGTCCACTCGCGCCGCAGCGCCGTCACGGTTCCCGCCCGCCATCGCACCATGCGGTGGACGCTAGCGGTCACGGTCGGGGTGACCGGTGCCCGGGGTGGCGGTTGGGTCGGTGAAGGCGTAGCGGATCTCGGTCCCGCGCTCCGGTGCCGCCACGCGGTCACCCGGCTGCGGTCACACGTCGGGTGACGACCGTGACGCGCGACGCGTGGGGTACACGTGTTCGGCGTGCCGGCTGCTAGCGTCTACCGCGTGTCGCGGACCCGCACCGAACGCCTGGTCAACCTGGTGATCTGTCTGCTGTCCACGCGACGGTTCCTGACCGCCGCGCAGATCGCCGCGACCGTGCCCGGCTACGAGCACGATCCGCACGACGCGCGGGACCACGAGGCGTTCCAGCGCAAGTTCGAACGGGACAAGGCCGAGCTGCGTGAGCTGGGCGTCCCGTTGGAGACCGGGACGGCCAGCGCGTTCGACGTCGAGCCCGGCTACCGGATCGCCCGGCGGGAGTACGCGCTGCCCGACATCCCCCTCGAACCGGACGAGGCCGCGGCGGTGGGCATCGCCGCGCGGCTCTGGCAGCACGCGGGCCTGGCCGCCGCGGCCTCTTCGGGGCTGGCGAAGCTGCGCGCCGCCGGCGTCGACGTGGACCCGCAGGCCACCCTCGGCCTGGAGCCGATGGTGACGGTCGACCCGGCCTTCGCGCCGCTCACCGCCGCCGCGCGGGACCGCCGCGAGGTGAGCTTCGACTACCGCGTCCCGGACCGCGACGAGCCGTCCCGCCGCCGGCTGCAGCCGTGGGGTGTGGTCTGCTGGCGGGGCCGGTGGTACGTGGTCGGCCACGACCTGGACCGGGCGGCGACCCGCTGCTTCCGCCTCTCCCGGGTGGTGGGAGCGGTGCGGGTGACCGGCCGTCCGGGGGCGTTCGAGCCGCCGGCCCGGGTCGACCTGATCAGTCACGTCGCCCGCTGGTCCGGCCCGGTCGAGCGCACCGGCCGCGCCACGGTCCTCGCCGCCCCCGGCCGGGCCGCCGGGCTGCGCCGCTGGGCGGTGGGGACGAGCTCCGGGCCGGACGGTGACCGGCTGGTCCTGCCGTACGCCGACCCGGACTTCCTCGCCAACCAGCTCGTCGGGTACGGGCCGGACGTGCGGGTGCTCGACCCGCCGGAGGTGCGGGAGGCGGTCATCCAGCGGTTGAAGGAGATCGCCGCCCGCCACGACGACGTGGCCGTCGCCGGGGGTGCCCGGTGACCCGGCCCGCCGCCCGCGGCGGCTCCCGCACGTCCGCCGACCGGCTGGCCCGGCTGCTCAACCTCGTTCCGTATCTGCTGGCCCGCCCGGGCATCGCGATCGCCGAGGCGGCCGCCGACCTGGGCGTCACCGAGCGGCAGCTGCGGGAGGACCTGGAGCTGCTGTGGGTGTGCGGGCTGCCCGGGTACGGCCCGGGTGACCTGATCGACATGGCGTTCGACGGTGACCGGGTGACGATCACCTACGACGCGGGGATCGACCGGCCGCTGCGGCTCACCCCGGACGAGGCGCTCGCCCTGGTCGTGGCGCTGCGGATGCTCGCCGAGACGCCGGGCGTGGCCAACCGGGAGGCCGTGGAGCGTGCCCTGGCCAAGATCGAGAACGCGGCGGGTGACCTGGTGGGCGCTCCGGTGGCCGTACGGCTGCCGGCCGACACCCGCAAGGTGGCGGAGCTGCGGGCGGCGGTGGAGAGCGGTCGGGCGCTGCGGATCACCTACTACACGGCCGCGCGGGACGAGACGACCGACCGGGTGGTCGACCCGTTGCGGATGCTGATGGTCGGTGGCCGGGGGTACGTGGAGGCGTGGTGCCGCCGGGCCGAGGGGATGCGCCTGTTCCGGGCCGACCGCATCGACGCGGTGACGCTGCTGGACGAGCCGGCCCGGGTGCCACCGCAGGCGCGCCCGCACGACCTCACCGAGGGCGTCTTCCGGCCCTCGCCGGACCTGCCGCTGGTCACCCTGCGGATCGGCCGCGGCGAGCGGTGGATCACCGAGTACTACCCGTGCGAGCGGGTCGAGGAGGGCGACGGGGACCAGTGGCTGGTGTCGCTGCGGGTCACCGACCTGGCCTGGGCGCGCCGGTTCGTGCTGGGCCTCGGCCCGGACGTCACCGTGGTCGCCCCGGCCGAGCTGGCCACCCAGGTGCACGCGGCGGCGGTCGCGGCCCTCGACGCGTACGCGACGCCACCGCCCCCGCGGGACCCCGCCGACCCGGCGGTGGCGGCCCCCACCCAGTAGGCTGGCCGCCGTGGTGACGTGGATCGTGGTCGCGCTGGTGCTGGTCCCGCTCGTGCTGTTCGGCCTGGCCGTCCGCCCGGTCGTGGCCCGGCTGCCCCGGCTGCGCCGCGCCGCCCTCGCCCTGCAGCGACGCGCCGGTGAGGCGGAGGCCCTCCAGGAGGCCGCCGAGGCTCTCCAGGCCCGGGCCGAGGCGCTGCAGGAGCGGCTGGACACCACGCAGCGCCGGCTCGCCGTGATCAAGGCGAAGCGCGGCGGCTGATCGATCTTTGCCGCGATCCTGCACGATTGCGCCCTGTTCCGCGCACGGATTGGCACGTTCCGGCGGTTGACGGGACATCGTGGGTTGGTCAAGACTTCACCGGGCCGGGACGATCCCTCACCGCCCGGCGGGTGGCAACGTCCCACGACGCACGTACGATGGGCTGCGGTACCACCCCTGCCCGACACAGAGCGACTGGAGCTTCCCATGGGTGCCCTCAAGCCGTGGCACATCGCCGTACTCGTGGTCGTGCTGATCCTGCTCTTCGGCGCGAAGCGGCTCCCCGACGCGGCCCGTTCGCTGGGCCGTTCGCTGCGGATCATCAAGGCCGAGACCAAGAGCCTGCAGGACGACGACCGCGACCTGGCCGAGAAGGCCGACGCGCAGGCCGGCTACCAGCCGCTGCCGCCGCAGGCGCACCAGGCGCCGCAGGCCCAGTACGGTCAGCAGGCCCAGTACGGTCAGCAGGCGCCCCACCAGGCCCCGCCGCAGCAGCCGGTCGTCGACCCGGTGCAGCGCGTCCGCGACCACTGACCGAACGCCCCGACCACCGTGGCCTTCGCCCTGCGCAAACGCGGCCCGAGCAAGTTCGAGCGGGCCTCGGACGGCTCGATGACGCTGATCGAGCACATCCGTGAGCTGCGCAACCGGCTGTTCCGGGCGTCGCTGGCGATCCTGGTCGGCTTCGGCTTCGGCATCTGGCTCGCCGGCCCGGTGCTCAACATCCTCAAGAAGCCGTACTGCGATCTGGACGCGGCGCGCCTGACCAACGGGGCGTGCAACTTCGTCCAGCTCGGCCCGGCCGATCTGTTCCTGCTCAACCTGAAGATCGGTCTCTGGGTCGGCCTGATCATCGCCGCGCCGATCTGGCTCTACCAGCTGTGGGCGTTCATCGCGCCCGGTCTGCACCGGCACGAGCGGCGGTACGCGTACGTCTTCACCGGGCTGGCGGCGCCGCTGTTCGCCGCCGGCGCGGTGCTGGCGTACTTCGTCACCGCCAAGGGCCTGGAGTTCCTGCTGGACATCTCCGGCAGCGATATCAACACCACCCTGGACATCACCCGGTACGTCTCGTTCGTCACGAACCTGATCCTGCTGTTCGGGGTGGCGTTCGAGTTCCCGCTCATCGTCCTGATGCTCAACTTCGTGGGCATCGCCAGCGCGAAGCGGCTGCTGAGCTGGTGGCGGGTGGCGGTGTTCGTCTTCTTCGCCTTCGCGGCGGTGGTGACTCCCACCCCGGACCCGTTCGGCATGACGGCGCTGGCCATCTGCCTGTGCGCGCTGTACTTCGCCGCGGTCGGCGTCGCGTTCCTCAACGACCGGCGCAAGGGACGCGGCAAGGAGGTCTACGCCGGCATCGGCGACGACGAGGTGTCGCCGTTGGAGTTCGACGCCGCGCCGGTCGAGGCGGGGCAGCGGGTCGAGGCGAGCGCCCCGATCGCCGCCCCGGAGCCGATCGCGAAGCCGACACCGATCGACCGCCGCTACGACGACATGACCTGACCGCGCCGGCGGCACCGGTGACGACACGAGCCCCCGCCCGGGGCTCGTGTCGTTTTCGTTGGAGAAGGCCGTGGTGCCCTCGACGCGTGGCGGTTGGGTCCATAGCGCAGCAGCGCTCCGCCGTCAGCCATCAGTCGGCAATCCGTCACGAGGCATTCGCAAGCCGCCACCGGGTTATCAGGTCACTACGATGTGTCGACGTGCCCGACGAGGGAGGTCACCCACGTGCGTCGTTGGACGTTCCGCCCTCCGTCCGTCACCGCGCGGGCCGCACCCGCACCGCTGCGGCGTGGGTTGCCCGTCGCCCGGATGGCCGTGCTGCTGGGTGCCGCCGCCGGGGCCTTCTTCCTGAGCGCGCTGCTCGGCGCCGACCCGGCCACCGCCGGGGACCGGACCGGCGCCACCCCGAACACCATTCCCACGCCGGCCGTCGCCACCCTGCTTGAACGAGCCGTGGACGCGGTCGACCCGCCCGGCCCACCTCCCGCACGGCGCGGAACCGGCAGACCGCCGACGGAGGCCGGCGAAGGGGACCGGGACCGCGTCCTGACCTCGACCGGCCGGCGGGGCCGGTCGCCCGGGCGTGCGGGCGTCGCCGGGGCCGACCCCGCGACGGCCACCGACCTTCTCGCCGCCCGGGCGGCCCGGGTGACGCGGGGCCTGCCCAGGGACCGGGACGACGCGCGCGGCCAGCGCCGCGGGGACGAGCGGAAGCGGGACCGGTCCGGGGCCGGCGCGGTACCCGTGGAGGCGTCGGCCGTCGTTCGGCCGGTGACCACGAAGGCGCGAGCCGTCCTGAAGCCCGCGGTCACCGGGGGAGCGACCGTCGTCGGACCGCTGGTGCACACGGCCCGGTCCACGACGGCCGGCGTGCTGACCCGGGTCACCGGGGTGGTCGGCGTCGCCGTTCCGGTTCTCGCCACGAGTCCCGTCCACCCGGGAGAACCCTCGTCGCCTCGCGTCACCGTCCCGGACGCGCCGACTCCTGCCGCCGCGTCGGGTGCGGTGCCGCCCGCCCTCCCGGGCCCGGCGCGGCCCGCCGCGGGGACGACCGGACCGGAGGGTGCCGCGCACCGTCCGCCGCCGGTCGCAGGGTCCCCGCTCGCCCCCGCACCGGCCTCGGACGGGGTGACGTGGTGCCCCGAGCCGTCCGGCGAGACGTCCGCCGGGACGGTGCCCCGCCCGGCGGCCCCGCCGCCCGGCGCGCCGACCGCTCCGGACGACGACTGCGCCACCACCACGGACGGCGGCGGCGGGCCGGCGTCCCCGCCGGCTGTCGCCGCGGAGCGCCCGACGCGAGCCGGTCGCGCGCCCGTACGCCCGTCGGTGGCGCCCGGTGACCGGCTCGCGGGAACGGACGCGCGGCCCGGCTGAGTCCCGGCGGACCCGCCCGTGCGGTCGTTGCGGCCCTCCGGCCGCTCCGCCCGGTGCGTGGTCGCTCAGGTCCCGTGACCGTCGTGACCGTCGGCGTGTCGCAGGACGGGACCCAGTTCGTCCGCGCGGCTGCCCGAGCGGTCCCGTCAACGGGACCGACCGGTTGCCGCGCAACCCCGAGATCGGAGCTTGCGTTGATCCGCGTTGTCGTTTCGGAGGCGATGGGCCTGCTGCGCACCGCGCTGTGCGCCGCCCTGTCCAGTGAGGAGGACATCGAGGTCACCGCCGAGGTGACCGACGTGGCGGACCTGCCCGGCGTGGTACGCCGGCACCGGCCCGACGTGGTGCTCGTGGACCTGGCGCCGGACGTACCGCCGCCGGTCGAGGTCGTCGCCGAGATCACCGGGGTGGCGCCCGACACGGCGGTGCTGGCCATGGACAGCCGGTGGAGCCCGGCCTCGGTCGGGGACCTGCTGGCGGCCGGCGCGCGGGGCCTGGTGGGCAAGGACACCCCGTTGCCGGCGCTGGTCGGTGCCGTCCGCGAGTTGGCGGCCGGGGGGAAGGTCATCGACGCGGCGGCTGCGGTGACGGCGCTGCATCCACCGTCCAGCCCGCTGACCCGTCGGGAGGTGGAGGTGCTGCGGGTGGCCGCGGAGGGGCTGCCGGTGAAGGAGATGGCTCGCCGGCTCTATCTGGCGCACGGCACGGTGCGCAACCACCTGTCGGCGATCATGCGGAAGACCGGCGCCCGGAACCGCATGGAGGCGGTGTGGCGGGCCCGGCGCGACGGCTGGATGTAGCGGTCTGGTCAGCGGTCCGGGCGGGACCGCCCGGACCGCGGCCCGCACCGTCCGGATGGGACGGTGCGGGCCGCGTCACCGAGCGGTACCCGGCGGTACGTGTTTGAATGCTGACGGCCCGTGATCGACCAGACCATGCTCGGGAGGCCCGGTGATCCGAACGCTGCTCGCGCTCGACGGTGCCCTGGTCCGGGGTGCGCTGTCACTCGTGATCGCCGCCGAGGAGGACATCAGCGTGGTGGCGGAGCTGGACCGGGGCGACGACATCTCGCCGGCGGTCCACGCGCAGCGCCCCGATGTGGCAGTCGTCGACCTCGACCTCGTCACCGGGGCCGCAACGGTGGGGCAGTGCCCCCTGCTGGTGCTCGCCGACCGCCGCCGCGCGGCCAGCCTGCACCGGGTCCTCGTGCCGGGGCGGACCGTCGGCATCCTCGGCTGCGACGTCGCCCCGCAGCGGGTCGTGGACGGGATCCGGCGGCTGGCCCGGCGGGAGTCCGTCGTCGACGCCGACCTGGTGCTGGCCGCGCTCACCGCGGACAGCCCGCTGACCATCCGGGAGACCGAGATCCTGGATCTCACCGCGGCCGGGGCACCGGTCGTGGAGGTCGCCCGGGCACTCGGCCTCGCCCCGGGGACCGTACGCAACCACCTCCGGCGGATCACCCGCAAGGCGGGCGCGCGGACCAGGGTGGAGGCGGTACGGGTGGCCCGCGAGGCCGGCTGGATCTGACGGCGCTGGGGCGGGTCAGACCCGGCCCAGCGCGACGTCGGCTGCGGGCGCCACGTCCTCCCAGTGACCGACCAGTTCCCGGTAGGCGGGCGAGCGCCGCAGCAGGTCGTCGTGGGAGCCCACGAGCGGCCGGTCGCCGTCGAACACCAGCACCCGGCGGGCCCGGGTCGCCGAGCTGATCCGGTGCGCGACGACCACCAGGGTGCCGGGCCGACGGGCGAAGGCGTGTTCGACGGTCGCCTCCAGCGTCGGGTCCAGGTGGCACGTCGCCTCGTCGAGGATCACCAGCGGCGCCGGGGCGAGGTAGGCCCGGACCGCGGCGACGAGCTGCCGTTCCCCGGCGGACAGGGCGCCCGGGTCGATGTGGGCGGCGAGGCCGCCGAGGCGGGTGACCAGGGGACGGGCCCCGAGGGCGTCCACTGCGGCCGCCACGGTCGCCTGGTCCGCCTCCGGGTGGAGGTAGCGGAGGTTCCCGGCCAGGGAGCCGCTGCGGACGTACGCCTCCTGCGGCACCAGCACCCGCAGCCGGGCCAGCGCGCCGGGCGGGGTGCCGGCGACCGGCACGCCGGCCAGGTGCACCGTGCCGGACTCCGGCGGCACCAGGCCGGCGACCAGGGCGGCCAGGGTGGACTTGCCGGCACCGCTCGGGCCCACCACCGCCAGGTGCTCGCCGGTGGCCACCGTGAGGCTGAAGTCCGCCAGGACGGGTCGGGCGTGCGGGCCGTACCGGAAGGTCAGGCCGCGGAGCCGGATCGCCGGCGGCGCGGCGGCGTCGACGGCGGAGCACGGCGCCGGGTCGGGCCCGGCCGGGGTCCCGCCGGCGGCCGGCGGCGCGGGCGCCGACCGCGGCAGCGGGCAGGTGCGCAGGATGCGGTCCAGGGTGACCGCGTAGCGCAGGCCTCCGCCGCCGACGCCCTGCACCACCGCGTGCAGCGCGGGTTGCAGGCCGGTGGTGACATAGACCAGCGCGCCCAGTACGGCGCCGGTGCTCAGCCCCTGCCGCACCAGCCAGGGAGCGGCCAGCACCAGCACCGCCACCGGCAACCAGCCGCCCAACCCGAGGCTGAGGCTGCGCAGCGCCGCCATCCGGGCCAGCGTCCGTTCCGCCCCGGCCAGCGCGGTCACCCGCCGGTCCACCCCCGCCACGACCCGGTCCTGCGCGCCGCAGGCGACGACGTCGCGGTGACCGGCGAGCGCGGACGCCGCCGACCGGCCGAGTTCCTCGCCGGCGGTCACCTGGGCCCGCTGGTGTGCCACCATCGCCGGCAGCGCCGCCCCGAACACGGCCAGCCCGGCCACCAGCGGCACGGCCACCGCCGCGGCCAGCGGCGGCGCCAGGGCGAGCAGGCCGAGCAGGGCGGCGCCGGCGGTGAACAGGAACCCGCGGACCACCAGCACCAGCCCGCCGAAGGTGTCCCGGACGACCTCCACCTGGTGGGTCAGCCGGGCCACGGCGGCGCTGTCCGGCCGGCCGCCGGCCCGCGTGGCGTCGTGCAGGGCGGCGTCCACGACCCGGGCGGCCAACTCGTCGCGGAACGGTTCCACGACCGCGCCGAGGCTGCGGTACACCCGTCCGGTGGCGGCCGCGCCGACCAGCACCGCCACGGCGAGCCCGCCCAGCCAGGTCAGGCCGGTCGCGAACTGGCCGGCCAGGAAGCCGCGGTCGACGGCGCGGGCCACGAGCAGCCCGCCGAGCAGCGCCGGCAGCGACTCCACCACCGACCAGGCGGCGAGCCGGCCCAGCGCCCGGCGTCGGGCGCGCAGCGCCGCCCAGGTCGTCACCCGCACGCCGGAGCGGCTCACCGGGCGTTCCCGCCGGGTGCGAACACCGCCCGGTAGTCCGGGTCGGCCCACAGCCGCCGGTGCGGTGCCAGCGCACGGAGCCGGCCCCCGTCGAGCCAGGCGACCAGGTCGGCCGCCGCCGCCGTCCGCGCCCGGTGGGTCACCACGAGTCGGGTTCGGTCGCCGCCGCCGTCCGCCACCGCCCGGGCGATCCGGTGTTCCGTGGCGGTGTCCAGGCTGGACGTCGCGTCGTCGAGGACGAGCAGCCGTTCGGCGGGGTACGCGCGGGCCAGCCCGAGCCGTTGCGCCTCGCCGCCGGACAGCGGCGCGTCCACCAGCCGGGTGCGGTACCCGTCGGGCAGCCGGGCGACCACGTCGGCGACCTGCGCCGCACGTGCCGCGGCGAGGACCGCCGTCGTGGCCGGGGCGCCGCCGTCGGGCGGTCGTGCCGACGCGCCGGGCAGGGCGAGCCCGATCGCGTCGTGCACCGTCTCGCCGACCAGGGCCGGACGGTCGAAGGCGTGCCCGACGGCCCGGCGCAGCGCGGCCCGGCGCAGCCGGCGCAGCGGCACCCCGTCGAGCAGCACCTCACCGGCGTCCGGGTCGTACAGCCTGCCGGCCACCGCCGCGAGGGTCGACTTGCCGGCGCCGGACGGCCCGACGACGGCCACCATGGCGCCGGCCGGGACGGTCAGGTCCACGCCGTCCAGGACGGGGCGTCCGTCCTCGGTACGCACGCGGACGTCCCGCAGCCGCAGTTCCCCGCGGCCGGGTGGCAGCGGGTCGGGGCCGTCGAGGCGTACCGGGTGGGCCAGCGGCTCGGCGATCCGGCCGGCCGCCGCCCGGCTGCGGACCAGCCGGTGCAGGGTGGCCAGCACCGCACCCAGCCCGGCACCGAGGGCCGCGTACTGCACCGCGGCGACCAGTTGGCCGGGGGTGAGCCACCCGGCGGTGAGCGCGTACCCGCCGGTGGCCACGACGGCCACCTGCAGCAGCGGCCCGACGGCGGCGGTGCGGGCGCTCGCCCTGGCCAGCAGCCGCCAGCCGAGCAGGCCGTACCCGTTCAGTTCGGGTAGGGCGGCCAGCACGCGGGCGCGTTCCCGGTCGACGGTGGCGGCTGCGGCGATGGTGCGGGCGCCGGTGAGCGCCTCCAACAGCCGGCCGGCGATCGTCCCCAGCACCCGCTGGTAGCCGGCGACGGCGGCGGAGGCGTCGGTGACGAAGGCGCGCATGAGGACCGTGAGCAGGGCCAGCCCGGCGAGCAGGGTGACACCGAGCAGCGGTTCGATGAGGGTGAGCGCCACCACGCTGCCGAGCGGGGGCAGGAGCGCGACCACGCCCAGCACCACCGCGGGGCCGGCCTGCCCGGCGTCCGCGGCCTGGGAGACGAGCCGGCCGACCAGGTCGCCCACCGGGTACCGGCGGACGGTCCGTACGTCGGCGGCGAACAGGTGGCGCAGCAGGCGCCGGCGCAGCAGCGCGGTGGCCCGGGCCGTGCCGTACCCGGTGCCGAGGTCCCCGACGGTGTCGGTGACCATCAGGACGGCGACCAGGCCGCAGGCCACGGCCGGCCACCAGGCGGAGCCGTCTCCGCCGACGGCGGCGTCGACGGCGAGCCCCAGCGCCGCGGGGAGCGCCAGTTCGGCGGCGGCGCCGGTGAGCGCGACCGCCCCGAGCGCGACGGTCCACCCGCCGCCGTCGCGGACGACGCGGCGCAGCAGCCGGTCGGCGCCGGTCGGCGTCGTCCCCATCGGACCCTCCCTTTCGTACGTGCGGCCCTGGACGGGTACGTCTACCCGTCCAGGGCCTCGCGTGTCGACCTGGTCAGTTGCAGGTCGTGACGGACAGCGAGCTGTCGCCGCAGAGCAGCAGGCTCGCCCGGCTACCGCCACCGGTGCGGTCGGCGGGGGCCATCTCCAGGCCCTGGAGGTCGAGGAGCGCCATGTCGTGTCACCTCCTTCCGTGCTGGTCGGTCGGGTCGGTCACCCTCGTGGTGACGAGGGGGTCTGGGGCACGCCCGCCAGGGGCGTGAGGAACGGCAGGGCCGCCGGTGCGTCGCGCCGCGCGGTGGCCAGCGCCAGCAGCACGCCGGCCGTGCCGGTGCCGAGGTCCATGGACAGGCGCAGCAACTGCTCGCCGGGGAACGCGGTGCCGTCCCGGAAGGGCAGGGCGTGCCACGCGAGCCGCTCCACCTGGGCGTCCGTCTCGCGCCGCCGCTGCGGATCGTCGGGGTACGCCGCGAGGTAGGCGAGGATGCCGGCTCGGCCGGCGAAGAGGCCCGACTGCGCGTAGAACGGGGACCGGGCGGCGCGGCGCACGCCGGCGCTCGCCTCGGCGAACCGCTCGTCGGCGCGGTGCCGCAGGAACTGGTCGAGCACGAGCCCGATGCCGACGCTGCCCTGCCCGAGGTAGGGCATGGTTCGCCAGCCCTCGTTGACCTCCAGCGCGCCGTCCGGCCGGACCACGCAGCGGCGCAGGTCCTGGCGTAGGGCGGTCGCGGCGTGGTCCAGCAGGGCCGGGTCGCCGGTCAGCTCGTGGAGCCGCACCATCAGCAGCGCCGGCCCGGTCCGGCCGCGCAGCAGCCCGGCGTACGGGTGCCGCCCGCCGCTGACGTCCGGCCCGGGATCGTCGGCGAGCCGGTCGACGACCCGCTCGGCGGCCTGCCAGGCCGCGTCGCGCAGCGCCGGCTCGCCGGTGCGGCCGGCCAGTTCGGCGAGGTTGAGCGCGATCCCGGACAGGCCGCTCGCGAGGCTGTGGTCGAGGCCGGTCAGCGGCTCGCGGAGGCAGATGTCGAGCACGTCGAGGGCGTCCTGCCGGCGGCCGAGCAGTTCCAGGGCGTACGCGACGCCGTGCAGCCCGTCGTAGAAGCCGCACCGGGTGCCGGGCGCGGGAGCCGTGGCCCGGCGGACCAGCCATCGCTCGTGGTCCGGCCGGCGTCCGGCGCCGCTGACGTGCAGCGCGTAGAGGACCCCGGCCGCGCCATGCGCCAGGTTGAGGCCGCCGCTGCGGAACTGCTCGATGTCGCCGGGGAAGAGTCGGTCGTCGCGGTCCGGTGTCGCGCTGGCGAGGACCGCCCGGGCGAGCCGGTGCCGGTGGGGCGCCTCGACGCCGACGGTGAGGTCCGGTGCGTCGTCGGTGGCGGCGGTGGGCCCGCCGAGGATCTCCGCGACCGCGGCGTCGAGGCGGTCCTTCGGCACCGGGAAGTGCGCGGCGATGACGTCGGCGAGGTGCGCTGCCTTGCCGGGCGCCAGGCGGACGAGTTGGGTCAGCGGCAGGAACAACGCCAGGTGCAGGCAGGCCAGGGCGTACCGGTCGACGGCCGGTCCGGTCCGGTCCCGGGGTGCGGCGAAGCCCTGGTTGCGCAGGCCCGGCCGGCGGTGCCCGTCGATCGGGGCGGCGACCTCGAAGTCGACCAGCGCGATCCGGTCGTCCGGGCGGACCATGACGTTGAACAGGTGCAGGTCGCCGTAGACGAGGCCGCGCTCGTGGATGGCCCGGAGCACCTCCTCGACCTGCCGGTGGACGTCCAGCGCCCACCGGGTGTAGTCGGCGCGGTCGGCGTCCGTGGCGTCGGCGTCGATCAGCGGGTACCGGTCGACCAGGACCTTGTTCAGCGGGCGGCCCTCGATGAACTCCAGGGCGAGGAACCGGTGCTCCCCGAGGGTGAACTCGTCGTGCACCCGGGGCACCTGTGGCAGGTCGGCGAGCCGGCGCAGCGCGTCGGCCTCCCGGGCCAGTCGGGCGACCGCGTCGGTGCCGTCGGCGTCCAGGCCGGCGTGCGGGCGGGCCTCCTTGAGCACCACCTGCGTGTCGGTACGCAGGTCACGGCCGACGTAGAGCCCGCCACCGTTGGAGAAGTGGATGACCTTCTCGATCCGGTACGGCACCTCGTCGGTGCTGGTGGCGTTGCGCGCGGCCAGGTGCGGGCCGAGGAACTCGGGCAGCGTCACCCAGGACGGCACGTGGAAGACGGGGTCCCGGCGGTCGGGGACGAGCGTGCCGGTGTCGTCCTCGATCGCGGGGACCACCTGACCGTCGGGGGAGTGGCAGTATCGGGCGGCGAAGCCGCCGTAGCGCACGTACACCGGGCCGGTGCCGTGGCGCAGGTCGCTGAGGATGTACGGGCCGGTTTCGCCGGCGAGCAGATCGTCGAGTTCCTTGCAGACGAGTTCCAGCTCCGCGTCGTCGCGGGGGTAGACGGTGACGAACTTGCCGCTGGCCGCGCGGGAGGCGTACTTGGAGTTGCGCAGCAGCAGGGTGCGTGGGCCGCGGAGGAACTTGAAGGACAGACCGCGCGGGACACAGTAGTCCCACACGGTGTCGAGCACGCGCTCGGCGTTGGTCAGGGTCGCCGTCACGTGGATCTTCCAGCCCTGCTGTGGCAGCGTGCCGCCGTCCGGGGCGTAGATCAGCCAGTCGTCCAGCGACTCCGAACGCCAGCCGTCGGGCACGGGCCGTCGGGCCGCGGTGAAGGTGGGCTGCTCGACGGCGCTGCCGAGCGTGTCGTAGAACAGCCGGTCGGCGGCGCAGTAGCTGTCGTAACGATCGTCCACCGTGACCACTCCCTCCGCTGTTCGGCCGATCCCTCGGTTCTGCTGGCGGATATGAGTCTGTCCGTTCGGGGAATGGCGGATCCAGTGCGATCGGTCATGACGATGGATGCGTGCCGCACGGTCGGTCGTGACAAAAGTCAGATGCGCGTGGGACAGCGGCACGTACGCGCCAGTCACCGATCCCGGAAGCGGCGCCGGCCCGGCAGGCGACCCCCGTACGGCGATGCCCGGTCGGCCGGCCGGCCGGCGCGGAGGGCCCGCACCGGCGGGTACGGTGCTCGCCGTGACCGCAGCCGATCACCCATCCGCCGCCGACGGGCCCGTCGCCGTCCTCGCCAACCCCACCGCCGGCCGGGGACGCCACCGGGGGCTGCTGCCCCAGGTGCTGGAGCGGCTCGCGGCCGCCGGGCGGCCGGTGCGGGTGCTGGACGCGCGCAGCGCGGTGCAGGCGCAGGCGGCCTGTCACGAGGCGGTGGGGGAGGGGGCGTCGGCCCTGGTCGCGGTCGGCGGCGACGGCACCGTCCACCTGGCCCTGCAGGCGGTGGCCGGTACGTCCGTGCCGTTCGGTGCGGTGCCGGCGGGAACCGGCAACGACTTCGCCGTCGACACCGGCTTCCCGGCCGACCCGCTCGCGGCGGCCGACCTGATCGCGGCGGCGGTGCGCGAGAGGCGGTCCCACCCGGTCGATCTCGCCCGGATCGCCGCCGCCGACGGCACCCACCGCTGGTACGGGGCGGTGCTGGCGGCGGGCTTCGACGCGATCGTCAACGAGCGGGCCAACCGGATGCGCTGGCCGCGCGGCCCGCGCCGCTACGACCTGGCGATCCTGCTGGAACTGGCCCGGCTGCGGCCCCGCCGCTACACGCTGCGCCTGGACGGGGAGACCCACGAGACCGACGCCGTCCTGGTGGCCGTCGGCAACTGCCCCACGTACGGCGGCGGTATGCGGATCTGTCCCGCCGCCGACCCGACCGACGGGCTGCTCGACGTCGTGGTGGGCGGGCGGTTCGACCGGCGCACCCTCATGCGGGTCAAGCCACGCATCTACGAGGGCACACACGTCGAGCACCCGCTGGTGCGCAGCTACCGGGCGCGGACCGTGGAGGTGGCCGCGGAGGGCATCACCACGTACGCCGACGGCGAGCGGGCGATCGACCTTCCGGTGACCATCACCGCGGTGCCGGGTGCGGTGCGGCTGCTGCGCTGACCCGGACCGCGCCGACACTGGCCGCGATCACCAGGCCGATCGCCAGCACCTCGGCGACGGTCAACGCCTGCCGCAGCACCAGCCAGCCGGCCAGCGCGGCGATGGCCGGACCGAGGCTCATCAGCACGGCGAAGGTCGCGGTGGGCAGCCGGCGCAGGGCGAACAGCTCCATGGTGTACGGCACCACCGAGGAGAGCAGCGCGACCGTCCCGCCCAGCGCCAGCACCACCGGGTCCAGCAGTGCGGCACCGGCGTCGGCCACCCCGATCGGCAGGGTGAGCAGGGCGGCGACGGTCAGCGCCAGGGCCAGGCCGTCGGCGCCCGGGAAGCGGCGCCCGACCCGGGCGCTGAGCACGATGTAGGCCGCCCACATGGCGCCCGCGCCGAGCGCGAGAGCGGCGCCGACCGGGTCGAGCCGGTCGAAGCCGCCCTGGCCGAGCAGCGCCACCCCGGCGAGGGCGAGCAGCGCGCAGGCCCAGCTGGCCGCACGGCGGGCGGTGAACACCGACAGCGCCAGCGGGCCGAGCACCTCCAGGGTCACCGCCGGGCCCAGTGGGATGCGTTCGATGGCCTGGTAGAACAGCGAGTTCATGCCGGCCAGCGCCACACCGAACGCGGCGGCCGCCGCCCAGTCGCCCCGGCCGTGCCCGCGCAGTCGGGGCCGGCACACCGCCAGCAGCAGCACGGCGCCCACGGTCAGCCGCAGCGTCACCGCCCCGGCGACTCCCGAGCGGGGGAAGAGCAGGGCGGCGACGGCCGACCCGAACTGCACCGACAGCGCCCCGCCGAGCACCAGTCCCACCGGGCCGAGGCCGCCGCGCGGCCGGGTGGGGACGTGGCCGGGCGTCGGCCGGTCGGGGAGCAGCGTGTCGGTCACACCTCCGACGCTAGGAGCCGCCGGCGGCGTACGGAAATGCCGGTCCGGGTCTGCTTATGCTTCCAGGTCATGACCGTGGAGCTGCGTCACCTGCGGGCCTTCCTCGCCATCGCCGAGGAGGGCAGCATCACCCGCGCGGCGGTGCGGCTCCGGGTCACCCAGCCCGCGCTGTCCCGCACGCTGCGCCAGCTCGAAAACCACCTCGGCGTACGCCTGGTCGACCGCTCCACCCACCACCTGGAGCTCACGGGCGTGGGCCGGGCGTACCGCGACCGCGCCGCCGCGGCGGTGGCGGGCGTCGACGACGTGCTCGACCCGCTCCACGTCGGCGGCCGGCCGGTCCGGCTCGGGCACGCCTGGTCGGCGCTGGGCGAGCACACCGTCGCCCTGCTGCGCCGGTGGCGGACCGCGCACCCGGAGACACCGCTGGAGCTGCTGCGCATCGACGAGCGCAGCGCCGGCCTGGCCCAGGGCCGGGTCGACGTCGCCGTGCTGCGGCAGCCGGTCGACCTGCCCGGTGTGCGGGCGCTGCGGCTGCTCTCCGAACCGCGGCTCGCCACCGTGCCCGCGGACAGCCCGCTGGCCGGGCGGGCCAGCCTGACCCTGGCCGACCTGGTGGACCAGCCGATCGCGGTGAACGTCGAGACCGGCACCACCACGCTGGACCTGTGGCCCGCCGGCCACGCTCCCACCGCCGTGGTCCAGGTCGCCAACACCGACGACTGGCTGGCGGCGATCAGCGCCGGCCGGGCCGTGGGGGTGACGACCTCGGCGACCGCCGCCATGTACCCCAGCCCGGCGGTGGCCTACCTGCCGTTGACGGACGCTCCGGAGGTGACCGTCCTGCTGGCCTGGCGCGAGCCGCCCGGCCACCCGGCCGTTCCCGACCTGGTGGCGCTCGCCGGGGAGACCGTGGGCGGGTGAGCGCCCGCCGGGGCCTCGGGCGACGCCGCCGCAGGGGCCAGCGGCCCGGTGCGCCGCCGCCGACGTCGACGCGAGCAGCAGCCCGGCTCCGGTCCGGCCGCTGCCGGCGCGGGCCTCAGCCGGGGCCGGCCAGGTCGAGCACCGCGCCGAGGCCGTTGCGGCGGCCGGCGTCGGCGGCCGGGAGCACCAGCACCGCGCAGCCGGCGGCCACCGCGCCGGCGTCGGCCGGGGTGTCGCCGACCATCAGGGCGCGCTCCGGGTCGACGCCCAGCATCCCGCACGCCCGCAGGAAGATCCCCGGGTCGGGCTTGCACCGGCCCACCTCGTACGACAGGGCGAACGCGTCCACGAGGTCGGTGAGGTCCCAGGCGTCGAAGAGCGGCCGGATGTCGAACCCGATGTTGCTGACCACGCCCACCCGTACCCCGGCGGCCCGCAGCGCGGCCAGCGTGGGTGCGGTGTCCGGATACGGCACCCAGCCCTCGGGCACCAGCAGCCGCTCGTAGAGCGCGTCGGCGAGCCCGTCGATGCCCGCGTCGACGGTCGCCGCGAGACCGGTGTACGCGCCACGGTGTGCGTGCGGGTACAGGTCCCGGTCGGCCCACAGCTCGGCCAGCGCGGGCGGCACCCGGGCCGGCAGCGGGCCGCCGGCCCGCCCGGCGGTGAGCAGCCGGTCGGCCAGCGCGGTCGCCCGGACCCGGTCCAGCGTCACCCCGCACGCCGAGGCCGCCGCGGTCACCCAGTCGCGGGCCTCCTCCACCTGGGCGAGGGTGCCGTGGAAGTCGAAGAGCACCCCGTCCACGGGCCGGCGGGACGCCGCGCGGTCGTCGGCGCTGCCCGGGGCGGGTGTCTGGGCGGGTTCGGTACGGTCCGGCACGCCGTGCACCCTACCCATCGCCCCGGAGGGCCCCGGACCGGACGGCCTTGTCGGGTGTCCGGCGACGGCACGCACTAATCTTGGTCACATGTCGAGCCCCGCCGAGCGGTACGCCGCGGCGCGCCGCCGGGCCGCGCAGGCCTCCCAGTTCCCCGCGCTGGGCGAGTTCGCCCTCGACCTGGGGTTCGACCTCGACGACTTCCAACGGGAGGCGTGTCAGGCGTTGGAGCGCGGCAGCGGCGTGCTGGTGTGCGCGCCCACCGGCGCCGGCAAGACCGTGGTGGGCGAGTTCGCCGTCCACCTGGCGCTGCGCGGCGGGCCGGCGGCGTCCGGCGGGGGCGCCGAGGGTCCCGCCCAGCGGAAGTGCTTCTACACCACGCCGATCAAGGCCCTGTCGAACCAGAAGTACCACGACCTGGTCGACCGCTACGGCGCCGAGCAGGTCGGGCTGCTCACCGGCGACAACGCCATCAACGGCGACGCGCCCGTGGTGGTGATGACCACCGAGGTCCTGCGCAACATGCTCTACGCCGGCTCGACCACCCTCGAGGGCCTGGCGTACGTGGTGATGGACGAGGTGCACTACCTCGCCGACCGGTTCCGTGGCGGCGTGTGGGAAGAGGTGATCATCCACCTGCCCGCCTCGGTCACCCTGGTCTCGCTGTCGGCGACGGTGTCCAACGCCGAGGAGTTCGCCGACTGGCTGGTGACCGTACGCGGTGAGACGGCGGTCGTGGTCAGCGAGCACCGGCCGGTGCCGCTGTGGCAGCACATGCTGGTCGGCAAGCGGATGTTCGACCTGTTCCACGACGCCGACGCCGCCCGCAAGCACGACGTGCACCCGGAACTGCTGCGCTACACCCGGGACACGGTGCGCCGGCTCGAGCTCGGCGAGGGGCGCAGTGCCGGGCCGGGCGGGGGTCGCCGCGGGCCGCGCTGGCGGGGGCCGCTGCGCCCGGACATCGTCGACCGCCTCGACCGGGAGGGCCTGCTCCCGGCCATCCTGTTCATCTTCAGCCGGGCCGGCTGTGACGCCGCCGTGCAGCAGTGCCTCGCCGCCGGGCTGCGGCTCACCAACCCGGAGGAGCGGGCGGAGATCCGGCGGGTGGTCGAGAGCCGGGTCACCGCGATCCCCGGCGAGGACCTGTCGGTGCTCGGCTACTGGGAGTGGCTCGACGGGCTGGAGCGGGGCCTCGCGGCGCACCACGCCGGCATGCTGCCCGCGTTCAAGGAGGTCGTCGAGGAGCTGTTCGTCCGTGGCCTGGTGAAGGCGGTGTTCGCCACCGAGACACTCGCGCTGGGCATCAACATGCCGGCCCGGTGCGTGGTCCTGGAGCGGCTGGTGAAGTACAACGGCGAGGCGCACGTCGACCTCACGCCGGGGGAGTACACGCAGCTCACCGGCCGTGCCGGCCGTCGCGGTATCGACGTGGAGGGGCACGCCGTCGTGGTGTGGTCCCCGGAGACCGACCCCCGGCACGTGGCCGGTCTGGCGTCGACCCGCACGTACCCGCTGCGGTCCAGCTTCCGGCCGTCGTACAACATGGCGGTCAACCTGGTCGGGACGGTCGGCGCGGAGCCGGCGCGGGCGCTGCTCGAGTCGAGCTTCGCCCAGTTCCAGGCGGACCGGTCGGTGGTCGGCCTGGCGCGGCAGGTGCAGCGCAACACCGAGACCATCGAGGCGTACGGCGCGGAGGCGGCCTGCCACCACGGCGACTTCGACGAGTACTTCGCGTTGCGCGTGGCGATCGCCGACCGGGAGCGCGCCCTCGCGCGGCAGGGGCAGACCCAGCGCAAGGCGGCGGCGGTCGCGTCGCTGGAGCGGCTGCGGGTCGGCGACGTGATCCGGGTGCCGTCGGGCCGGCGGGCCGGCCTCGCGGTGGTGCTGGACCCGGCGACCGGCGGCTTCGGCGAGCCGCGCCCGCTGGTGCTCACCCAGGACCGGTGGGCCGGCCGGGTCAGCCCGGGCGACTTCACCACCCCGGCCGAGGTGCTGGCCCGCATCCGCGTCCCGAAGCACTTCAACCACCGCTCGCCGGCCGCGCGGCGGGACCTGGCCGCCGAGGTCAGCGGCACCGGCCTGGATCGGCACGCCGGCCGCCGGGGCGGCCGGTCCCGGCAGGCCACGGGGGACGACGACCGCCTCACCCAGCTCCGCGCCGAGCTGCGGCGGCACCCCTGCCACGCCTGTCCCGACCGGGAGGAGCACGCCCGCTGGGCGGAGCGCCGCCGGCGGCTCGAGAAGGACACCGAGGAGCTTCGGCAGCGGGTGGCCGGTCGGACCGGTTCACTCGCCCGCACGTTCGACCGGATCGTCGCGCTGCTCACCGCCCGCGGGTACCTCGCCCCCGACGGGACGGTCACCGACGCGGGCCGGATGCTGGGCCGGATCTGGACGGAGGCCGACCTGCTGGTGGCCGAGTGCCTGCGCCGGGGCGTCTGGGACGGGCTCAGTCCGGCCGAGCTGGCGGCTGCGGTGTCGGTGGTGGTCTTCGAGGCCCGCCGCGACGTCGACGAGCGGGCGTCGTTGCCCCGGGGCGCGGTGGCCGAGGCGGTCGACGCGACGCTCAAGCTGTGGAGCGAGATCGAGGCCGACGAGGCGGCCCGGGGCCTGGCCGTGACGCGGGAACCCGACCTGGGCTTCGCCTGGCCGATCTACCGGTGGGCGCGGGGCGAGGCCCTGGCGAAGGTGCTCGCCAGCGGGCACGAGATCGACGGCGAGATGCCGGCCGGCGACTTCGTCCGCTGGGCCCGGCAGGTGGTGGACCTGCTCGGCCAGCTCGCCGACTCCGGTGGCGCGTCGGCGGAGGTACGGTCCACCGCCCGGCAGGCCATCGCCGCCGTCAACCGGGGTGTGCTGGCCTACCACGCCAGGGCCTGACCGTCACGCCCCGTGGTTGCCTGCTGGCAATCGACGCATCGCTGCGTCACTGCGGCGGCACCGCGCGAAGTGTCCCGTCATCGATGTTGCGGCTGGTGGGGACGGTCCCCGATCATGGCCGGAGGCGCTAAGTTACGCGCCGGTATCCGGTCTGGGGGGCGACGGGCGTGGCGGAGATCAACCACTTCGAGTACGGGTGGATCACACCCGCCCTGAGTTACGCGCTGTCCGTGCTGGGCTCGTTCCTCGGCCTCGTCTGCGCCGGTCGTATCCGGACGGCGGCCACCGTGGGCCAGCGGGCCTGGTGGGGCACGCTCTCCGCCTTCGCCCTCGGCGGCACGGCGATCTGGACGATGCATTTCATGGCCATGCTCGGCTTCGCGGTCGAGGGCACCCGGATCCGGTACGACGTGCCGATCACCGCGGCGAGCGCCGCCTTCGCCGTGGTGGCCGTCGGCATCGGCCTGGCCATCGCCGGCACCGGGCGGGCGTCCGCGCCACGGATCCTCGCCGGCGGCCTGTTCACCGGCGCGGGTGTCGCGGCGATGCACTACACCGGCATGGCGGCGATGCGGCTCAACGGCCGGCTCGGCTACGACCAGCCGCGTGTCGTGGCCTCGGTCGTCATCGCTGTCGTCGCGGCGACCGTCGCGCTGTGGCTGGCCGTGACGGTGCGTCGCACCCTGGCGCTCATCGCCTCCGCGCTGGTCATGGGCGCCGCCGTGAACGGCATGCACTTCACCGGGATGAGCGCCCTCTCCGTGCACCTGCACGACACCCAGCGCGAGGTCGCCGGCGCGGAGGTGGGGACGCTGCTGGTGCCGATCGTCCTGGCCGTGGTCCTCGTGGTGGTCGGCCTGGTGTACGCGCTGCTCGCCGCCCCGACCGACGAGGACCGGGCGGCGACCGCGTACCTGGACGCCCGCCGGGCGCCGCGGGCGGAGCCGGTCGGAGCGGAGTCGACGGTGACGCCCGACCCGGTGGGCCTACGGGCGCGCTCCACGCTGGCCCGGCCGGGCACCCCGTTCCCGTCCCGCCGGGACCGCGGCCCGCGCTGACCGCCTGGTCGACGCGCCGGCCCGTCGACAGGCCGGCGCACCGGCACATCGGCGGCCCGGCGCGACCGGCGACCCGGGGCCCGGCCCGGTCAGCCGGTGCGGGTGGCGAGGGCGTCGACCAGCCGGCGGGCGGAACCGGCCAGATTCCACCGCTCGGCGAGCTCGAGCAGTCGCTGCGGATCGGCCGGCGCGGACGGCAGGTCGGTGGGCAGGTCGGGCAGCGGCACGTCGAGGGCCACCCGGACCACCTTCGGGGCGACGGCCAGGTAGTCCCGGGCGGCGGCGAGCTTCGTCCGCAGCCCCGGCGCGAAGCCGGAGCCGGGGTCGGCCAGGGCGGCGAGGATGCCGTCGATGTCGCCGTACCGGTCGACGAGGCGGGCGGCGGTCTTCTCCCCGACGCCCGGCACGCCGGGCAGCCCGTCGCTGGGGTCGCCGCGCAGGGCGGCGAAGTCGGCGTACCGGGCGGCGGGCACCCCGTAACGGGAGCGCACGGCGGTGTCGTCGCAGTCCTCCAGTTTGGCCACGCCCCGCCCGACGTAGAGCAGCCGGACACCCCGGGCGTCGTCGACCAGCTGGAACAGATCCCGGTCGCCGGAGACCACCTCGACCGGGCCGGGCTGGGTGACCGACAACGTGCCGAGCACGTCGTCGGCCTCGTACCCGGCGGCGCCGACGGTGGTGATGCCCAGGGCGTCGAGCACGTCGAGGATCACCGGCACCTGCGGGGTGAGGGTGTCGGGCACCACCTCGCCGCCCTCCGGCGCGACCCGGTGCGCCTTGTACGACGGCAGCAGCGCCACCCGCCAGTCGGGTCGCCAGTCGTGGTCCATCGCGCAGACCATCCGGCCTGGCCGCCGGGTGCGGATCAGGGACGCCAGCATGTCCAGGAAACCGCGCACGGCGTTGACCGGCTGGCCGTCGGCGGTGGTCGCGGCGGACTCGGGAATGCCGAAGTACGCCCGGAAGTAGAGGCTGGGCGAGTCGACGAGCATGATCGGGGCTGTCACGCCCGACAGCGTGGCACACCGCACCGACGTCCGGGCGGACGCCGGCGTCGGTGGCGGGTCAGCCCCGGTCCCGGTAGAGGGTGTCCCGCCGGGCCACGTACTGCACCCCGTAACTGGCCAGCAGCAGCAGGAGGGCCACCACCACCTCGACCCAGGCGGCGACGCCGTCGGCGATGGTGAGCCCGATGACGAGCAGCACCAGACCGGCGAGGGCGAGGACACCGGACCAGAGCAGCCGCCGCCGGCGCGTCTCGGCGCGGTCGCTGCCTGCCACGGTCGTCACTCCCTTCGTCCGGTCACGGTCTGTCCCGAGGCTATCGGCGCCCCGGCACCGGCGTGCCGGAACGCGCCAAGGTCGCCGCGCCGGCCGGCCACCGCCGTCGGTGGGGCTGCGGCACCCGCTGCGGACGGGCAGAATCGGCCGGGTGAGTGCGCCGCGTCCCCGCCTGCGATTGACCACGGTCAACCTGGACACGCCCGATCCGGCGGCGCTCGCCCGGTTCTACGCCCGGCTGCTCGGTTGGGAGACCGCCGTCGAGGAGGCGGACGACGTGGTCCTCCGTGCCCCCGACGGCGGGGTGGGCCTCTCGTTCCAGCGGGAGCGCCGCTACGTGCCGCCGACCTGGCCGGCCGAGGCGGGCCGGCAGCAGATGATGGCGCACCTGGAGATCGGGGTCGACGACCTGGCGGCGGCGCAGGCCCACGCGGTCGCCTGCGGCGCGACGGTCGCGCCGTGGCAGCCGCAGGACGACGTCCGGGTCTGCCTGGATCCGGACGGTCATCCGTTCTGCCTGTGGCTGATGTCGTGATCCCGCGCCGACCCGCCCGGCCGCGGCCGGGCTGAGCCGAACGAGCGTTAAGCTGAGCGGGTGGGAATCGACGAGCTGTACCCGCCGGCCCGGCTGGCCGCCGCGCAGCGCGCCACCGCCGCCGCCGGCCTGGACGCGCTGCTGCTCAGCCCCGGGTCGGACCTGCGCTACCTGACCGGCTACGACGCGCACGCCGGTGAGCGGCTGACCCTGCTGGTGCTGCCCGCCGAGGGGGAGCCGACCCTGATCGTGCCCACCCTGGAACGCCCCGCCGCCGAGGCGTCCCCGGCACCGGCCACCGGCGTCCACATCGTCGACCACGCCGACGGCACCGACCCGTACCCCCTCGTCACGGCCGCCCTCGGCGGGCCGGTCGCCGCGGTCGGCCTGGCCGACCGGATGTGGGCGGAGCAGGTCCTGGCGCTGCGCGCCGCGCTCCCGGGCGCGAGCCAGCGGCTCGCCTCCGAGGTGCTCCGCGAGCTGCGCATCCGCAAGTCCCCGGCCGAGGTGGCGGCCCTCGCCGAGGCCGGCGCCGCGATCGACGCGGTGCACGAGCGGATGGGGGAGTGGCTGCGGCCGGGGCGGACGGAGAGCGAGGTGGCCGCCGACATCGCCGCGGCGATCCGGGCGGCCGGGCACGTCACCGTCGACTTCGTCATCGTCGCCGCGGGCCCGAACGGCGCGAGCCCGCACCACGGCACCTCGGACCGGCCGGTCGGCGCGGGCGAGCCGGTGGTGGTGGACATCGGCGGCACGATGCCGTCGGGGTACCGCTCGGACTGCACCCGCACCTACGTCGCCGGCGGGCCCGCCCCGGCGGAGTTCACCGACTACTACGCGGTGCTGCACGCCGCCCAGCGTGCCGCCGTCGCCGCGGTACGCCCCGGGGTCAGCGCCGAGGCGGTCGACGCCGCCGCCCGCGACCTGATCGCCGGCGCCGGCTACGGCGACGCGTTCCTGCACCGCACCGGCCACGGCATCGGGCTGGACGGCCACGAGGAGCCGTACGTGGTGACCGGAAACAGCCGGGCGCTGGAGCCGGGCATGGCCTTCTCGATCGAACCCGGGATCTACCTCGCCGGGCGGCACGGCGCCCGTATCGAGGACATCGTCGTCTGCACGACGGACGGCGTACAACGGCTCAACACCACACCAACGGAGCTCACCGCGCTTTGACATCGTCCACCGCTCTGAAGGGCGGGGATCCCCTCGGTCACCCGTGGGGGTTCCTGCTTCACCGGGTCGTGCCTTCACCGCTTACGCGGGCCGGGTCTTACCGTCCCTCCACAGGCGTTTTACCTCTCCGCCAGCCCGGCGGCGAGGATGTTCCTGGCGGCGTTCACATCTCGGTCGTGTACGGCATTGCAGCCGGCGCACGTCCAGGCGCGGACGCTGAGGGTGAGGGTGGTGTTGATCCGTCCGCATGCCGAGCAGGTCTTGGACGAGGGCAGCCACCGGTCGACGGCGATCAGCGTCCGCCCGTACCAGGCAGCTTTGTACTCCAGCATGCTTCGCAACTGCGACCATCCCGCGTCGGAGATGGCGCGGGCCAGGCTGTGGTTGCGCATCATGTTGCGCACGCTGAGGTCTTCGATCACGACCGTTTGGTTCTCGCGGACGAGTCGAGTGCTCAGCTTGTGCAGCTGATCCCGTCGCCGATCGACGATACGGGCGTTGATGCGGGCGACCTTGAGGCGGGCTTTGGCCCGGTTCGCGGAGCCCTTCTGCTTGCGGGCCAGCGCCCGCTGCGCCTTGGTCAGCTTGCATCGGTCGGCGCGTTCGTGCCGCGGGTTGGCGATCTTCTCGCCGGTGGAGAGGGTTACCAGGCTGGTGAGGCCCGCGTCCATCCCGACCGCGACATCCGTGACAGGCAGGTGTTCGACGGTGGTCTCGACCAGGATGGACACGAACCAGCGGCCGGCGGAGTCGCGGGACACGGTGACTGTGGACGGCTGCGCCCCTTCGGGCAGGGGCCGGGACCACACGATGTCCAGTGGCAGGGCCATCTTGGCGAGGGTGAGGTGCCCGTCCCGCCAGCGGAACGCCGAGCGGGTGTACTCGGCCGACGCCCGGGACTTGCGTTTGGACTTGAACCGCGGATACCGCGCCCGCTTCTCCCAGAACGCCACGAACCCGGTTTGCAGGTGCCGCAACGCCTGTTGCAACGGAACGGAGCTGACCTCGTTGAGGAAGGCCAGATCGTCGGTGCGTTTCCACTCGGTCAGCCACGCCGACGTGTGCACGTATGTGGTGCGCTGCCGGTCTACCGTCCACGCCCGGGTGCGCGCCTCCAACGCCCGGTTGTACACCAAGCGCACACAGCCGAACGTCCGGATCAGCTGTTCGGCCTGCTCCGGCGAGGGATAGAAGCGGTACTTGTATGCCCGCTTCACCACCTCACCCACACCTCACATTCTAACAATCGTCCATACAGAACGATCACTGAAGGGAGGGAGCGGCGTTTCCTCCCGCGCCTCAAGGCGAGGGGATCCACGCCGCGCCCCCGATGACTGTCGACCGGATCCTCCCCACCGACGAGGCCCACGACCTGCTGGACCTCGCCACCGAACTCGCCGACCGGGAACTCGCCCCCAGGGCCGCCGGCTTCGAGGAGCGCGCCGAGTTCCCCCGGGAGGTGCTGCGCACCCTCGGCCGGGCCGGCCTGCTGGGCCTGCCCTACCCGGAGGAGTACGGCGGCGCCGCCCAGCCGTACGAGGTGTACCTCCAGGTGCTCGAGATCCTGGCCAGCCGGTGGCTCGCGGTCGCCGAGGCGGTCAGCGTGCACACCCTGTCCTGCTACCCCCTCGCCCAGTTCGGCACCGACGAGCAGCGCAAGCTGCTGCCCGACATGATCGGCGGGGAGCTGCTGGGCGCGTACTGCCTGTCGGAGCCGCAGGGCGGGTCGGACGCCGCCGCCCTGACCACGAAGGCCGTGCGCGACGGCGACGCGTACGTCGTCACCGGCACCAAGGCGTGGATCACGCACGCCCGCGTCGCCGACTTCTACAACATCTTCTGCCGCACCGGCGGTCCCGGGCCGAAGGGCATCTCCTGCCTGCTCGCCGACCGGGCCACGCCCGGCATCCACCCGCAGGCGGCGGAGCGGACGATGGGCCTGCACGCCTCGCCGGTGGCGCAGATCGCCTTCGACGACGCGCGGGTGCCCGCCGACCGGCTGCTCGGCGGGGAGGGGGCGGGCTTCACCATCGCCATGTCCGCGCTGGACTCGGGCCGGCTCGGCATCGCGGCGTGCGCGGTCGGTCTCGCCCAGGCGGCGCTGGACTACGCGGTCGGGTACGCGAAGGAGCGGCACCAGTTCGGCCGGGCGATCATCGACTTCCAGGGGCTGGGCTTCACGCTCGCCGACCACGCCACCCAGATCTCGGCCGCGCGGGCGCTGATGCTGGCCGCGGCGCGGCTGCGCGACGCCGGCCGGCCGTACTCGATCGAGGCGGCCAAGGCGAAGCTGTTCGCCACGGACGTGGCGATGCGGGTGACCACCGACGCGGTGCAGGTGCTCGGCGGCGCCGGCTACGTCAGCGACCATCCGGTCGAGCGGTACATGCGCGAGGCGAAGGTGCTCCAGATCGTCGAGGGCACCAACCAGATCCAGCGCCTGGTGATCTCCCGCGCCCTGGCGAAGGGCTGACGGAAACCCGGGGGCCGGCGGCCTGCCGACCCCCGGGTTCGCCCTAGGCGGCGGCGCTCCGCTGCTCCATGGGTCGGCGGCGGAGCGTGGGATCGGCCACCGCGGGCCGGGGGAAGGCGGCGTTCGGGCGGTACAGGTCCAGGCCCGGGGGCACGATCTCGTCGATGCGGTCCAGGACGGCGTCGTCCAGCCGGAGTGACGCCCCGGCCAGCAGGTCGTCGAGTTGCCGGCGGGTTCGCGGCCCGAGGATGGCCGAGGTGACGCCCGGGTGGGCGACGGTGAAGGCGACGGCGAGCTGCGGCAGCGTGCAGCCGATGTCGTCAGCCAGCTCGACGAGTTGCTCCACCGCGTCGAACTTCGCGGCGTTCTGCGGATTCGACGGGTCGAACTGAGCCGGCCGCAGCGCGGGACGCCCGGACGAAAGATCGACCGCCTGGTCCCGGCGGTGCCGGCCGGTGAGGAAGCCGAAGGCCAGGGGACTCCAGACGAGGACGCCCATGCCGTACCGCTGGCACACCGGCAGCACGTCGGCCTCGATGCCCCGGGCCAGGATCGAGTACGGCGGTTGCTCGGTGCGGAACCGGTGGAGCGCGCGACGCTCGGCGACGTGGTGCGACTCGACGATCTCCTCGGCGGGGAAGGTCGAGCAGCCGAAGGCGCGGATCTTGCCCTGGCGGACGAGGTCGGTGAGCGCGGACAGCGTCTCCTCGACATCCGTCGTCGGGTCTGGTCGATGGACCTGATACAGGTCGATCCAGTCGGTCCGCAGACGCCGCAGGCTCTCCTCGACGGCCTGCATGATCCACCGCCGGGAGTTGCCACCCCGGTTGACGCCTTCACCCATCGGGAAGTGCACCTTGGTGGCGAGCACCACGTCGTCGCGCCGGCCCTTCAACGCGGTGCCGACGATCTCCTCGGACTCGCCGGCGGAGTACATGTCGGCGGTGTCCACGAAGTTGACGCCCTGGTCGAGGGCGGCGTGGATGATCGCGGCACAGTCGGCATGGTCGGGGTTTCCGACGGCGCCGAACATCATCGTTCCGAGGCAGTGCACGCTCACCTTGATGCCGGTGCCACCGAGCGGTCGGTATCGCATGGTCATGACGGCGGACGGTAGAAGCTGGAGTCGGCTCTAGGTCAAGCTCGCCGCAGCTTCTATGCTCGTCGCCATGTCCGCCGCCTCCCCGAGCCTGAGCATCGGCCAGGTCGCCCGGCGTACCGGGCTGAGCGAGCACACGCTGCGCTTCTACGAGCGGGAGGGCCTGTTCCTCAGCCCGATCCGCCGCAGTTCCCTTGGTCGACGGGTGTACGGCGAGGACGACGTGGAGTGGCTGACGGTCTGCACGATCCTGCGCGCGTCGGGGATGCCGCTGCCGGTGATCCGCCGATACACGGACCTGGTGCGGCAGGGGACCGGCACCGAAGGGGAGCGGCTGGAGCTGCTGCGGGATCACCAGGAACGGGTCCGCGCGCAGGTGAGCCAGTTGGACCGGTGCCTGGACCTCATCCGCTTCAAGATCGGGGTGTACGAGGACCACCTGGGCCGGCAGGTGGCCACCACCGCGGACGAGCGGGAGGCCGGGTGACGGCGGCGGCCGGGCGAACGGCGCTCCCGATCGCAGACCCGGTCCATGTAGGTTGACTGCCGTGGAGGAGATCGACCGTGCCATCGTCGCCGCGCTGACCGCCGACGGCCGGCTGTCGTACACCGACCTTGCGGAGAAGGTGGGCCTGTCGGTGTCCGCCGTGCACCAGCGGGTCCGCCGGTTGGAGCAGCGCGGTGTGATCAAGGGGTACGCGGCCCGCGTCTCCTTCGAGGCGCTGGACCTGCCGTTGACGGCGTTCGTGGCGATCCGCCCGTTCGATCCGTCGCAGCCGGACGACGCGCCGGAGCGGCTGGCCCACCTGCCGGAGATCGACTCCTGCTACTCGGTGGCGGGGGAGGACTTCTACCTGCTGCTGGTGCGGGTGGCCGGCCCGCAGGACCTGGAGCGGGTGCTTCAGGAGATCCGCACGTCGGCGAACGTGACGACCCGTACGACGGTGGTGCTGTCCACGCCGTACGAGAACCGGCCGCCGAAGATCAGTGGCGAGCCGCCGTCTCGGCCGCGGGCCCGGGTGGCGGGGGAGGCGGCTGGTTCCACCGCAGGATGACCTGCCGGCCGTGCTCGTGACCGAGGACGCTGACGGTGGCGGTGTCGAGCCGCAGCCGGCCGCCGGCGACGGGCGGCAGGCCGATCCACCGGGCACCGGCGACGCGCAGGCTGTGCGCGTGGCCGACGAGCGCGACCGGGCCGTGGTCGAGCAGCGGGGTGACCCGCTCGAGGACCCGGTCCAGCCGGGCGGCCACCTGGTCGGGTGACTCGCCGCCGGGTGCGCCGTCGGTCCAGATCGACCAGTCCGGCCGGTCGTCGCGGATCTCGACGGTGGTGCGGCCCTCGTACTCGCCGTAGTGCCATTCGGCGAGGTCCTCGTCGACGCGGGTGCCGGTGAGGCCGGCGAGCTGGGCGGTGCGCAGGGCCCGGGTGCGCGGACTGGTGCGCACCGCGGCGAACCGCCGGCCGGCGAGGAGTTCGCCGAGCGCGCGGGCCTGCCGCTCGCCGTCGGGGGTCAGCGCGAGATCGGTGTACGAGGTGTGCCGGTGGCTGGCGCTCCAGGTCGTCTCGCCGTGCCGGATGAGGAGGATCTCGCCCATTCGTCCAGTCAACCACTCGTTCCGGCAGGTGCGCACCGCGACGCTATCAAACTATCTTCCTAGGATGCCCTACGCGGGGTGCGGCCGGTCACGACGACCCGGCATGTCCACGGCGACGGCGGGAACCCGCTATGGAAGGCCGGACTCGACCGAGGGGAGCGGACGATGGGCTTCACCGACAAGGCCAGGAACAAGGTCGACGAGATGACCGGCGTCGCGAAGGAACGCATCGGCGACGCGACGCACAACGAGCGGATGCGTTCCGAGGGCGCCACGCAACAGGACGCCGCGCGGGCCCGGCAGACGGGCGAGCAGGCCCGGCCGGCGGGTCGCGACATCAAGGAGTGACGACGAGCAGGATCAGGCCGGGCGCGACGGCGCGGCCACCCGCTGACGCGGGGCACGGCGGACCCCGGGGCGACGTCCCGGGGTCCGTCGTCGTGTCCGAGGTACCCGGACGCCGGCTCACCGTCGGGCGGTAGGGTCGCTGTCCGTGACCGTGGCGCGTTCCCTGGTGTTGTTCGTGCTGGCCGCGTTGGCCGAGATCGGTGGCGCGTGGCTGGTGTGGCAGGGCTGGCGGGAGCACCGGGGCCTGTGGTGGGTGGCGGCGGGGGTGCTGGCGCTGGGCGCGTACGGGTTCGTGGCGACGTTCCAGCCGGACCCGCACTTCGGGCGGATCCTGGCCGCGTACGGGGGCGTGTTCGTGGCGGGTTCGCTGGTGTGGGGGGTGCTGGTGGACGGGTTCCGCCCGGACCGGTGGGACCTGGTGGGCGCGGCGATCTGCCTGGTGGGTGTCGCGGTGATCATGTACGCGCCGCGGGGCTGACCGGCGCGGCGGGGCGGTGCCCGTCGATCCGCAGCATCACGATCATCAGCACGATCACGACGGCCAGGTGCAGGGCGGAGTTGACGGCCGCGCCGACCGGGGTGGTGGCCAGGACCAGCGCGGCGGTGGCGAGGCGGCTGCCGGTACGCGCGACGCCGAGGCTGTGGCGGATGTCGGCGATGGCGGTGAGGAACAGGGCCACGCCGGCGGTGAGCGCGAGCGCGGCGGGCCAGCCGGCGGGGTTGTCGGGGTGGGCCACCACGGCGTGCAGGCCGGTGGCGGTGGCGATGATGCCGAGCAGCAGCACGAAGTGGGTGAGGATGTAGGCGCGGGCGGACATGCGGCTTCGGGCTGCCTCGTCGGCGCGGTCGAGGGCCGCTTCGCTGGCTGCGGTGTCGGTGAAGTAGGTCCACCAGAGCGCGGCGGGGAGGGCGAGGGCCATCACGACGGCGCCGGCGATGGCGGGGCTGATGTGGTCCAGCGGGGCGCCCATGCCGATGGCGGCGACGGTCTCACCGAGGGCCACGATGACGAGCAGGCCGTGCCGTTCGACGAAGTGGGCGGGGCGGATGTGGAAGCTCGCGGCACTGCCGAGCCAGGAGTGGCCGGGCAGCAGGTAGGGCAGGACGGTCTGGGTGAAGATGGCGGTGACCCACAGGATCGGCACGATCGGCCCGGTGAGCAGGCCGGCGGCGAGGATGAGCGCGGCGCCGCCGAGGTTGTAGGGGGCGAATCGGCGGACGGCGGGCCGGGCGGTGCTACGGCTGAACAGGCCGACGTGGACGCTGACCACGATCAGGTAGCCGATGCCGAAGAGCAGGCCGCTGCCGGCGAAGGCGTCGGGGACGGCGATGGCGGTGAGCAGGAAGCCGCCCATGCCGCCGAAGAGGAGGAGCTTGCGGGCGGGGCGGTGGGGTGGGACGTGGTTGGTCAGCCAGACGTAGCCGCTGTAGAGGTACCAGAGCAGGCCGAGGATCAGGACGGTCCGGCCGGCGCCGGTCCAGTCGAGGTCGTGTTCGAGCAGGTTGGCGAGCTGAACGACGGTGAGGACGAAGACGACGTCGAAGAAGATTTCGACGGGGGTGGCGCGCTCGGCGGTGTCGGTGTCCCGGGGTTGGTTCCCCATGGCGCGACGCTAACGGCTGGTGGGGCCTCCGGCGGTGGAAATGGCGTCACCCCCGGGCCGGCGGTGGGCTCGGGGGTGACGGGTGGTGCGGTTCAGTCGTTGCGGTGGGCGTGCCACCAGGCCTGGCCGGCCTCGGGCAGGGTGTCGATCGGGTCGTAGTAGGCGTACCGCTTGTTGAGGGCCTCCAGGTCGGCGGACTCGATGGAGGTGCGGTAGTTCTTGGTCCAGTAGGAGATGCCGCGGTCGCGGTCGTACTCGGTGAGCATGTGGACCCAGCGCTTGCCGACGAAGGGGACGTCGCAGACGATGCGCGGGGTGGCGTAGCCGGGCAGGTAGCCCATGATGTCGTGCTGGAGTTGCTGGGCGTGCCAGACGGGGACCCGCCAGTGTTCGGCGTTGGGGATCATGTCGCACATGTAGAAGTAGTACGGCAGGATGCCCGCCTCGCCTTGGAGGGCGAAGCAGAGGTCGAGCAGGTCGGGGGCGGTGGCGTTGACGCCGCGCATGAGGACGCCCTGGTTGCGGACGTCGCGGACGCCGACGTCGAGGGCGGTCTGGGTGGCCTTGGCGACCAGCGGGGTGAGCGACTGGGCGTGGTTGACGTGGGTGTGGATGGCGAGGTTGACGCCGCGTCGGGCGGCGGTGCGGGCGACCCGTTCGAGGCCCTCGACCACGTCGGGCTGGAGCCAGTGCTGGGGGAGGCCCATGAGGGCCTTGGTGGCGAGGCGGATGTCGCGGACGGTCTCGATGTCGAGGAGCCGCATCAGGTAGGACTCGAGGTTGCGCCACGGCACGTTGGCGACGTCGCCGCCGGAGACGACGACGTCGCGGACGCCGGGGTGGGCCTTGAGGTAGGTGATGTGGGCGTCGTAGCGGTCGACGGGCTTGAGGGTGAGTTTGAGCTTGTCGACGGCGGGGGTGGAGTTGCCGACGAGGTCCATGCGGGTGCAGTGGCCGCAGTACTGCGGGCAGGTGGAGAGCAGTTCGGCGAGGACCTTGGTGGGGTAGCGGTGGGTGAGGCCTTCGGCGACCCACATGTCGTGCTCGTGGAGGCTGTCGCGGCTGGCGTAGGGGTGTGAGGGCCAGTCGGTGCGCCGGTCGGAGGCGACGGGGATCATGTAGCGCCGGATGGGGTCGGCGTAGAGGGCCTCGGTGGTCATGGGCGCGAACGGCACCATGGTGTTGAGCATCTGGGGTGGCACCAGCATGGACATGGTGGCCAGGTTCTTCTGGTCGGTCTCGAGGTCGGCGTAGAAGGTCTCGTCGACGAGGTCGCCGAGGACGGCGCGGAGCTGCTTGATGTTCTTGACGCAGTTGACGCGTTGCCACTGCGCGCTCTCCCACTGGTCGCGGGTGATGTGGCGCCAGCCGGGGAAGCGGGTCCAGTCGGGTTCGACGAGGGGGGCGCGGCGGTACTCGTACGGCTGGCCGGCGGTGGGGGTGGGTGCCGGCGCGTGCTGGGGCGCGGGGATGGCCTCCACCGGGTGGGTCTGGGTCACGGCCCCTCCTCGTGGGTGTGGTGCGGGCGATCAGTGGTCCCGTACGCTACTGGAAAATATCCGGTCAACAAACTAGTCTGCCGGAAGTTTTCCCGCTACGCGAGCCCTGTCCGGGGCTTCGAGCGGCCGGACAGGGAGGTCGGCGTGACGTCACCGGTGGGTCTGCACCGCGTTCTGGAGCCGGCGGGGGTGCTGCCGCAGGCGGCGTGGCGGCTCGACGCGAGTCCGCAGATCGCGCCGAACGAGGTGCGGATCCGGGTGCAGCGGCTGAACCTGGACGCCGCGAGCTTCCGGCAGTTGTCGGAGAAGCACGGCGGGGACGGGGAGAAGGTCCGTGCCGAGGTGCTGGAGATCGTGTCGACCCGGGGGAAGATGCAGAACCCGGTGACCGGGTCCGGCGGCATGCTGATCGGCACCGTCGACGAGGTGGGCCGCCGGTCGCCGCTGGGCCTGCGGGCGGGGGACCGGGTGGCGACGCTGGTGTCGCTGACCCTGACGCCGCTGACCATCACCGACGGGCTGGCCCGGTGGGACGGGCGCAGCGAGCAGGTGCCGTGTGACGGGTACGCGATCCTGTTCGCCCGGTCCATCGCGGCGGTGCTGCCGGCTGATCTGCACCCGGAGCTGTCCCTGGCCGTGCTGGACGTGTGCGGGGCGCCGGCGCTGACCGCGCGGGTGGTGGAGGGGTACGTGGCCGGCCGGGCGCGCGAGGGGGATGCCCGGCCGGTCAGCGTGGCGGTGATCGGTGGTGCCGGTAAGAGCGGGTCGCTGTCGCTCGCGGCGGCGCGGCGGGCCGGCGCCGGCCGTACGGTCGGGGTGGTTCCGGTGGACGCGGAGCGGGACGCGCTGGCGGCGGCCGGGGTGGCGGACGTGGTGGCGGTGGCCGACGCCCGGGATCCGGTGGCGTTGTCGACGGCGGTGACGTCGGCGCTGGCGGCGCCGGCGGACGTGACCGTGGTGTGCGTGGACGTGCCGGGGTGCGAGCACGGGGCGGTCCTGGCGACCGCCGACGGCGGCACGGTGGTGTTCTTCTCGATGGCGACGAGTTTCGCGGCGGCGGCGTTGGGCGCGGAGGGTCTGGCGGCGGACGTGACGATGCTGGTGGGCAACGGGTACGTGCCGGGCCACGCGGAGTTCGCGCTGGATCTGCTGCGTGCCGAGCCGGGGGTGCGCCGGCTGTTCGAGGCGCGGTTGGCGGCAGACTGAGTGCCATGACGAACCCCTCGACTCTGTACCGCGGCGGTGTGCTGCACTGCCCCGCCGACCCGAGCGCGACGGCTCTGCTGGTGTCCGGTGGCCGGATCTCCTGGTTGGGGTCGGACGCGGACGCGCCGTCCGCCGACCGGGTGGTGGACCTGGCGGGGGCGTTGGTGACGCCGGCGTTCGTGGACGCGCACGTGCACGCCACGGACACGGGGCTTGCGTTGTCGGGGCTGGACGTGTCCGCGGTGCGTTCGGCGGCGGAGCTGCTGGAGGCGGTGGCGGCGTTCGCGGAGGGGCTGCCGGCGGACGCGGTGGTGCTGGGGCACGGCTGGGACGAGTCGAGGTGGGCGGTGCCGCGGCCGCCGGACGCCGACGAGGTGGACCGGGCGGCCGGTGGGCGGCGGGTGTACCTGTCGCAGGCGTCGATCCATTCGGCGCTGGTGTCGCGGGCGTTGCTGGCGGCGTGCCCGGAGGTGGTGGCCGCGGCGGGGTACGACGGGTCGGGGTGGCTGCGGCGGGACGCGCACCACGTGGTGCGGGCGGCGGCGTTCGGGTCGGTGACGCGGGCGCAGCGGGTCGCGGCGCAGCGGAGGGCGTTGGAGCACGCGGCGTCGTTGGGCGTCGCGGCGGTGCACGAGTGCGGGGGGCCGGAGATCTCCGACGAGGAGGACTTCACCGGTCTGCTGGCGATCTCCGGTGCGGGGGTGCCGGAGGTGTACGGGTACTGGGGTGAGCTGAGCGGCGCGGCGCGGGCGCGGGAGCTGGGTGCGGTGGGCGCCGGTGGGGACCTGTTCGCGGACGGGGCGTTGGGGGCGCGGACGGCGCACGTGTCGGCGGCGTACCGGGACGGTGACGGGTGCGGGCACGGGTACCTGACGGCCGGGCAGGTGCGTGACCACCTGCTGGACTGCGCGGCGCACGGCCTGCAGGGCGGGTTCCACGCGATCGGGGACGCGGCGATCTCGACGGTGCTGGACGGGTTCGCGGCGGCGGCGGAGAAGCTGGGCACGGACCGGGTGCGGGCGGCGCGGCACCGGGTGGAGCACGCGGAGATCATGAGCAAGCGGCTGATCGCCGGGTTCGTGGAGTACGGGGTCGTCGCGTCGATGCAGCCGGCGTTCGACCGGTTGTGGGGTGGGGCGGGCCGCATGTACGAGTCGCGGTTGGGCCTTGCCCGGTCGCTGGAGTCGAACCCGATGGGGGCGATGCACTCGGTGGGGGTGGCGTTGGCGTTCGGGTCGGATTCGCCGGTGACGCCGCTGGACCCGTGGGGGTCGGTGCGGGCGGCGGCGGCGCACCACAACCCGGCGCAGCGGATGAGTGTGCGGGCGGCGTTCGCCGCGCACACCCGCGGCGGGTGGCGGGCGGTGCACCTGGACGCCGAGGGGGTCCTCGCGTTGGGTGCGCCGGCGACGTTCGCGGTGTGGGACACCCCGGTCGGGGTGGAGCGGGGGCTGCCGGTGTTGCAGTCCGACGACCCGGAGGCGCGCGGTCCGGAGGACCCGACGCCGCTGCCGGTGTGCCGGCGCACGGTGCTGCGCGGTGAGGTGATCTATGAGGAAGGGTCGTCGTGAGTGAGGGAACCACCCGTCGTGCCGGCGCCGAGCGGAGCGAGGTGACGGCGTGACGTCCAAGCTTGATCTGGATCCGGTGCTGGTGGCGCGGGCGCGGACCCTCGCCGCCCGCGTCGGTGCGCCGGTGGTGGAGCTGGCGCGCAGCCACACGACGGTGTCGGTGGAGCGGGCGGTGCTGCGGCTGGCCGGGGTGGCCGGCGCGGACCCGGACGGCATCCCGTGGGTGAACCGCCTGGTGGACGCGGTGGTGGCCGACGTGGGTCTGGGGCACGGGGTGGCGGTGCCGGTGTTCGACGCCCTGGCCCGGGAGCAGATCACCGACGTGACGCTGCTGGCGCAGAAGGCCGCCGCCGGGTCGGTGCGGTTCACGGTGCCGACCGGGAAGGCGGCCACCGCCGCGCGGCGGGCGGCCCGCCGGGCGGTCGCCGCGGGGATCCGGCGGATCGACCGGCGGCGGGCCGAGCGGGACCGCCTGGTGAAGCGGTACGGGGATCCGGCGCAGCGGCCGTGGATCTACCTGATCGTTGCGACCGGGGACATCTACGAGGACATCCCGCAGGCGCAGGCCGCCGCACGGGCCGGGGCGGACGTGATCGCGGTGATCCGCTCCACCGGGCAGTCGCTGCTGGACTACGTGCCCGAGGGCGCGACCCGGGAGGGGTTCGCCGGCACGTACGCGACGCAGGAGAACTTCCGGCTGATGCGGGCGGCGCTGGACGAGTCGTCGCGGGAGCTGGGCCGGTACGTGCGGCTGACGAACTACGCGTCGGGGCTGTGCATGCCGGAGATGGCGACCCTGGCCGGTCTGGAACGCCTCGACATGATGCTCAACGACTCGATGTACGGGATCCTGTTCCGGGACATCAATCCGATCCGGACGTTCGTCGACCAGCGGTTCTCCCGGCAGGTGCACGCCCGGGCGGGGATCATCATCAACACCGGTGAGGACAACTACCTCACCACCGCGGACGCGGTGGACGAGGCGCACACGGTGACGGTGTCGCAGCTGCTCAACGAGTACTTCGCGCACGAGGCCGGGTTGGCGGACTGGCAGTTGGGGCTGGGGCACGCGTTCGAGATCAACCCGGACCTGCCGGAGTCGTTGCGGTTGGAGTTGGCGCACGCGCTGCTGGCGCGGGAGCTGTTCCCGGACGCGCCGCTGAAGTGGATGCCGCCGACGAAGCACATGACCGGTGACGTGTTCCGCGGCAACCTGCTCGACGGGTTCTTCAACCTGGTCGGCACCATGACCGGGCAGGGCATCCTGCTGGTCGGCATGATGACCGAGGCGGTGGTGACGCCGTGGTTGTCCGACCGGGACATCGCCCTGCAGAACGTGCGGTACGTGCTGGGCGCGGCGGGCGGGCTGCACGAGGACTTCGTCCCCGCGTCGGGCGGTTTCATCCAGCAGCGCGCCCACCGGGTCCTCGGCGAGGCGGTGGACCTGCTGGAGCGCATCGGTGAGCAGTCGCTGCTGACGGCGATCGCCGAGGGCACGTTCGGGATCATGAAGCGGCCCGCCGACCGGGGCAAGGGCCTCGACGGGGTCGCGCGGCACGAGGCCGACTACTACAACCCGGCCACCGACATCCTGGAGGCGGCGGCGTGAGCGCGGCTGCGGAGAAGAAGGTCGTCCGGCCGTACGGGGACACCACCGGCGACGGCATGGTGCAGGTGTCGTTCACGCTGCCGGTGCCGCACGACAAGCGGGCCGAGGGCGCGGCGGTCCAGCTCGCCGGGAAGATGGGCATCGACCCGGCGATGCTGGTGCACGCCAAGCAGATGGGCGACGGGTTCACGTTCTTCGTCGTGTACGGGCGGGTGAACCACCTGGTGGACCTGTCCGCGGTGCAGGTGATGGAGCGCGACTACCCGCTGCTGTCCGCGAAGGACGTCAACGCCGTCGTCAAGGGGAAGCTGCGGCGCAAGCTGTCGGTGGTGGGGGCGTGCATCGGCACCGACGCGCACACCGTCGGCATCGACGCGATCCTCAACGTCAAGGGCATCGCGGGGGAGAAGGGCCTGGAGTACTACCGGGAGCTGAAGGTCACCAACCTCGGCGCCCAGGTGAGTGTGCCGGAGCTGGTGGAGGCCGCCCGCGCCGAGCGGGCCGACGCGGTGCTGGTGTCGCAGGTGGTCACGCAGCGCGACGCGCACCTGCACAACACGCGGGAGATGTCGGCGGCGTTCCGGGAGGCCATGCCGGCGGGGAAGCGGCCGCTGCTGATCGTCGGCGGGCCCCGGTTCGACGAGACGATGGCCGGTGAGCTGGGTGTGGACCGGATCTTCGGTCGGGGCACCACCCCGGGCGAGGTGGCGTCCTACCTGGTCCACGCGTTGATCGAGAACAGGACGGTGAAGGCATGAGCGATCCTCGGCTCGGGGTGACGGTGACGCACCGGCGGTACGTGCCCTACTCGCACGCCCACTACGCGGGGAACCTGGTCGACGGGGCGTACGCGCTGGGCCTGTTCGGGGACGTCGCGACGGAGGTGTGCATCCGCACCGACGGCGACGAGGGCCTGTTCGCCTCCTACTCGGACGTGCAGTTCCGGGCGCCGATGCGGGCCGGGGACGTGCTGGAGGTGACGGCCACGGTGACCCGGGTGGGGACCCGCAGCCGCACCATCGACTTCGCGGCGCGGGTGGTGTGCCGGGGCCGCCCCGACCGGGGCGAGTCCGCGGCCGAGGTGTGCGACCCGCCGATCGTGGCGGTCACCGCCACCGGCACCGTGGTCGTCCCCCCGGCGGCGTGAACGTCGCCGTCTGCGCCGACGTCGGCTCCACGTACACGAAGGTGGCGGTGGTCGACCTCGACGGCGGCCGGCTCGTCGCGGCGGCGGCCGCCCCCACCACCGTCACCAGCGACGTGCTGCACGGCCTCGACGCGGCCGTCGCCGCGGCCACCGCCGGCCTGCCCGCCCGCGACGCGCCGTGGTACGTGTGCTCGTCCGCCGGTGGCGGGCTGCGGCTGGCGGTCGTCGGGTACGAGCACCTCGTCACCGCGCAGGCGGGCCGGCGGGTCGGCCTGTCCGCCGGGGCGAACGTGGTGCACGTGGCCGCCGGCCGGCTCGGCGCCGCCGACCTGGCGGCGCTGCGGGCCGCAAGGCCCGACGTGGTGCTGCTCGTCGGCGGCACCGACGGCGGCGACGCGGACACCCTCACCCACAACGCGACCCGGCTGGCGAAGGCCCGCTGGCGGGTGCCGGTGGTGCTCGCCGGCAACGTCGACGTCCGCGACGACCTGCACGCCCTGCTCGCCGCCGCGAAGGTGCCGGTCACGGCCGCCGACAACGTGCTGCCCCGCATCGGGGTGCTCGCGCCCGCCGGCGCGCGGGCGGCGATCCGGGAGGTGTTCCTGCGGCACGTCATCGGCGGCAAGCGGCTGTCCCGCGGCCCCCGCTTCCCGCGGCTGGTGCGGGCCGCCACCCCCGACGCGGTGCTCACCGGGGTGGAGGTGCTCGCCGACACCCTCGGCGGGGACCTCGCCGTCGTCGACGTCGGCGGCGCCACCACCGACGTGTACTCGGTGCTCACCCCCGACGAGCGGGAGTCCGGCCCGGCGCGGCAGGTCGCCGGCAGCCTGTGGCGGGCCCGCACCGTGGAGGGTGACCTGGGGATGCGGTGGAGCGCCCCCGGGGTGGTGCGGGCGGCCGTGGAGGAACGGCTCGTCGACCCGGCCGAGGCGGACGGTCTCGCCGGCGCCGCCCACGCGCGGGCGGCCGATCCCGGTTTCCTGCCCGGCGACCCGGCCGAGCGGGCGGTCGACGCCCGGATCGCCGCCCTCGCGGCGACGGTGGCCGTCCGCCGCCACGCGCGCGGCGCGGCCACCGGGGAACGCGCCGGCCGGGACCTGCGGGAGGTGAAGCTGCTCGTCGGCTCCGGCGGGGTGTTGCGGCACGCCCCGGCCGCCGACGCCGCCGCCGTGCTGGCCGCGGTGCTCGCCGACCACGCCGGCGGGTGGCCGCTGCCGCGCGCCGCCCGGCCCGTCGTCGACGCCGACTACGTCCTGGCCGCCGCCGGGCTGCTCGCCGCCGACCATCCGGCCGCGGCCCGCGCCCTCGCGCTGCGGGTGCAAGCAGGGGCCCCCTGTTAACGCCTGGCGTTGTACAAGGGGCCCCTGTTAACACCCGGCTGGCCCGGCGGTCAGCTCCGTCCGCCGGGCGGGCCCGTCACAGCGAGCCGCGCCGCCACGGGCCGGTGATCGCGAACGTGATGCCGGGGCTCTGCACGTTGACGAACAGCCAGTTGCCGTTCTTCGGTTCGAACGTCGACCCGCACCACTCCGACCCCGAGTAGTCGCCGGCCGGCACCGACTTACCGGCCACCCCGCCGGCCGGGACCACCACCTGGTTCAGGGCGAACGGGAAGATCTCCCCGTCGGTGGTGAGGCCGTGCAGGTACTCGCCGGAGCTGCCGTCCTCGCACAGCACGATCCCGCCGCGGGGGCTGACGCAGATGTTGTCCGGGTTGTTCAGCACCGCCGCGTCGGGGGAGGCGAACAGCACCCGCATCCGCTCGGCCGCCGGGTCGTACTCGAACACCTGTCCCTGCCCGGCCGGGCCGCCGCTGGTCGACACGATGTAGACGCGCTCGTTGCCGTACCAGGCGCCCTCCAGGCGGCGGAACACCGCGGCGCCCTTCGTCACACCCTGCAGCACCGGCGGCACCTCGCCCGGCGCGTAGTCCGGGTTGTCGATCGTCACCCACGTCAGGTCCCGGTACTGCGTGCCGGTGCCGTCGGCGTACGTGGAGTACGAGGAGCCGTCGGCGGTGGGGATCACCAGCATCTGCAGCACCCCGCCCGCGGCCAGCTCGCCCCGGCTGGCGGGCAGGAACCGGTACAGGCCCGACGGGGTGGCGTCCTCGGTGAGGTAGACGATGCCGGTCGCCGGGTCCACGGCCACCGCCTCGTGGCTGAACCGGCCCATCTGCCGCAGCGGACGCGGGTCGCCCTTGCCGGTGTGCGGCACCTCGAACACGTACCCGTGGCGGGTGCCGTCCGGGCCGACCTCGGTGGTCTCCTCACACGTCAGCCACGTCCCCCACGGGGTGGGACCGCCGGCGCAGTTGCGGATCGTCCCGGACAGCGTCGCCCACGAGCCGAGGAACTGCCCGGCGTCCGGGTCGAACACCACCGTCGTCGTGCCGCCGGTGGCGGCCGGGTTGTAGGCGGGAGTGGTGAACGCGCCGGTGTAGCCGCCGCGTTCGTGGTTGCGGACCAGCGACACGAGGCCGTCCGGGCGGCGGAACGCGGCCATGCCGTCGTGCGCGCCGGGCGTGCGGATGCCGTCGGACATCAGGTCACCGGTCCAGCCGTAGCTCACGTACTCGAAGCCGCGGGGCAGGCGCAGCAGCTCCAACCCGGTGGCGGCGTCCTTCACCGGGTACAGCGGGCCGTAGTCGGGGCTGGCGGGCAGCTTGGACAGGGGGGCGGCGCCGGCGGTGCGGGCGCCGAGGGCGTCCAGCGGGCCGAGCGCCGCCAGCGCCGCGGCGGTCACCCCGCCGCGCAGCAGTCCCCGCCGGTCCGTTCCGTGCACAGGTGTCACATCGACCTCCAGTGTTCGGGTGCGTCGGCCCCGACGCTAGGAGCGGCGGCGACGGCCGTCACCGGATGCGGTGTGAACCTCAGCTGAACGCCACCCCAGCGCCGGGCGACGGGACTCGCCGACACGACACGCCGGTGTGGCCTCCGCGACTCGTCGGGGGTGGGTTGACAGCGCCCCGGGGGGAGCACGTACCGTCTTTGAGTCCTACTACGGGAAGCGGCTGTTGTTCGCTTCGTCCCTTCGTCCGCTGGCCGAGCGACACGAGCATTTCGTCGCGGCGGCCAGGTCCAGCGGGCGGGGGTCGGCGGGGCGGCGCGAACCGGCCGCGGTTACCGGTGTACGGGCAGGATGAGGGGCACGGCCAGTAGACAACGGCCAGGCGGGGGCAGCCAGTCCAGCGCCGGGTCGGTCCGAAGGTCGGCGCGCCGCATCCTCGCCCCACCGGCCGGGAAGGGCCTGGGAGCATCGGGGCGCGGCGCGAGCCGCGCCCCGATTTCGTTTCTCCGGGCAACCGGTCGGCCGGGACGTACGCGACACCCACCGCCACGGACTCCGAGTGGATCAACATGGGCGGGTAGCCTTCGGCCCGTGATCGTGGTGAGGTGCCGGTGACGACCGTGGAGACGACCCAGGAGCAGGCCGCGCGGACGCGTCCCGCCGTGGCGCCGCCCCGCCCGCTGCCGCTGCCGGTGGCCGTGGCGGCGGCGGTCGCCGGGGGAGCGGCGATGCTGGTCGCGTTCCCCCCGTACGGGCTGTGGCCGCTCGCGCCGCTCGGGGTGGCCCTGCTGGCCGCGGCGGCGCACCGACGGCGGTTGCGCGCCGGCGCCGGGCTGGGCTTCCTGACCGGGGTGGCGCTGTTCGCGCCGATGCTCAGCTGGACCAACCTGCACACCGGCTACCTGCCGTGGGTGCTGCTGTCGCTGCTGCAGGCGGGCTACCTGGCGCTGCTCGGCGCGGCCACCGCCTGGGTGTCCCCCCTCGCCGACCGTGTCCGGTGGGCGTGGCCCGCGCTGACCGGGTTGCTGTGGGTGGCGCAGGAGGCGCTGCGCGACCGCACCCCGTTCGGCGGGTTCCCGTGGGGCCGGCTGGCGTTCAGCCAGGACGACTCCCCGCTGTTGCGGCTGGCCGCGCTGGGCGGCGCGCCGCTGGTCACCTTCGCGGTCGCGCTGACCGGCGGGTTCCTCGTCGCCGCCGCCTGGTGGTGGCAGGAGCCGCGCCGCCGGCCGGCCGGCGAGCGGCGGTGGGCGCCGGTCGCCGTGGTGGCCGCCGCCGCGCTGGCCGTACCGGCCGGTGGGCTGCTCGTGCCGGTCGGCGCCGCCGCTGGCGGCGACCCGGTGACCGTCGCGATCGTGCAGGGCAACGTGCCCCGGCTCGGGTTGGATTTCAACGCCCAGCGCCAGGCGGTGCTCGACAACCACGTCGACGCCACCGTCGACCTCGCCGCCCAGGTCACCGCCGGCGCCCGGCCCCGCCCCGACCTGGTGGTGTGGCCGGAGAACTCCAGCGACATCGACCCGCTGCGCGACGCGGGCGCCGGCGCCCGGATCCAGGTGGCCGCCGACGCGATCGACGCGCCGATCCTCGTCGGCGCGGTGCTGCGCGGCCCCGGTCCGGGGCAGGTGCGCAACGCGGGGCTGCTGTGGCGGCCGGGCACCGGCCCGGACCTGGAGCAGCTGTACACCAAGCGGCACCCCGTGCCGTTCGCCGAGTACGTGCCCATGCGCGACCTCGCCCGCATGGTCAGCGAGCAGGTCGACCGGGTCCGGTCCGACTTCGTGCCCGGCAGCACGCCCGGCGTGCTGCGGACCGGTCCCGCCGTGCTCGGTGACGTCATCTGCTTCGAGGTCGCCTACGACGAGGTCGTCCGCGACACCGTCACCGCAGGCGCGCAGCTGCTGGTGGTGCAGACCAACAACGCCACCTTCGACGTGGCCGAGGCGCGCCAGCAGTTGGCCATGGTGCGGCTGCGGGCCGTCGAGCACGGCCGGCCGGCGCTGATGGCCTCCACGGTCGGGGTGTCCGGGTTCGTCTCCCCGGACGGGCGGGTAAGCGACGCCACCGGGTTCAACACCCGCGCGGTCGTGGTGCGCGAGCTGCGCCTCGCCGACGGGCGCACGCCGGCCACCCGGGTCGGACTGTGGCCGGAGGTGGCGCTGACCGCCCTGGCGGTGGCGGCCCTCGCGGTCGCCGGGACACGGCGCCGGCGGGAGCGCGCCGCGGGCGACTGACGCCCCGGGCCGGCTGACGCCCCCGGCCGTGGCCGGGGCGGCGGCCGGAACCCCGGCGGAGGGGGAATGCGACGGTGGGCGACGAGACCGGTCACCCCGGGGTGGGGCGGGTGCTCGTGGTGATCCCGACCTACAACGAGGTGGACAACCTTCGTCAGGTCGTGCGGCGGGTGCGCCGGACGGCGCCGGCGGTGGACGTCCTCGTCGCCGACGACGACAGCCCCGACGGCACCGGGGCGGTCGCCGACGCCCTCGCCGGCACCGACCCGCGGGTGCACGTCCTGCACCGGCGGGGCGAACGCGGCCTCGGCGCGGCGTACCTGGCGGGTTTCGCGTGGGCCCGCGAACGCGGCTACGACGCCGTGGTGGAGATGGACGCCGACGGTTCCCACGCCCCGGAGGACCTGCCGGCGCTGCTGGCCGCCGCCCGCGACGCCGACGTGGTGATCGGGTCGCGGTGGGCCCGCGGGGCGCGGGTGCTCAACTGGCCGCTGCGGCGGCTGCTGCTGTCGCGCGGCGGCAACCTGTACGCGCGGCTGGCCCTGGGCGTGCCCGTGTCCGACGCCACCGGCGGGTACCGGGTGTACCGGCTCAGCGCCCTGGACGCCATCGACCTGGGGTCGGTGTGTTCGCAGGGGTACTCGTTCCAGGTGGAGCTGGCCCACCTCGCCCACCGGGCCGGTGTCCGCATCGTGGAGGTGCCGATCACGTTCGCCGAGCGGGAACACGGCAGCAGCAAGATGAGCCCGCGGATCGTGGCGGAGGCGCTGTGGCGGGTCACCCGGTGGGCGGTGGCCGACCGGCGGCAGGCCGTACGCCGGGGACTGCACGGCACCCCCACCGGCCAGGTGCGGTGGCCGTAGCGAGCCCGGGGCGGCGGTCGCCGGGTCCGTGGCGTGCGTGTCATGCTGGATGGGCGTGGACGACGCCCCCGGGGCCGGGCGACAGCCGGCGGAGACCGACATTCGGGGTGCCGCTACCGAGCGGGTGAGGTGAGATGCGCCGAGGACTGAGGTTCGTCCCGTTGGCCCTGTTGCTGGCGGTCGTCGCGGAGCTGGCGGTGTTCGTGGCCGTCGGGCGGGCCGTCGGGTTCGGAGTGGCGGTGCTGGCGGTGTTCGCCGCGTCGCTGCTGGGGTTGGTGCTGCTGCGCCGCGAGGGCATGCGCGCCTGGCGGGGCTTCCGGTCCGCCGCGCAGGCCGCGCAGCCGCCGGGCCGGCAGGTCACCGACGGGCTCGTCGGCCTGGCCGGTGCGCTGCTGCTGGCCACGCCGGGCCTGCTCAGCGGCGCGCTGGGCCTGCTGCTGCTGGTGCCGCCGGTGCGGCGGCTTGCCCGGTCCGGGGTGCAACGCGCCACGGAGCGCCGGGTGTCGTCGATGGTCGCCGGTGACCTGTTCGGCCCGCGCCGGGTCCGGGTCCACCGTGGCACGCCGCAGCCGCCGCCCACCGCCGAGCCGACCGTGGTCGACGGCGGGCGGGCCATCGAGGGGGAGATCGTCGAGCCCCGCCAGGGCTGACCGCACACGAAACGGCGCCCCCGGGGAGATTCCTCCCCGGGGGCGCCGTGTGTCCGGTGCCGCTCAGGCGCGACCGCGGCGGGTGCGGACCTCCTGCAGCCGCTCGGCGAGGATGTCCTCCAGCTCGGCGATCGACCGCCGCTCCAGCAGCATGTCCCAGTGGGTACGCGGCGGCTTGGCCTTCTTCTGCTCCGGCTCGCTGCCGTCGACCAGGCGGGCAACGCTGCCGTCGAACTTGCACTCCCAGGTCGTGGGGACCTCGGCGTCGACGGCGAACGGCACCTCGAACTGGTGGCCCTTGGCGCACAGGTACTCGCGGGTCTGACGCGGCGCGAGCTCCGTGTTGCGGTCGGACTCGTAGCTGACCGCCCCGAGGCGGCTACCGCGCAGCATGCGCTCGCCCATGATCGTCTTCCCCTCGTTCGTGGTGCTGTCTTCTGGTGTAACGGTTCGTGTCCGCCGGGCCATTCCCGCCCGCGGCGCGGTGCCGGGTCGCAGGCGGGCCGGTCCAAGGGTAGCCGGCCATGACGACCGCCCGGCGGGGTCGTCCCCGGCCGGGCCGAAACGGTGGAGTGTTTCCGCTGTCGACGGGGATGTTAGCCGCCCCAGCGACTGCGGAGGATGTCATGGCCCGTGACACGCCGGTCGCCGCCCGACCACCCGCCGGGCGGACCTTCCTCGGTCACCCGCCGGCCCTGGCCACGCTGTTCCTCACCGAGATGTGGGAGCGGTTCAGCTTCTACGGCATGCGGGCCATCCTCGTGCTCTACCTGACCGCGTCGCTCGCCGACGAGGGGCAGGGCATGGGGGAGTCCACCGCCAACGCCGTCTACGGCACCTACAACGCGATGGTCTACCTGATGGCGCTGCCCGGCGGCTGGGTGGCCGACCGGCTCATCGGCGCCCGCCGCAGCGTGCTGTGGGGCGGCGTGGTCATCGCCGCCGGCCACTACGTGATGGCGATCCCCACCCGGTGGAGCGTCTTCGCCGGCATGACCCTCATCGTGCTCGGCACCGGCCTGCTCAAACCCAACATCTCCACCATGGTCGGTGACCTGTACGACCGGGACTCGCCGCGCCGCGACGCCGGCTTCGCCATCTTCTACATGGGCATCAACCTGGGCGCGTTCATCGCGCCGCTGATCTGCGGGTTCCTCGGCGAGAAGGTCAACTGGCACCTGGGGTTCGGGGCGGCGGCCGTCGGCATGACCTTCGGTGTCCTGCAGTACGTGCTGGGCCGACGCGGCCTCGGCGACGCCGGCGCCCGTCCGGCCGACCCGCTGCTCGGCGCCGACCGCCGTCGCGCCCTGACCCGCATCGGCATCGCGGCCGCCGGCGTGGCGCTGGTGGTGGCCGCGCTCGCGCTGGCCGGGCTGTTCACCGTCGACACCGTCGTCAACCTGCTCACCGCCGTCACCGTGCTCGTCACCGTCGGCTACTTCGCCCGGATCATGGTCGACCGGGAACTCAGTCCCACCGAACGCAGCCGGATGAAGGCGTACGTGTGGCTGTTCGTCTTCGCCGCCGCGTTCTGGCTCATCTACGACCAGGCCGGATCGGTGCTCAACGTCTTCGCCGCCGACAACACCGACCGGACCGTCGCCGGGTTCACCTTCCCCGCATCCTGGCTCCAGTCGGTCAACCCGATCCTGATCATCATCGGGGCGCCGCTGGCCGCGCTGCTGTGGACACGCCTCGGCCACCGCGTCTCCACCCCGCTGAAGTTCGCCGTGGGCCTGGTGCTCAACGGTCTGTCGTTCGTGCTGATGGCCGCCGCCGCGCAGGCCGCCGTCGGCGGCGACCTGGTCTCGCCGTGGTGGCTGGTGGCCGTGTACGCGATCCAGGTCGCCGGTGAACTGGCGCTGAGCCCGGTCGGTCTGTCCGCCACCACGAAGCTGGCGCCGGTCAAGTACGCCAGCCAGATGATGGGCCTGTGGTTCCTCGCCACCGCCGTCGGCGACGCCATCGGCGGTCAGGTCGCCCGGCTGGCCGAGACGTGGGCGGCGCCGACCTACTTCCTGACCTTCGGACTGGCGTCGGTGGCCCTCGGTCTGGGCGCGGTCATGTTCACCCGGCACATCCGCGGCCTGATGGTCGGCATCCACTGACCCCGCCCGGGCCGCCGCCCGGTCAGCGGGTCGGGGTGGGCGGCAGCGGCAGCGGCAACCCCGGCAGCCCGTCGATGCTGGTCGCCACGTGCTCCTTGCCGGTGAAGTAGGCGTCCAGTGAGGCGTCGTCCTCCCGGGCGAACCGCCGCGCATGCAGATCCCGGTCGGCGTCGTACGTCATGAACGGCACCGCGTATCCGCACGTGTCCCGGATCAGTTCCGCCCGCACCACGATGATCGCCCGCAGCCCGTGCAGCGTGGTGTCGATGTCGGGGAAGTGGCCGATCAGGTCCCGCCACCGCGGGTCGTCGCGGAACACCGGCTCGCCCCGCCCGTGCACCCGCACGATGTTCGGCGGGCCGGTGAACGCGCACCACATCAGCGTGATCCGGCCGTTCTCCCGCAGGTGGGCGACGGTCTCGGCGTTGCTGCCGGCGAAGTCCAGGTACGCCACCGTGCGCTCGTCCAGGACGGCCCACGAGCCGCGCAGCCCCTTCGGGGACAGGTTCACCGTGCCGTCGGCGGCCAGCGGCGCGGTCGCCGTGAAGAACATCGGCTGGTCCTCGATGAACGTCCGCAGCCGACCGTCGATGCGCTCGTACGTCTTTCCCATGCCGCCATCGTCCTCCCCGCCGGTCGGGCCCCGCTGCCCCGCCGGTCGTGACGCCGGTCGCCACCGGCCGAGGGCTTCGCGTTCCGCGCCGACCACCGTCCACCGGCGGACGACGGTCAGCCGGCCGGTGTCGCGGCCTCGCGGCGGGCCAGGGCGGCGGCGGCCAGGTGGCCGACCTGGTCGGCCAGCTGGGCGACGCGCCGGTGCGCCTCGTCCCGGTCGGTTTCGGCGGCGCGCAGCCGTACCGTCAGCTCCTCCAGCCGGCCCTCGGCGGCGGCCGCGGCCTGCCGGGTCGCGGCCAGCTCGGCGCGCAGCGCCTCCCGCGCCTCGGCGAGCGCCGCCGCGTCCGCGCGGGCCCGCTCGGCGTCCGCCGCCACCTGCCGGCGCTCCGCCTCGGCCCGGTCCCGGTCGACCACCGCCCGCTCGCGGACCTGCACCGCCGCGTCGGCCTCGGCTCGTGCGCGCCCGGCCTCCGTCCTGGCCCGGTCCGTGTCGGCCCGCGCCTGCGCGACCTCCTCCCGGGCCTGTGCGGCCTGCTGGCGCGCCTGCGCCCCCTCCTCCCGGGCCTGCGCGGCCTCCGCGCGGTGGTGCTGCGCCGCCTCGACCGCCTCGGCCGCCGCCCGGGTGGCCCGGTCGGCGTCGGCGCGGGCGGCGTCGCGTTCCCCGGCGAGGTCGGCGGCGCGCCGCCGCTCGGCCTCCAGGTCGGCGCGCAGCGTCCGCAGCTCCGCCCGCGCGGCGTCGCGGTCCCGCTCCGCCTGGACCCGCAGCGCCTCGGCGGCGCCGGCCTCCCGGCGCGCGGCGTCCCGAGCCTGCTCGGCCCGGTCGGCCCGCGCCACGGCCGCGGTGGCCTCCTCGGCGGCCCGCCCGGCGTCGGCGCGGGCGGCGTCCCGCTCGGCCGCGGCGGCCCGCGCCGACTCCCGGGCGCGGACGGCGGACGCGGCGGCGTCCTCCGCGTCGCGGCGCGCCTCGTCCCGCTCGGTCTGCGCCGCCGCCACCTGCGTGGCCGCGTCGGCGCGTGCCTGGGCGAGCTGCCGCTCCACCCCGACCGGCGACAGTTCGGCGTGCAGCGCCTCGGTCAGGGTCTCCACGATCTGGTCGAGCCGGTCCACCGCCTCCCAGGTGCGGGCCACCTGCCCGGGCAGGCCCGGGGCGTTGCGGTGGCGCATCCGGCCGTTGCGGGCGGCCCGCTGGCAGGCGCCGTCGTTGTTCCGGCAGTAGCGGAACGGCCGGCCCGCGCCGGCCCGCTGCGGCACCTGCCGACCACAGTGGGCGCAGGGACGGGTGTCGGTGAGGGCGGCCTGCTCGTCCATGGGACCGGAAGTGTAGTCCGGCCCGGCGGTCACGCCCGTGCGGCGGACGCCCCGGCGGTCGCACCGGGCGTACCGCCGGCACGCGGCGTCCCGCGCCCGGTCCCGGAGCAGGCGGAGCCGGCCGCCGGCCCGGGCGCCGGTGCGACGACCGGGCCGGCGGGCCGCTCACACCACTTCGAACTGCGCCATCATGCCGGCCTGGGCGTGCTCCAGGAAGTGGCAGTGGTAGACGTAGCGGCCGGTGAACCCCGTGAAGGTCGCCTGCACGCGGACGGTCGACCCGGGCGGCACCGCCACCGTGTCCTTCAGCCCGGCCTCGCCGGGCCCGGGCGGCACACCGTCGCGGTCGAGCACCCGGAACTGCACCAGGTGCAGGTGCAGGTTGTGGGTGATGCCGAAGGCCGTGTCGGCGTTGGTGACCCGCCAGATCTCGGTGCTGCCGAGGGGGATCCGGGCGTCGACGCGGGCCGCGTCGAACACCTGGCCGTTGATCGTGAACGTGGTCGAGCCCGGGTTGAAGCTGAGGGTCACGTCACGGACCGTGGTCGCCGTGCCCAGTGGCGGCAGCGCGCGCAGCCGGTCCGGCAGCCGGCTGTCGTCGTCCGCCTCGGCGGCCACGTCGAAGGCGAGCACCGGACCGGACGTGTCCTCCAGCACCAGCCGGGTGCCGACCGGCTGCTGCCGGAAGTCCACGACGATCTCGGCGCGTTCCGCCGGGGTCAGGGACAGCTCGGACCGCGGCACCGGCGCCGGCAGCAACCCGCCGTCGCTGGCGATCTGCACCAGGTCCGCGCCGGCCAGGGCCAGGCGGAAGATCCGGTGCGCGGAGGCGTTGAGCAGCCGCAGCCGGTAGCGGCGGGCGGCCACCCGCAGCACCGGCTGGGGCTTGCCGTTGACCAGGATCGTCCGCCGGTCGGCCCACCGCGCCGGGTCGAACACCAGTGTGCCGTCGTCGCCCACCAGCGCGTCACGCAGCATGATCGGGATGTCGTACCGGCCGGAGGGCAGCCGCAGGTCCCGCTCGGCGTCGTCGTCGATCAGGTAGAACCCGTGCAGACCACGGTAGACGTGCTCGGCCTCCATGTGGTGGCTGTGGTCGTGGTACCACAGCGTCGCCCCACGCTGGCGGTTCGGGTAGTGGTAGGCGCGCCAACCACCCGGCGTGATCGCGTCCGACGGGTGTCCGTCGCTGGACGCGGGCACGACACCACCGTGCAGGTGCACGTTCGTCGCGTGGTGCATCTCGTTGCGTACGCGCACCACCGCCGGCCGTCCACGCCTCGCGCGGATGGTGGGGCCGACGAACCGCCCGTTGTAGCCGAGAACCGGGGTGGTCAGCCCCGGCACGATCTCCGTCGTGGTGTGCCGCACGGCCACGTCGTAGACCTCCATTCCGCCTAGGACGGCGGTCGGGCGCAGCACCGGCGGCACCGGCATCGGGACGGTGAACGGGTCGACCGCCGCCGCCCGACCGGCTCCGCCGCCACCGGCGCCGTGGTGGTGGTGCGCGGTGTGCGTGGCGCGCCCGGACGTCGTCCGGCCACCGCAGCCCGGCAGCAGGACCGCACCCCCGGCGGCCAGACCACCGAGGGTGATGAGGCGTCGTCTGTCCACTGTCTGCTCCTCCCCCTGGGTGCCCGGCACCCGCTCACGATGAGGCGCCGGTCGGGCCGGTGGCTCCCGGCTCGACCGGCCGCGGGCGATGCAACCAACCGGCGCCCGTGGCGCACTCGACGCGCGCTCGGGCTCGCTGCTGGAGCGGTACGCGCCCGGCTCCCGGGACCGCGTCCCGCCCGCCCCACCACGTCCCGCCGCGTCCCTGCCCCGCCGTGTTCGCGGTCCGCCCTGTTCCCGGCCTGCCGGCAAGGGCCGGCTGACCCTCGGTGTCGAGGCGCGCCGCCTCCCGCGCCCACGCGCCGTCGGTCCTGCCTCGGCGTCGTGGAATCCTCCCGGGCCGCGTGGTTTGTCCAGGTGACAATCGCAAGATCGACGAGGGTGGGGCGGGTTGCGGCTGGACGGGGACCGCGCGCGTGCGCGCTACCGTGGTCGGGGAGGTGGGGCCGGGTGGAGGCACGGTGGGAGGCGACGGTCGAGGCGCAGATCCGCGCCGCTCAGGAGCGGGGCGAGTTCGACAACCTGCCCGGCGCCGGCAGGCCCATTCCCGGCCGCGACCAGCCGTACGACGAGTCGTGGTGGATCAAGAGCTTCCTGGAGCGGGAGGCGCTGCCCACCGACCTGCTGCTGCCGACGCCGCTGCAACTGCGCCGCCGGATCGAGCGGGTGCCCGACGAGGTGCGGGACCTGCCCACGGAGGAGGCGGTCCGCGGGTACGTCGGCGCGCTCAATGCGCAGATCGTCGCCTGGCTGCGCACACCCACCGGCCCGCAGGTCGTCGTGCGGCCGGTCAACGTCGACGAGGTGGTCCGCCGCTGGCGCGCGGAGCGGCAGCAGGCCGCCATCCGTCCGGCGCCGCCGACGGTGGCCACGGCCCGGGCGCGGCCGACCCGACGGTGGTGGCGCCTGCCGTGGCGCCGCCGTGCGGCGGCCTAGGGGCGCCCGGCGAACGGGACGGAGCGGCCCGCTGCGGGACGGGCCGTACCCGTCCCGCAGCGGTCCCGGTCACAACTGCCGGTAGTAGACCGCGATCGGAAGCTCCGTGCAGCCGAGCCGCTCGTACAGAGCCCGCGCCGGCGCGTGGAACGGGTCGCTGCCGGTGCCGATCTCGACCACCTCGGCACCCAGGGCCCGCAGCTCGTCGAAGGCGTGTTCGCAGAGCGCCGTGCCCAGGTGGTGCCGGCGGTACGCGGCCGACACGGCGAGGATCGTGACGGTCCCGTTGCGCCGGGCCGGATCGACGCTCCAGGCCACGTACCCGGCGATGGTTCCGTCGATCTCGGCGACCGCGACGTGCCGGTGTTCCTCGGGGCGTGCAGCCCGGCGAGTTGCGTTCGGTAGTCGTCCCGCCAGGCACCGTGCTGGTTGGCGAAGATCACCTCGCCCACCAGGGGACGGAAGTAGTCCTCGTAGAACGGCCGGAACGTCTCGATGGTCAGGTTGGTCAGGGGTGCCAGGTCGTCCTGGCGGAACGCGCGGATGCGCATGGAAGTGCACCTCGTCACTGGAGGAATGAAGCCGGACAGAAAGGCGTCATCCGGGCCCCGCGCGGCCGGTCACAGCGGCGCGCGGCGGCCCTCAGCGGCGGGTACGCCCGGCGGCGAAGCACTCCATGCGCGCCAGTCTACGGGACGGCGGCGGTGCCGCTACCGGCTCCGTACGGCCATCCGCACGCCGTACCCGACGGCGGCGAGGACGAGCACGGCGCCCAGGAGCTGGAGGCCCGGCGAGTCGTCGGACTCCCCGTAGACGACCGCGGCGACGCCGATCGCGACGGCGAGGATGGCGAGGAGGTACTTCATGGGGCGCCCCTTCGAAAGACCGGCGCGCAGCGACGCGGGATGCATCACACGCATATATCGACTATCACCCGCTACCTATCGAATGTCAATCGATTCGGTCATCCCTGAGGCGTACGCGGCGGTCGGTGATGCCGTCGCGGAACCGGAGACGGTCAGCTCCGGCGGTCCGCGCGGGAGCCGTAGGCCGGGCCGAACACGACCAGGAGCGTGAGGTCCTCGGTGACGTCCACGAAGCGGTGTTCCTCGCCGGCCGGGACGAAGATCACCGCGCCGGGACCGACGTGCGCCTCGCCGTCCGGCGTCACGATCCGGGCCCGCCCCGCGGTCACCAGGTAGATCTCGTCCTCGGTGTGCGGGCTCTGGTCGTCGACACCGCCGGCCGGGATGCGGTACGTACCGACGGACAGGTCCGGCACCCGCAGGTGCTCGACCCAGTCGTTGGCGGCCGCCTCTGCCGGCTCCGCCCACTCACCGGCACCTTTGATGATCTGCATGGCGGCGACCCTATCCACCGGTCCGCTCCGGCCGCGCCGGCCATTGACGCACCGGTGGCCTGCGGTGGACGGACCCTCCACAGGCACCAGACGGCGGCAACGGCACCGAAGGGCGTGGGGTCACTGCACGGCCGCGCGCCAGGTCCACGACGTGCGCCGGGGCCGTCCCGGCAGCTCACCTCGCCCGGTGCACCACAGCAGCACCTGCGGCGCCGGCCCGTCCGGGGCGTCCGGGAAGAGGCGGTGCAGCACGGCCCTGCTCAGGTCCTCCGGTGGCATCCACGGCACCCCGAGCCCGCGCGTGAGGTCGTAGGTGTGCAGGACGGTCTCGGCCACTCCCATCGCCGCGAAGCCCTCCGGGTCGCACGGCCCCCAGTGCCAGGCCCGCACCTGCGGCCCGGCCGTCTCCACGGCGGCGCGCAGCAGCGCCCCGCAGGCCGTCACCACCGCCAGGACCTCGGCCGGGCCGGCGGCGGGGGAGACCAGCAGGTCGTACGGCAGGTAGCTGGAGTGCGGGCGGCCGGCGACCTGACCGGCGTACGCCATCAGGTCGTGCGCCACGTGAGCGGCGGTCGTCCAGCAGCTCCACTCGAGGTCACCGGCGCGAACCGACCAGTCCCTGTCGGTGTGCGGGCCGAGCAGGGCGGTCATCTCCGCCACGGCGCGGGTGACGTCGGTGCCGGTTGTCACGATCACCGCCCGACCGTGGCACAGCGGCGCGGGACCTGCAATCCGTCGTGCCGGCCGGCATCATCCACTGCGGACTCCGGCACGGCCGGGGTCGACCCGCCGGGGTCGGGACGACGCGACGGGGCTGCGCCGCACCCGGTGATCCGGGTAGCCTCGGCCCGTGACTGCCGGGTCGGCCTTTGGCCACGAGCGGACAGGGCACCCGGCGATTCGATGACGCCGGGGCGGGCCCGCGCCCCGCCCGATCTCCCCGCCACCCTCCTGGGTTCTCCGCGTACCAGTTCGTCTTCGCGCCGCCGAAGCGGCGCCGCTCCTCCGTGCCCGCCGACGGATCGGCCGGCACGCCATGTCCGCTCAGGAAAGCAGCGTATGCCCAACGACTTCAACCAGCAGATCATCGACGAGTTCCGGACCAACGCCGGCCGGGTGCGCGGGCCCTTCGAGGGCGCCCGCCTGATCCTGCTCACCACCACCGGGGCGCGGTCCGGCGCCCCGCACACGACCCCGGTCGGCTACCTGCCCGACGGCGGGGAGCGCATCCTCGTGATCGCCTCCGCCGGCGGCGCCGACCGCCATCCCGACTGGTTCCACAACCTGGTCGCCGACCCGACGGTCACCGTCGAGGACGGCGTCTTCACCTATCCTGCCCGGGCCGAGGTGCTCACCGGCGTCGACCGGGACCAGGTCTTCGCCCGCGCGGTGGAGGCCGATCCGGGCTGGGCCGCGTACCAGGCGAAGACCGAGCGGGTCATCCCGGTGGTGGCCCTCCACCCGCAGGACGCCGGTCCGCCGGCAGCGGCGTCCTGGGGCGCGGCGCTGCGGCTCATCCACGACGCGTTCCGGCGCGAACTGGCGCTGATCCGCGACGAGGTCGAACGGTCCGGCGCGACGCTCGGTGCGCAGCTACGGGTGAACTGCCTGACCCTCTGCGGGGGCCTGCACGCCCACCACACGCACGAGGATGCCGGCATGTTCGTCGGCATCGGCGCGCAGCGCCCCGACTTGGCCGACGTGCTCGACCGGCTCCGCACCGAGCACCGGCGGGTGGCCGAGCTGGTGGGCGAACTCCAGCAGGCGGTCACCACCACGGTCACCGACCGCGACGAGGTCCGCGAGCGGGTCGCGCGCCTCGTGGCCGAAGTGGAGGCCCATCTGGCGTACGAGGAGGAGCAGCTCATCCCCGTCCTCGACACCGCTTGACCACTCCGTCGCCCCGGAACCCGAGGAGGCCTGCCCGAGGGGGCAGGCCTCCTCGGTGTTTCACCCGAGCCGGGTTCCGTCGGCCCGCACCCGGTTTATCGAAATACCGGGAACATCAATCCGACAAACACCCGGGACAAAAGGGACAGATCCGCCGTACATCATAATGACGGTTCTTGTGCATAAGCCCGCAGGCTGGTGTAAGCGCGGGCCCGTCGTGGGGCGCGGCTCAACACGGTGGTCAGGCGGGCGCGGCGGCGTCTTTCGGCCGGTCGGCGCCGATCAGGAGAAAGTTCGCCGCCCGCTGGTGGTAGGCGTCGAGGAACGCCGCCTCGATGCCCGTGCGGTGCTGCGAGTGGGTGCGCAACTCCCAGTAGGGAATGGCCTCGGCGGTGAGGTCGACGACCCGGTACGGGACGAGCCCGTTCGCGGCCAGCGCCGCGAAGTAGGTGCTGCGACGGTGCATGTGGCAGCCGTAGTGGCGGTCGATGCGCTCGGTGTCCGCCGTCGGCCCGGTCAGGTCGTCGACGCACCAGGTGATGAGGACGTACCGGCCGCCGGGGCGCAGGATCCGAGCGAACTCCCGGTACAGCTCGAACAGGTCGACGTACATGGTGGTCTCGTTGGTCACGATCGCGTCGAAGGACGCGGAAGGCAAGCCGGTGCGCAGCATGTTGCGCAGGTGGAAGCGCACGCTGTCGGCGCAACCGCGCCGCTGCGCCAGGCGGGTGGCGAACTCGACCTGGTAGCGGGAGATGGTCAGGCCGTCCACCTGGCAGCCGAACCGGTCGTGCAGCATGAAGGCGGTGCCGCCGCGGCCCGACCCGCCGTCCAGCAGCCGATCCTCGGCGCAGACCGGGGCCAGGGTGTCCAGGATGCGCTCGGTCTGCTGGTTCTCCAGCCGGTGCAGTTCGGCGAGGACGGCGGTCTCGCGGTCCGCTGCCGGCAGGTCGAGGATCGCGCGGTCGAAGTCGCCCACGCCGTAGTGGTGGTGGATCACACCGTCCTCCGCGCCGAGGAGCAGGTTGATCTGGTCGTCTCGTTTGGTGTCCCAGTACCGGGCGACGGCGGCCTCGTACTCGGTGACGATGGCCGCGGGGGGATCGGTCAGCGGTGTCGACATGGTTACTCCTTCGAAGGTCCGGATTCCCGGCGAAGGAGCGCCGATGCCGTGTCGTAGTCGCTGACCTCGTACATGTTCCACACGAAGAGCGTGTGCGCCCACAGGAAGCGGGTCAGCGTGGCGAGCGCGGACGGTGCCGTTCGCCGGGCAGCGTCGAGGTGCGCGAGATCGGCGGCGCAGGTCTCGCGGAGGCGCTGGCGGGCGGCCTGTTCGGCGGCCGCGTCGCCGAGGCCCCGGGCGGTGAGGTCACGCTGCAGCAGCCAGACCGCGTTGAGCGTGCCCTCCTCCCGCTCGCGGGCGGCCGACCGCAGGTCGTTGGCCAGCCGGAAGCAGCGCGCCGCGGTGTCGATCACCGGATCGAGCGCGGCGAAGCTGTCCGCCGCGGCCGGCTCGTCGGCGAGGATCGCCGCCGTGACGGTGTACGGGCGTACGGAGATCGTCGTCATGCCGTTGCGCAGGTACGTGTCGTAGCCGGGCTGGTCCGCCGGTGTCCCGGCGGCGCTCCAGCGCCGCTCCCGCAGCATCCCCCGGACGATGTCCGCCATCCCGGCCCGCCACCGGCGCGCGAACCGCGGGTACAGCGGGTAGCGGCTCAGGTCACCGCGGATCGACCCGTACGCGGCCAGTAGCGCGTCGTCGTCGGCCGGGAGATGACCCGCGAAGCGACGCGCCCAGGTGTCGACCCGCTCGTCCGGAACCGCCCGGTCGTCGAAGACGTCGTCCACTCCGAAGATCCACAGCCACCATCGCGTCAGGAGCCCGAGTTCGGTGACGCGCAGGTGGGGCATGGCGACGGTGGAGACCAGCGCGCAGGCGGCGGTGACGGAGGGGCGGCGCACGATCGGGTACTCGGTCAACCAGGCGTCACAGCGCGCGGTCACCTCCCGCGCACGGTCGAGGAGGCGTCCGTGGTCGGCCACCGGTACGAATGCCAGCAGACCGCTGGCCAGCTGCGGCACCACCGCTCCTCGACGCTGGCCCGGCCGCGCCCGGCGACCGGGCTGTTCATCCGCCGGTCCTCAGTCTGCGCGCCCGGACCGCCCGGCTCAGCCCCCCGAACGGTCACGCTCCGTCGCCGTACGGCCGTGCCGGTCGGGGATCGCGCACCAGCTCGAACGCAGACCGGCCGGGTGGCGCGGCGCCCGGTGCCCACCGAGGGTCAGCCGCCGGCCCGCCCCTCCGCGACCAGGGCAGCCTGGCGCTCGCGCCAGCGCCGCTGCGCCGCACGGTTGCAGATCCGGCAGACCCGGCGGTAGCGACCCGTCCCCGGGTCGGTCTCCCGGTCGTGTCCGTTGCGGCACTGCGGCCGCTGGGTGCGTTCGCGGCAGTTCTGCGCATGGCTGAGCTGGCGGAGATGGGTCGGCTCGATGCAGTCCGGCACCGCGCAGTCGTGGCGGACCTCGAGCGTGGGATCGTAGTCGCCGACGAACACCACGTACGCCGCGACGTGCGCCCAGGCCCGGCCGGCGAGTTTCTGGTACACACCGCGTCGGCTGCCGTAGCCCCGCACCACGAGACACCCGTTGTCGAGACGGACGGCGCGGTTCAGCAGGTACGCCCGGAGGGTGTCCTCGGTGAAGTGTCGGGAGAGGCCGTTGATCTGGGACAGCACAGCATCAGGGTAGGAGTCGGGGACGACGATCGGCGCTCAGGTGCGGGCGCCGCCGAGGCCGAGCAGCACCGCCAGCCCCAGGGCGGAACGCGGGGCGTACGGGACCCGCCACAGCCCGCCGTGCGCGGCCGCGTACGCCTCGTCCTGCCACGGATGCGAGTGGGTGGGGCCGCCGCCGGTGCGCAGGTCGTGCACGAGCAGCGCGGCCATCAGCGTGTTGCTCGTCGCCGGGTCGAACACCTCGATGCCGAACCGGTGGGCGCCGGCGTAGGCGGCGGCGAGCGCCCGGTTGCGCAGCACCGAGCGGGTGCGCGTGGGCGGGGCCACGGTGAACGACACGGTCGTGCCGGCGTCGCGCGCCACCGCGGCCCGCCAGCGTTGCAGGCGCTTGGCGAGGGCGTAGTTCGGGCCCTGCTGCGGTACGAGGCTGTCGTTGACGCCCGGGTCGGCGTCCGGGGGGTAGTTGCGGTGCAGCAGGCGCCCGCCGGAGGCGACCCGCAGCGCGCGGCGCGCCACACCCCGCCGTGCGTAGCCGCGTTCGGCGTGGGCGACCGCGTCGCCCGGCACCGCGAACACGTCGGTCGGGGTGGCGAGGAACGCCAGCGCCAGGTCGGGGCGCCGCTGGTGGAGGTGGCGGGTTAGGGCGTCGACGGCCATCGCGACCCGGACGTTGGTCGCCCCGTCGGCGTACACGTAGTTGCCGAGGACGAGCCGGCCGTCGACGCCGTCGAGCCACCGCGCGACCTGCGGGAGCCGGTGCAGCAGGTCGAGGCCCGCGCCGGCGGCGAGGGCGGTGTCGTCGTCGGCGTCGGTGCCGGGCCGGACCGGCAGGTGCAGCCGCCCGCCGTGGCGACGGGCCGTCGCCAGTACGCGTCGCCAGAGTTCCGGGCGGGGCAGGTCGACCGCCACCACGTCGCCGCCCCAGCGCAGCACCGACGGCAACGGGCCCATCTCGGCGCCCGCGCCGAGCACCACGATCCGCTGGTCGCGCAGGTCCAGCCAGTCCGGGTTCGCGAGCACCGCGCCGACGGCCTCGGCGCAGGACGGCTCGATGACGCCGGCGCCCACCCAGGCGTCGAGGCGGCGGCGCAGGTCGTCGCCGCGCAGCCGCCCACCCCGGTACGGCAGGGAGAACTCCCGTTCCACCGGGCCGCCCCCGGTCACCGTGGCGGTCTGCGGCGGCTCGTGGTCGTCGGGTGCGACGGCGGCGTCGTCCAGGCTCGTCTCGTGGCCGTCGGGGTCAACGTACCGCATCCGCTCGTGCAGGGACGCGAGGCCGTCACGGGCGATGGTGAGCGCGGCGTCGCGGCTGAGCAGCCCGGCCTCGACCAGGCGGCGGAAGTGGACGAGGTAGCCGTGCCGCCAGTTCGTCTCGTGTTCGGCCGCGCGGGCCCCCACCGGGTCGACGGCGCGCAGCGCGTCGGCGACGACCGCCCGGCCCAGGGCCGAGGTGCTGCGCCCCGCGCCGGTACGCGGGAAGACGACCCCGGTCGGACCCTCCACGGACACGGCACCCTCCCTGCCTCGGTCGCCCGGCGGGCACCGGGCACGGGTGCCACTCTGCCGCATACGACCGCGGCCCGCCGGAGCGGGACCGCCGGCGGGAGCGGACAATGAGCCGGTGACCCTTCCGTTCCCATCGCCCACCGTGCCGGCCGCGGACCGCCGTGAGGTGTTCCTGCGCTACCTGGACTACTTCCGGGAGAGCCTGATCGCCAAGGTCGAGGCGCTGCCCGGGCCGGAGCTGCGCCGCAGCCGGGTCGCGTCGGGCTGGACGCCGCTGGAGCTGGTCAAGCACCTTCGGCATGTGGAGCGGCGGTGGATCGAGTGGGGTTTCCAGGGCCGCGCGGTGAACGAGCCGTGGGGCGACCGGCGCGACGACCGCTGGTACGTGGCACCGGAGGAGGACCGCGACGGTCTGGTCGCCGGGCTGCGGGACCAGGGCGCGTACACCCGCGCGGCGGTCGAGGCCGCCGATCTGGACGCGGTCGGAGCGCCCGGACCGCGGTGGGACGGCGCGGAGCCGGCGACGCTGGAGCGGGTGCTGTTCCACCTGGTGCAGGAGTACGCCCGCCACCTCGGGCACCTCGATATCGTCGCCGAGATCGCCAGCGGGCCGGTGGGGGAGTGACGGTCGGCTGACCGGCGCGGGCGACGCGCGGTCAGCCGGCGTGGCGGACCTCGGCGTCCCAGCACGGGCGCGGTCGAGCCGGGCACGCACCGCAACGACAGCAGGGGCAACCTGGTCCGACGAACGACCCAGGGCAGCACGGTATGAGGTTGTGAAGACATGATCTCTCTGGACCTGACACGAGGCCGAAGGACGCGCGGCCTCGAACGCTGTAGGACCGGGCGCACGAGGGCAGCCCGGCAGAACCGACGGGAGCGTCGGCTACCGGTGAGCGGAAGAAGGTGTCAGGTCTGGAGAGCAGGCGGGGTCACGCGGTTCGTCCTCTGTCCTCACTGTGACGGGCCGCGGGCAACCTACGGGAACGCGGAAGGACGGCTCAAACGGTTTTCCGACCGAACGCCGGTGAGCCGGCAAGGCTCCGCGTCAGCCGGGGGTCAGGACGCAGAACTCGTTGCCCTCGGGGTCGGCGAGGCACGTCCACGGCACATCGCCCTGGCCGACGTCGACGCCGGTGGCCCCGAGAGCCGTCAGCCGGGCCACCTCGGCCGCTTGATCATCACCGGGGTACGGCATCAGGTCGAGATGGACGCGGTTCCACACGGTCTGCACGCCGGACGTGCGAAGGAACTCCAGGTACGGCCCGACACCCTTGGCCGACCGCAGCCGCGCATGGTCATCGGTCACCTCGTGCAGCGCCCAGTCCAGCGTCTCGCCCCAGAACCGGGCCATGGCCCGCGGATCCGCGCAGTCGACCACCACCGCGGCGATCGGCCCGGTGTCCCGGTAGATCTCCCGAGGCTCCAACACGCAGAACACGTTGCCCTCCGGGTCGGCCAGGACCGTCCACGGGACATCGCCCTGGCCCACATCCGCGGGCGTCGCACCGAGATCCTTCAGGCGCGCGACCAACTCCGCCTGGTGGGCCGCCGAGGTGGTGGCGAGGTCGAGGTGCACGCGGTACTTCACCGTTTCGGGGTCCGGGACGGTGACGACGTCGACGCAGACGGCGGCGGGGTCGGGCCAGGTGAAGCCCACGGGCTCGACGTTGGTCACCCCCGGTCCCTCGCGGGAAACACCCCAGCCCAGCGCCTCCGCCCAGAACCGGCCGAGGGCTGAGTCGTCCCGGGCCTTGACATTCACCTGAACGAGTCGCAGCGCCATGCCACCCACCCTATGCCCAGGTGGACGAGGTCACCGACAGCGAGCGGCCGGGGCGGGCGTCGCTGGCGCCGACTGTGCACCATGGGGCGATGAGCAACGAGCCGATCGACCTGGCGACCGCGTTCGCCGCCTTCGACCAGCTGTGGAGCCCGCGCATCGTCACCCGCGTCAACGACTACGACGTCCGGATCGCGAAGGTGGCGGGGGAGCACGTGTGGCACGCCCACGACGACACCGACGAGTTCTTCCTCGTCCTGGACGGCGAGTTGCGCATCGCGCTGCGCGACGGCGAGGGTGGCGCGGAGCGGGAGGTGGTCCTGCGCACGGGCGCGGTGCACGTGGTGCCGCGGGGGGTGCAGCACCGGCCGTCATCGCCGGGCGGCGCGTCGATCCTGATGTTCGAGCCGACGGGGACGTCCAGCGTCGGGGACCGGCACGACCCGGTGCCGGACCACGTCGACGCCACCACCGGCCACGTCCTGTAGGGCCGGTCACCGCGCGGCCGGCCGGCGCCGGCCGCGCGGCACCGACGGGGGTGTCCACGTCAGACGCCGTACGCCCGGCACCACGGCGCTGCCGAGGCAGGCGAGCGCGACGAGTCCGGCTGCGGTCAGCAGGGGGGCGCCGGGTCCCCAGGCGTCGGCGGCGAGCGGTGCGAGGGCGTATCCCAGCGGCACCGCACCGAGGGACGCGAGCCAGTCGTAGGAGGTGGCGCGGGCGAGCACGCGCGGTGGAAAGTGGGCCTGCACCACGGTCGCCCACACCGGGTTGAGGTAGCCCAGCGCGGCCAGCGCGACGCCGTAGGCGGCGATGACCAGCGGGGCCGGCGCGGCGGCGGCGAGGAGCACGAGCGGGATGGCGTAGCTGGCCAGGCCGACGTTGGCGGCCAGCACCGGCCGGCGCGGCCGTACCCGGGTGGCCAGTAGCGACCCCGCCAGCATCCCGACCGCCCCGGCCTGCAGCAGCAGGACCCAGACGTGTTCGCCGCCGAGCTTCCGTACGGCGATCGCCGGGCCGAGGGTGGTCAGGACGGCGGCGGCGCCGTTCCAGGCGCCGTGGCCGACGAGACTGACGACGAACCAGTCGCGGGCGCGCACCTCGCGCCACCCCTCCCGCAGGTCAGTCAGGACCGACCGCCGGGGCGCCGTCACGTGCGGGACGCGGGCGGCGGCGAGTAGGAGCGCACTGAGCCCGAATGTGGCGGCGTCGAGGACGAACGCCCAGGCCGGCCCGGCAGCCCAGATCAGCGCGCCGGCCAGGGCCGGGCCGGCGAGCCGGCTGGCGTTGCCGGTCGCCGCGAGCAGGGCGTTGGCCTGCTGGCGCTGCGCCGGCCCGACGGCGCCGGCGACCAGGGGCGCGGCGGTGGGCAGCGCGAATCCCCCGGCGGCGCCGCTCGCCGCGGCCGCTGCGGCGATGGTGGTCAGCGACGGATCGGCGGCCAGTTCCAGGGCGACAACGAGCTGCGCCGCGCCGCGGACGACGTCGGCGAGGACGGCCACCCGCCGCGCGTCGAACCGGTCGGCGAGTACGCCGCCGACCGGGAGCAGGAGCAGCCGGGGCAGCATCGCGCACGCCAGGACGAGGGCCAGCGCCGCGGCGGACCCCGTGGCGCGGAGGACGGCGAGGGCGAGGGCGGCGGGGACCACGGCGTCGCCGACCGCGGAGACGGTACGAGCGAGGAAGATCAGCCGGAACGCGGGCTGTCGCAGGGGGTGGCTCACACCCGCCGACGATATTTCGTCGTCGAACATTTCGACAGCGAATATTTCGTCGTTGACGTACGCTGTGCGGCGTGACGCCTGAGGACGGTATCGACCGGCACGTGCGGCGGTGGATGGGCGTGCTGCCCGACATCGATCCGGACGTCGAGGGCCCGGTCAGCCGCATGCAGTTCCTCACCCGGCACCTGCGGTCGGTCAAGGAACGAGCGCTGGCGGAGCGGAACCTGCAGGGTCACGAGTACGACACGCTGCACGCCCTGGCCGGCCGCGGGGGCCGCGCCGCACCGTCGGATCTCGCCCGCGATCTGGCCGTGGCGCCCGCCTCGGTCACCGCTCGGGTGGACGGGTTGCTGCGGCGGGGGTTCGTGCGCCGCGTGCCGTCCGACACGGACCGCAGGCGGGTCGACGTCGAGCTGACCGACCCGGGCCGCGCGGCCTGGCTCGGCGCCATGGCGGTGCGCGGGGGCGAGGAACGCCGCCTGCTCGGCGCCCTCGACGCCGACGAGCGACGGGTCCTGTCCGATCTGCTGCGCCGGGTGGTGCTGCGGGCCGAGGAACCGCCGGCCTGAGCGGCGCCGGCGATATCGCCTGGCGGGACGCGTACGCCGCTGGCAGGGTGACCGGCATGACTGCGCAGGTGCTGGCGGGGGCGCTCGCCGACGACGGACGACGACGCGTGTTCGCGGCGATCGTGCTGGGGGCCACGGACCGCGCGGCGGTCGCGGCCCGCAGTGGGCTGGCCGGCCGGGAGGTCGTCACCGCGCTGCGCCGGCTGCGCGACGCGGGCCTGGTCACCGGCGACGACGGCGACCTGGCGATCGACGGCGGGTGGCTGCGGGAAGCGGCCCGGAGCGCACCACCGCCGACGGACGCCGAGCGGCCGGTGGCGGTGGGCGAGCGGGTCCTGCGGACCTTCCTCCGTGACGGCGTCCTGGTCGGACTGCCGGCGCAGCGGAGCCGACGTCGGGTGCTGCTGGAGCACATCGCCGGGTCGTTCGAGCCGGGGGAGCGGTATCCGGAGCGCGCGGTCGACGAGGCGCTGCGCGGCTGGTGCGCCGCGGGCGGGTCGGACCACGTGACGCTGCGGCGGTACCTGGTCGACGAGGGGCTGCTGGCGCGGGAGCGGGGCGTGTACTGGCGGGCGGGTTGACCGTCAGCGCGGAAGATGATCCCGCTCGGGATGGTCTTGTTAGCCTCGGGGAATGTCCTCGTGCTCGCCGGACGGCGCCCCCGACCTGTTGTTCCTGCTCTCCTGGGCGACCCACGCGCTGCTGGCCGAGCAGGCGGAGGGCCTGGCGGAGCTGGGCATCTCACCGCGGGCGCACCTGGTGCTGTTGCGCGCCGGGTCGGGGAAGCTGACCCAACGCCAGATCGGCGAGCTGTGCGGTATCGACAAGACCACGATGGTGGTGACGCTGGACCAGTTGGAGGCGGCCGGGCTGGCCCGGCGGCGCCCGTCGCCGACCGACCGGCGGGCGCGCCTGGTGGAGGTGACGCCGCAGGGCCGGGCGGTGCTCGGCCGGGCGCAGGAGATCGCCGCCGGCATCCAGCGGGACGTGCTCGCCGGCCTGCCCGAGGCGGACCGGGCGGCGTTTCTCCGGTCGATCGAGGCCCTGGTGCGGGGACGGCTCGCGGCCGCCGGACCGTGCGGGCCGGGTAGCCGCCCCGATTGGTTGGGCAGCAGATAGTCCTGCACGAGACGATCTGCTACGGTCGCGTTGTCTCGTCACGTCGACCGAGGAGCCGCCATGAGCGCCACCGCCCGTCCCGCGATCGCCGCCCTGTCCACCACCCGCCGCCGCGGTCTCGCCGTCGCCGCCGCCGTCGCCGCCTGCGTCCTGATCTGGCTCGTCGGCCGCCTGTCGGGCGTCGACTTCACGGTCAAGAACCCCGGCCAGCCGGAGATGGTCATCGGGCTCGCGCCGGTGGTCCTCGTCTCCTTCCTGGCGTCCCTGCTCGGATGGGGCGTGCTCGCGCTCCTGGAGCGCCTCACGCGCCGCCGGGCCACCGTGGTCTGGACCGTTCTCGCGGTGCTCGTCGCCCTGGTCTCGCTCGCCCCGGTGGCCGCCACCGACGCCACGGCCGGCGCGAAGGTCACCCTCGGCGCGATGCACCTCGCGGTGGCGGCGGTGCTGGTCGCCCTGCTGCCGAGCCGGGCCCGCTGACCCTCCCACCCGGCAACTGTTCCTGGGCGACACCCTCGACACCGACAAACTGGAGGCCGGGTACGACAACGGCGTCCTCACGCTGCGCATCCCGGTGGCCGAGCGGGCGAAGCCGCGCCGGGTGACCGTCACCGCCGGCGGCAACGGCCGCAAGCAGATCAGCGCCTGAGCCGGGCGGGACACCAGCGGGACGGCCGTCCGGGCCGTCCCGCTCGCGTGTGTGCGACGACACCGGCAGGGCGCGCCTCCGAGCGTTTCCCCGGCCGTGCTGAGAACCTTTCGCACATGCTCCACTCCGACGCCCCGGTGCGGCACCGACCGTCGCCGCGACCGGCACTGCCCGCCGGCCCGGCCGACTTCACCGAGGCGTGGCTGCGTAACCGGCGGCTGAGCGAGCACACCCGCGACGCGTACCGGCGGGACGTCGCCAGTTGGCTCACCTGGTGCGCCGAGCGCGACCTGGATCCGCTGCGCGCGACGTTCCTGCACGTCAACGAGTACGCCCGCACACTGGAGTCGACCCTCGCCGCGCGCACCGGTAAACCGCTCACCCCGGCCACCGTCGCCCGCAAACTCTCCGCCCTGTCCAGCTGGTACGACTTCCTGGTCAAGCTGCGTGCCGTCGACGCGAACCCGGTGGCCGGCGCGGACCGGCCCCGCATCGACCGGGACCACTCGGCGACGGTCGGGCTCACCCCGGAGGAGGTCGACGCGCTGCTCACCGCGGCCGAGGCCGCCACCGGCCCGACCGCCGCCCGCAACCGGGCGGTGATCGCCCTGCTCGCCGACCTCGGACTGCGGGTGGGGGAGCTCGTCTCGCTGGACGTCGCCGACCTGGGCGCCGAACGCGGTCACCGCAGCGTCCGGTTCGTCGGCAAGGGGGGCAAGGCCCGCCGCCGCGCGCTGACGCCGGGCACCGCGTACGCGGTGGACGTGTACCTGGCGCAGCGGGCGGCCGGCCACGGCGTGCCGGTGCACCAGCTGACCGGCCCGCTCCTGGTCACCGCGACCGGCGCCCGCCTCGACCGGCACTCGGTGTTCCGGCTGGTGCGCCGCCTCGCCCGGGAGGCCGGCATCGCGGCCTGGGCGCGGCTGTCACCGCACTCGCTGCGGCACTCCTTCGCCACCACCGCCCGCGCCGAGGGTGTGCCGCTGGAGGACGTGCAGGACGCGATGGGCCACGCCGACCCGCGTACCACCCGCCGCTACGACCGGGACCGGTACAACCTCGACCGGGACCCCGCGTACGTGATCTGGGCGGCCCGCTCCCGCCGCCGCGGCTGACGCCGGCCGGGCGACGCACGGGCCCCCGTCAGCCGCGACCGTCGAGACGCCACACGGTCACCCGCCCGTCGACGCGGCACACCAGGCGGGTCACCGCCGCACGGCACTCCCGGGTCCCCGGCGGCAGCACACCGCGTACCCGGGGACCGTCCGGGCCGACCACACCCACCAACAGCCGCTCCCGGTCGGCGGCGGGACGCAACAGCACCAGCGGCTCGGCCGGGCGCCGCCCCGGCACGGCCCGCCACGCACCGCCGTCCGGCCACGTCCACGCCGGCGCTCCGGTGTCCGGCCGCAGCGCCCACCGCGTGCGCCCGAGGTGCAGGCAGAGCAGGCCGGCGCAGCGGCGCACGGTCAGCTCGCCGCCGGGCAACGGCCGCTGCCAACGGGCCGTGAAGGCGGGCAGGTCGAAACCGGTCAGCACCGGGCCCGCCGCGGTGGGATGGCGCAGGACGAGCCGGCCGCCGACCACCTGCGGGTTGTCCGGGGCGTAGTCGGCCGGCGGCAGGCGCCCCTCACCCAGCGCGGCGCCGCCGCGCGCGTCGTGCACCCGGGCCAGCCCGCTGTCGTGCACCAGCAGCACCCGCGCCGGCGCCTCCGGCAGCACCGTCACCACCGCGGTGGACGGGACCGGCACGGTCCACCGGGTCCGCCCGGTGGCCGGGTCGACGCCCCGCACCGCGCCCTCGACCCGCCGGCCCGGCTCGATGGCGCTGCGGACCTCCGTCACCGCGATCGCCTGGTCCCCGGCGGCGTACACCCGGTCGGGGCGCCGCCAGCGCTGCTGCCCGGTGGCCGCGTCGCGGGCGGTGGTGGCGGTGGCCTGCCCGACCTGGCCGCGTTCCACGATCAGCAGCAGCCCGGCGGTGGACTCGGCGGACCAGCCGGCGGCGACGGACACCCGCGCGCGCCAGCGGGGTGCCCGGTCCGGGGCCGCGGCGTCGTACGCGGCCAGCTCCGGCGGGTCCACCACCAGCACCGAATCCCCGGCGACCAGCACGGTGCCGCTCACCGGCACCGGTGGCCCGACGGCGGACGGCAACGCCGCCACGGGAGCGGCCGGCCCGAGCAGCAGCAGGCAACCGGCGGCCACCGCCAGCGCCGACTCCCCCCGGTGGGGCCGGGCCCGGCGGGGGACGTCCGCACCGGGCGCGCCCCGCTCGTCGCCCAGCTCGATCAGCGCCGCCACCGGGGATCCGCTCATCGTCGCCACCCCCGGCGCGCCTCGGACCGCGGCCGGCGTGTGCCGGACGGGCGCAGCCGCCGGTCCGGTGTCGGCGGGGTGCCGGACGGGCACCGCTGCGCGGGGCGGCTCATCGGCGGGCTCCTGGGCACGTGTCCGGGGCTTGCGCCGACGGTAGACGATCCGGTGACGACCGCGACAGGGGCCGACTTCCTGCGCGCGGGCCGGCCCGTTGCCTACGGTCGACGGGTGGGCGCTGAGCAGCCGTGGAGCCGGCCGGCCCGGCCGCGCCGACCGGTGCGCGCCGGGCTGGTGTTTGCCGGTGTCGGCGTCGCGCTGTGCTGCGTCGGCGTCGCCGGCCTCGGCGCCCGGAACCTGCAGGTGGTCACGCAGGCCAGCGGCCCGGTGCGGGAGACCGCCGACGGATTCCTGCGGTCGGTGACCGCCGGCGACACCGACGGCGCGTACGACCGGCTGTGCGCCGACGCCCGCACCCGCTGGAGCCAGCTCGGTTTCACCAGCTGGGTCCGCACCCCGCCGACGGTCAGCGACTACGAGATCCTCGACGTGTCGGTCGCCACCCGCCGCGGCCGTCCCCAGGGCACGGTCACCGTGCGGCTCACCCGCGACAGCGGCACCACCGAGCAGCGGGAGATGACCGTGGTGAAGGAGGACGGTGGCTGGCGGGTGTGCGGCGACCCCTACTGACGCGGCCGGCCCGGCACCGGCTGCGCGGTCAGGCCGGCACCGGCTGCGCGGTCAGGCCGGCACCGGCTCGCCCGCCTCGACCAGCCGGCCGTCGCGCAGCACCAGCACCCGGTCGGCCAGCTCCATCAGCGTCGGGTCGTGGGTGGCCACCAGAGCGGTCATCCCCCGGGCGTGCACGAGCGCCCGCAGCAGATCCATCACCGACCGGCCGGTCTCCGAGTCGAGCTGACCGGTCGGCTCGTCGGCGACCAGCAGCGGCGGGTCGTTGGCCAGCGCGCGGGCGATCGCCACGCGCTGCTGCTGCCCGCCGGACATCTCGTACGGGCGCTGCGCCGCGTGCCCCCCGAGGCCGACCAGTTCCAGCAGCACCGCCACCCGCTGCTCCCGTTCGGCGGCGGGCACCTTCGCCAGGCGCATCGGCATCCCGACGTTCTCCGCCGCGGACAGGATCGGGATCAGCCCGAACGACTGGAACACGAAACCGATGGTGTCCCGGCGCAGCTCCAGCAGTTCCCGCTCGCCGGCGGAGGTCACCTCGTGCCCGGCGACGTGGATCCGCCCGGCGGTGGGCGTGTCCAGGCCGCCGATCAGGTTGAGCAGGGTCGTCTTGCCGGCGCCGGAGCGGCCCCGGATGGCCACCAGCTCCCCGCGGCCGGCGGTGAAGGACACCTCGCGCACGGCGTGCACCACCCGGTCGCCGCTGCCGTAGTCGCGGCTGACCCCCTCGACGCGTACCAGCTCGTCGCCCATCACTTGTCCTCCGTCCTCGGGTCCACGCCGGGCCGCACCTGCACGTGGTCCGGCTCCAGGTTGAGCCGCACCCGGTCGCGCAGCGCCAGGGCGTCGACGAACGCCGCCGGCAGCTGCATGCGGCCGGCCCGGTCCAGCACCGCGTACTCCTCGGTGACCAGTTCCTCGACACCGTCGGCGCCGATGCGGGACGAGCGGTGCACCTCCGAGGCGGTGCGGCCGTCGCGGATCGCCACCGTCCGGCGGACCTGGGAGGCGACCTGGTGGTCGTGGGTGACCACCACGATCGTGACGCCGAGCTCGGCGTTGATGGTGCGCAGCGCGGCGAACACCTCCCCGGCGGTCGCCTCGTCCAGCTCCCCGGTCGGCTCGTCGGCGAACAGCACCTCCGGGTCGTTGGCGACGGCCACCGCGATCGCGCAGCGCTGCTGCTCACCGCCGCTCATCTGCCCCGGCCGGCGGTCCGCGCAGTAGCCCACCCCGACCAGGTCCAGCAGCTCGTCCGCGCGCCGGCGCAGCCCCCGCCCGCGCCGCCCGGCCAGCCGCATCGGCAGCTCCACGTTCTCCCGCGCGGTCAGGTACGGCAGCAGGTTGCGTCCGGTCTGCTGCCACACGAACCCGACGGTGTGGCGGCGGTAGCGCAGCCGCTTCTTCGCCGACATGGTGAGCAGGTCGTAGCCGGCGACGCGGGCGATGCCGGCGGTCGGCACGTCCAGCCCGGACAGGATGTTCAGCACGGTCGACTTGCCCGACCCGGACGCGCCGACGATGGCGACCAGCTCGCCCCGGTCGACCACCAGGTCCAGCCCCTGCAACGCGACGACCTCGACGCCCTCGGTGGTGAAGATGCGGACCAGCCCGTCGCAGACGATGTGCCCGCGCAGCCGGTCGGCGCCACCGGCGCGGGCGGCGGCGCGTTCCGCCGCCCGCCGTTGCAGCGTCGCGAGGTCCGGTGCCTTCTCCTCGACCGCAGTCATGAGTTCTCCTCTCCCACCCGGAGCACCTCACCGAGACGCATCCGGCGGTTCGCCAGATTCTCCACGGCCAGCCCGGCCAGCAGGCCGACCGCCACCAGGGCCAGCACCCCGCCCACCACCAGCGGGTCCAGGTGGTCCCGCACGGCCACCCCGGGGGTGAACGCCGACAGCCCGAGGGAATCCCCGAGCAGTCGCGGCAGCGCCACCCCGACCGTCGCTCCGGCCACCGCCGCGACGACCACCAGCGGCACGAGTTCGTACACCAGCAGCCGCCGCCCCTGAGCACCGGACAGCCCCATCGTGCGCAGCCGGGACAGCACCCGGCCCCGGCCCGCGGCGTCGGCGACCACCGCGAACCCGACCGCGAGCAGCGCCAGCGCGGTGCCGCCGGCCGCGCCCGCCGCGAACGCCAAGGTGAGCACCTCGTTGGCGCCGGTGCGGTCCAGCCCTTCCCGGTACGCCTCCCAGGTCTGCAGCCGCGCCGGCAGCTCCGGCCGGTTCACCTCGGCGCCGAGCACCGCCGCCTGCCAGGATCGCTGCTCGTCGTCGGCGACCTGCACCAGCCGGGACACGTCGATGTCCGTCCCGGCGATCAGATACCGGTTGGGAACGATCGGGGTGGCCGCGTACTCGGGCAACGCCTGCCACGGCAGGACCACGAACCGTTCGCTGCCCAGCCCCACCCCGGGGAACTGCTCCGCCACGGCGGCGACGCTGAACTCGTAGAGCCGGTTCTGCACGTCGGCCGCCCCGCCGCCGGCGAGCAGCTTCGCGACCTGCGGGGAGACCACCGCCGGCACCGGCCCGTCGCCGCGTGCGGCGGCGCGCAGCGCGGCGGGCACGTCGACGTCAACGCCGCTGCGCTGCGCCACCCGGGCGAACGCGGGCGCGTCGACCACCAGCACCCGGGCCTGGCCGAGCAGCCGTGCCCGCGGGCCGGCGTCCGAGAGCACCCGCCGGTTGGACTCCGCCCACACCCGCGCCACCTCCTCCACACCGGACACGCGAGCCAGCCGCTCGGCGCTGTCCGGCGCGAAGGCGTACCCGGTCAGCCACGCGTCGCCCGGCACGGTCAGGGTGCTGGCCCGGTCCCGTGCCTCGTCCACGGTGGTGGCCACCACCGCTCCGAACACCCCGGTGCTCACCGCGACGATCAGCACCGCGAGCGGTCCGAGGGTCACCGGCGCGCCCCGGCCGGCGCGCGCCGCCCCGAGGAACAGCAGGGCACCGCGGGCCCGTGCGGCCACCCGATCCACCAGCCGCAGCGGCCACGGCAGCACCCGCAGCGCGACCAGCGCCGCGGCGACCGCCACCAGCACCGGCACCGAGGACAGGTAGGCGTCCACGCCGTCGGCGGCGATGAGCCCGCGGCGACGCAGCAGCAGCACCCCGGCCACCGCCACCAGCAGCACGGTCGCCTCCACCGTCAACCGCCGCGCCGACGGCCGGGCCCGGGTCAGGTCCTTACGCGCGGCGACGACGCCGATCCGCCGGTGCCCGGCCATCGCCAGCACCGGCACCACCCCGGCGGTGAGCAGCGCCAGCAGCAGCAGAAGCGGCCAGGTGACGCCGTCGGCCCGGCCCGGCACCTGGGCGCCGACGAGGACGCCGGCCAGCACCGCGACGGGTTGCACGAGCACCGCCTCGGCCAGGGTCCAGCCGCCGATGCCGGCCAGCGCGGCGCCGCGGGCACGCAGCAGCGCCAACTCGTCGTGGCGGCGTTGCACCGCGAGCCGGGCCGCCAGGACGATGAGCCCCAGCAGGCTGGCCACCAGGCCGGCCTGCACGACGGCGAGCAGCCCCCGCGCCGAACGCAGCTGCTCGGTGAACCGGGTCAGTACCACGTCCAGCGAGGTGGCCACGGCGCTGGACCGCTCGAACTCGGTGCGCCGGGCCTGGCCCACGGCCGAGATGACCGCCGGGAGGTCGGACGCGTCCAACCGCCGCTCGTCGATCCGGTACCGCCAGCCGTAGCTCACCTCGGTGGTGTTCTGCCTGGCCACGGCGTCGATGCCGGCCCAGTCGGTGACCGCGACGGCCAGGTACGGATCACCGTCGTTCTGTGGCGCCACCGGGTCCAGGGCCAGCTTCAGACCTTCCCAGGCCGGGTCGCTGCCGTCGCGGGCGGCGAAGACTCCGGACACCACGGCCTGGGCGGGTGTACCGCCCCGGGAGCCGGTGAACCGGATCGGCGTGCCGGGCCGCAGGGCGAGCAGCTCGGCGACCGGTTCGGAGACGGCGACCTGGGCCTGCCCGCGGGTGGAGGCGGGCCACCGCCCGGCCCGCAGCACCGCGGCCTCCTGCAGGCCGGTCTGGGCGTACAGGCCGATCTGTTTGGGGGCGCCGCCGTTCATCGGGGGGCTGTCGCCGGTCGCGATCAGGCGGTCGGGGTTGAACGCGGCGAAGTACCAGCTCGGGCCGACCAGCCGGGGTAGCGGCTGCGGCAGGGCGGCCGCGTACCGGTTCAGGTCGCGCTCACCGGCGGCGGCGGCGAACGAGCTGTCCGGCAGCGTGGTGGTGACGATCGACAGATCGCGGACCAGGTACGGCTCGGCGGCGACGTCCGCGCGCAGCGCCCGGTCGGCGTAGTGGTTGACCAGCCGGGGGGTGGCGGTGAGCAGCACCGCCGCCACCAGCCCCAGCCCGGCCAGCAGGCCCGCGTGCGCGGCCAGCACCCGCAGCCGCCGCACCACCCTCCCCGCCATCATCGCTCCTCCCCGATGCGCAGCTGGCTGCCGGCCAGGCGGCGTCGCATGGTCAACGAGACGGCCGCGCTGAAGGCCAGCGCGAGCAGCAGCAGGCCGACGCCGGTGGCGACGATCGGCGGCCAGTCCACGTGCAGCAGCGGCGGCGGGTCGGGTCGCTGCGCCGCGGGGGTGAGGATCACCAGCGGGGCCATCGTCGCGGCGACACCCACCCCGACGAACAGGCCGACCAGCACGCCCATCCCGGCCAGGAGCCCCTGTTCGGCCAGGAGCGAGCGGGCCACCAGGCGGTGTCCGGCGCCGAGCGTGTGCAGGACCGCCAGTTCGGTGGCGCGCCGGCGGGCGGTCGCACTGACGTCCACGGCGACGCCGACCGCGGCGAGCAGCACCGCGGCCAGGGCCGCGGCGAACAACGCCCCCCGCGCGCCGACGCCGAACGGTTCCCGTGCCAGGTCGGCGGTGATCCGCCCCCGGTCGAGGACGGTCAGGCCGCCGAGCGCGCCGACGGCCGTCGCCGCCTGCTCGCGCTGCGCCGGCCGGACCGTCAGCCACCACTCCTGCGGTGATCGGACGAGGCCGTTGCTGTGGAACACCCGGGTGCTCAGTGACGGTAGGTCGACCAGGAAGGCGGCCCTCTCGGTGCCGCCCGGAACCGACTCCGCGACGTCGACGAAGCGGACGTCGACCTCGGTGCCACCGAGGACGAGCCGGGTCTGCGCGCCGACGTCGAGCCGCAGAGCGGCGAGCGCCGGCGGGGTGGCCACCACGGGCACCGGCTTCGCCGCTACGGGCGGTGCGATGGCGAACTGGACCGCCGACAGGCCGCCGATACTCCACGCGCCGGCCTGCGCGCTGCGCGTGTAGTGGACGGTCAGCCCGTCACCGTCGGCGTTGTAGCTGGCGACGGGCCCGCCCCGGTTCAGCACCTGCCACCTCCCGGCGCCGCCGAGGTCGACCCTGGTGCCCGTCGTGGCATCGGTGCCGGCCCGGAGGTCGGTCAGCCGCCAGTCCACGGACGCCGCCGGGGAACCCACCGTCTCGGCGGTGAAGCCGGCCAGCCGCCACGGGCCGGCACCGGCCGGAAGGTCCACGGAGAACCGGACCGGCTCGCCGGCCGGGACGTCGGCGAGCAACAACCGCCGGTGCCCGCCGTGCGGCTCGACGAGCACGGCGTGGCTGCGCACCCGCGCGGTCAGGTCGCTGCCCTGCACCAGCAGCTGGCCGGTGAGCGTACGGGCGCCGGCGGGCAGTTCGGCGTGTGGGGCGGTGACCCGAGCCCGCCCGAGGTCGCCGAACAGCTCGGTGGCCGAACCGCCGGCCAGGTCCGGGCGCATCCGCACCACCGGTTCGGCGGCGCCGGCGTCCCAGGCCACCACCGACGCCGGCGCGTTGTCCGGCCCGATCCGGATCGTCTCCCGCCAGGTCGCCAGGACCGCCTCGACGCCGGGTACCGCGGCGAACTGGTCGGCCCGGTCGTCCGGGGCGGACCCGTTGAGCTCGGTCAACCGCAGGTCGGCGCCGACGCGGTGGCCGGCCTGGTCGTCGAGCGACTGCTGCGAGGTGCTGCTGAGGGTCCAGGCGAGGGTGGCGACCGCGACGGCGAGGGCGAGCAGCAGCACCGGGCCGGCGTGCGGGCGTCGCCCCGCCTGCCAGGTGCCGAGGATGGTGGCGGTCCAGGGTTTGCGGTCCACCCACCGCTCGGCCAGCCGGGTCAGCGGCGGCAGCAGCCGCAGGGCGAGCACCGCGCCGGCCAGCACGCCGATGGTGGGCGCGACGGCCAGCAGCGGGTCCACGTCCAGGGCACCGGAGCGGCTGCGGGACAGCGGCGACGAGTACTGGCGCAGCTGATACCAGCTCAGGACGGCCAGTGCCACCAGTACGACGTCGACGCCGGCGCGCTGGACCAGGCCGCGGCGGCTGGGCCGGGACCGGCTGGCCAGGTCGGCGACGTAGGTGCCGCCGCCGCGCAGGCTGGGCACCAGCATGGCCACCAGGCAGCCGGCGGCGGCGAGGGCCGCGACCGGCCACAGCGGGCCGGTCAGGGTGGCGCCCGGCCCCGCCGACACCGCGGCCAGGGCGGGCACCCGTTCGGCGTACGCGAGCAGCCGCGCCGCCAGCGGGGGTGCCAGCACGGCGGCGGGCAGGACGACCAGCGCCGCCTCCCGGGCGGCGAGCCCGGCGAGTTGGGCTCGGGCGGCGCCCCGGGCGCGCAGCAGCGCGGTCTCCGCACGGCGGTGCTCGGTGAGCAGCAGCGCGACGAGCAGCAGCGCGTACCCGCCGAGCACGACCACCAGCAGCATGGGGGTGACCAGGGCGGACCGCCCGACCAGGGTGGCCCGTTGCAGGCGCTGCACCAGGTCGTCGAGGGTGGTGAGGGCGGTGCCGGAGTCGCCGAGGCCGGCCTCGCGGGGCGCGGTGGCGGCGACCCTGGTGACGCCGTCGGCGAGCCGGTCGAGGGCGGCGCCGCCGGTGACACCGCGCAGGTCCGGCTCGACCAGCCACCCGGCGGAGGCGTTGGTGCGGAAACCGGCGAGGAAGTCGTCGCGGTGCACGGTGAACGGTCCGTACGTGGCCGACTGGGGCAGGGTGCCGGTGGCCGCCTCCGGAGCGAGCCGCCAGTACGTGTCGGCCGGGTCGATGGGCGTGAACAGGCCCACCACGGTGACCTGGGTGACCCGGCCGGTGAAGCCGTCGGTGACCGGAACCCGGTCGCCGACGTCGACGCCCAGCACCGCGGCGGCGGGCGCGGCGAGGGCGGCCTGCACCGGGCCGGCGCCCGGTTGCGGCCAGGCGCCGGCGGTGAGCCGGGCGTGCGCGGCCAGGTCGTCGAGGAACATCACCGACGCGTAGACGGTTCCGCCCGCGTCGCCGACCGCCGAGCCGGTGTCGCCGCGCAACTGGCGGCCGGCGGCGTACCCGGCGGCGGTCACCGTCGGGTCCAGGCCGGGCAGGTGCGCGGTGACGTGCTCCCGCAGGGTGGTGTCCCGCTCCCGCAGGGCCTCGGCGGTGCCGCCGGCCGGGCCGCGGACCAGGATCGACCGTTCCTCGGCGGTGGCCTCGGTCAGCACGCTGGCGGTGCCGGAGGCGACGACGTCGTCGTTGTAGGCGGCGAGGCCGGTGAGGGCGGCGGTGGCCACCAGGGTCGCCCCGGCCGCGGCGAGGAGCAGTCCCCTGGCCCCGCGGGCCCGTCGTAACGCGAGCCTCATGTCGTGGTGTACCCCCCGTACGCGCAGGGCGGGGCGGCGCCGGTCGCCGTCCCGTCGTGCGTGAGAGGGGCGAGGGTTCCGGAAAGGTTCGCGCCGTGATCAAACCGTGTCCAACGCGGTCCGCCCCGGCGCCGGGTCAGCGCGGGCCGAGGTCCCCCGCGCGGTAGTGGCGGCGGCAGAGCACCTGGTAGCGGACCTCGGCGGTGTCGACGGTGTCGCCGATGACGACCTGGGCGCCCTCCCGGACCACCCGGCCGTCGACCACGCGGGCGTTGAGCAGCCCTTCCCGGCCGCACCAGCACAACACCTCGACCTGGATGCGGGCCACCTGGTCGGCGAGTTCGAACAGCCGCTGCGCGGCGGGGAACAGGCACGACCGGAAGTCGGTGGCCAGGCCGAACGCGTACACGTCGACGTCGTAGCTGTCGACGAGCTCGGCCATCTGCTCGACGTGCGCGACGCTGTAGAAGCTCGCCTCGTCGCAGATGAGGTAGTCGACGCGGACGCCCTCGGCCCATGTGTCGCGTACCAGGGTGCGCAGGTCCAGGTCGTCGGTGACCTCGACGGCCTCGTGGGCCAGCCCGATGCGGGTGGTGACCTGCGGGCCAAGCGACCGGTCGATGCGGGTGGTGACGAGGCCCCGGCGGCCCTGCCGGGCGTGGTTGTGGTTCATCTGCAACGCCATGGTGGACTTGCCGCAGTCCATCGGCCCCCAGTAGAACCGCAGCGCCGCGGCGTGCAGCGGGCGCCCGTCGACGGCACGGGCGGCGGCGCAGCCGGCGGGTTGCTCGTCGGGGCCGGGCAGCGGGCGTGCCAGGCAGGTCGGGGCAGCGGCGTCGTCGGTCACGGTCGGGCAGCATAATCCATCGACGGTCCTCGTTCGGCCGCATGATCCAGTTCCGGCCGCGCCGGGGTGCGGTCCGCGCGGGTCCGGTCCCGGTCCTCCGTCTGCCCCTACAGCACGCGCGGCGGCGTGTTCCCGGCGGCCACGATCGCCCGGCGCATCGGCACCGCCAGCAGCAGTACGAACCCGACCACGAAGAAGATCAGCAGGGAGACCAGGCCCACCCGGTAGGAGTTGGTGAGCTGGAACACCAGGCCGAACGCCAGCGGCCCCAGCCAGCTCGTGCCCTTGTCGCTGATCTCGTAGAAGCCGTAGTACTCGCCCTCCCGGCCGGCGGGGATGAGCTGGCTGAACAGCGACCGGCTCAGCGCCTGGCTGCCGCCGAGCACCAGGCCGATGGCCGCGCCGAGGGCCATGAACGGCAGCGGCGCCTCGGCGGGCAGCCGGAACGCGCCGAGGATCACGCCGGTCCACAGCACCAGGCTCAGCAGGACGGTCTTCCACGCGCCGATGCGCCGGGCGAGCGCGCCGAGCAGCAGCGCGCCACCGAAGGCGAGGAACTGCACCAGCAGGATGGTGACGATCAGCGTGCTCTGCCCCAGCCGCAGCTCCTCGGTGCCGTACTGGCTGGCCAGGGCGATCACGGTCTGGATGCCGTCGTTGTAGACCAGGAACGCCAGCAGGAAGAACAGCGTCAGCGGGTACGCCTTCAGCTGCCGCAGCGTACGCCCGAGCTGCCGGAACCCGTCGGTGAGGACGTTGCCGCCGCCGTGCAGCGCGGCCGGCGTGGGGTGCTCCCGCAGCCAGCGCAGCGGTACCAGAGTGAACAGCGCCCACCACAGCCCGGCCGACACGATGGACCAGCGGGCCAGGTCCAGGGTGCGTTCCGGCTGCCCGTTGTCGAGGCTCTGCACGGCGACCAGGTTCAGCGCGAGCAGCAGGCCGCCGCCGAGGTAGCCCAGGGCCCAGCCGCGGCTGGAGATGCCGTCGCGGTCGTCGGGGCCGCCGAGTTGCGGCAGGAACGAGTTGTAGACGACCACGCCGGCGCCGAAGGCGATGTTGGCGACGAGGAACAGGGCGCCGCCGAGCAGGTACCGGTCGCCGGTGACGAACAGCATCGCCACGGTGGCGCCGGCGCCGGTGAACGCCGCCGCGGCCAGCAGCCGCTTCTTGTGCACCGACCGGTCGGCGACCGCCCCGACCACCGGCAGCACGAACACGGTGAGGAACACCGACAGCGACACCAGGTACGGGAAGTACGACCCGGCCGCCACCTTGATCCCCAGCGGGTACACGTGCCCGGAGCAGGTGTCCGCGCCCAGTTCGCAGCCGGCGGCGAGCTCGGTGACCGTGGTGAGGAACGGCCCGAGGAACACGGTGATGACGGTGGTGGAGAACGCCGACATCGCCCAGTCGTAGAAGTACCAGCCGGTGCGTTCGCGACGGGTGCTCGACGGTGCGGGAACGTCGTCCACGGTGGTGGCGGGGAAGGTGGCCATCGCGGTCCTTCGGGCGGGTCAGGCGGCCCAGTGGCCGCGGCTGCGGTAGACGTCGCGCAGCACGCCGACGTGATCGGTCATGATGCCATCCACGCCGAGGTCCAGTAACTCGTGCATCTCGGCAGGTTCGTCGATCGTCCAGACATGCACCTGCAGCCCGATGCGGTGGCAGTAGGCGAGGAACCGCCGGTCGGTCACCCGTACCCGCCCGTACCGGACCGGCACCTGCGCGGCGACCACCGACTCCGGCAGCCGCAGCGGCCGGCCGGTCAGTGACGCCATGCGCAGCCGGGCCACGCCGCGCATGCCGAGGCTGGTGGCCACCCGTCCCTGCGTGAGCGCCCGCATCCGGGTCAGTCGGGCGTCGCTGAACGAGGCCAGCAGCACCCGGTCCGCGGCGCCGGACCGGGTCACGGTCGTCACGGCCGGCTCGACGCCCCGGTCGGCCTTGACGTCGACGTTGAACCGCACCTGCGGCCACGCGTCGAGCACCTCGTCCAGCCGCGGCACCACCGCCTCCCCGCCGACCCGCACCGTCGCCAGGTCGGCCCACCGCAGGTCGGCGATGCGGCCGGCCTCGCCGGTGACCCGCCGCAGCGTGGCGTCGTGGAAGATCACCGCGACGCCGTCGGCGGTGGCGTGCACGTCGGTCTCGACGTACCGGTAGCCGAGTTCGACGGCCCGGGCGAACGCCGCGGCGGTGTTCTCGTCGCCGTCGGCGGCGCCGCCGCGGTGGGCGAACGCGAGGGGCGCGGGCGCGTCCAGGTAGGGGTGCGGGGCGGTCAACACGCGAGGGAGTATGCCGGGCGCCGGCGGCGCGCCGGTGACCGGCCGGCGGCCGGGACGTGACGCCGCGGCCGCCGCGGTAACTGCCGCATGTCGGACAGTAACGATCACGATGGCTGCGCCGCCGACGATGATGGGCGCATGGTCTCGTGGACGCCGTCCGGGCCGGGCCGCGCGGAGCCGCCGACGCCACCCGGCCCGCTCACCAGAGCACCGCTGGATCCGCTGCCACCGCCCGCGGTGCCACCGGCACCGCCGCCGGGCGGCGGGCTCCCGCTCGCCGCCCGGGTGGTCGTGCTGCTGGTCCTGGCGGCCGGCAACCCGTGGGTGTCCCGGCCGCTGACCGAGTGGCGCTTCGACCTGTCGGACGCCGAGGGCTTCGCCGCGCTCGTCGCCGCCCCGGGCGAGATGATCCTGTCCGCGCTGCTCGCACTGCGCTGGGAGGTGCGGATCACCGACGACCGCCAGCTGCCGTTCTGGCTGGCGCAGAACGCCCGGACGCTGGTGTTCGTCCTGGTCACGGTGTGGCTGCTGCGCCGGCTGGCCGCCGCCGTACCGGCGCCGTCGCCGGTGCACCGCGCGCTGGCCGTGTTCGCCGCGCCGGTGGCCGGCGGCGCGCTGGCGGCCGCCGGCGGAGTCGTCCTGCTCGTGCTGCTGGGCGCGGGTGACGTCTACGGCTACGACCGGCCGCAGTACGTGCGGGGCGCGCTGGCCGACGGGGTGCACGCCGGCTTCGTGCTGGGTGTGTTCCTGGCGTGGGTGCTGCCCCTGTTGCGGCCGGCCCCGACCGGTGACCCTGCGACAGTGGAACGGAGGTGACGCGCATGCTCCGGGAGGACGTGCGGCCGAAGCGGACGGCCGCTGCGCCGGAGGCGGGCAGTGAGGCGACCCGCTACCTGTGCGCGGCCGCGCACACCGACGAGGCCTTCGCCGAGCGGGCGCTGGCCGAGGTGCTCGAGGACGACCTGCGCGCCGTCGCGCCGTCGGTGGGTTTCGACCTGACGTCGGTGCTGCGGCACTGCCTGCACGCCCGCGGTCGACGCGTCCGTCGGGACGGGTGGCTGCTGCTCGCCGGCGGCGCCGCGGTGCTGCTCTCGCCGCTGTGGACCCTGCTGGCCGGCGCGGCGATGGTGCTCGGCACGCGGCTGGCCCCGTTCCGGCCGACCCGGCAGGGTGCGCTCGGGCCGGTGCTTGCCCTGGTCTCGGTGGCGTTGATCGCGTTGATGTTGCTGGTGCAGCTGCAGGGCGTGGCCGGCGCGGAGCAGGAGCGGACCGGGCTGCCCGGTTGGCTGGTCGGCCGGCCGGTGCTGGCCCTGCCGTTCGGCGTGGTCGCCTACCTGGTGGTCGTGGTCCACCTGCTGGGCACCCGGCGGCTGCTGGTGACCCGGCTCCGGCGCGGCCGGTTCCGCCCGGCGTCCCCGGACACCTCCCGCGACGGCCGGTACGCCGCCCGGCTGGCCGCCGTCGACGAGGCGCAGCGGGGCAACGTCACGGTCTACAGCGGGTACGTCCCGTTCGTGGGGCACGGCACGCCGGTGGCCGGGTGGTCGTTCGCCCTGCCGATCGTGCCGGCCGGGCCCGGGTCGGTGCTGCCCGCTGCGCCGGCCGGGGCCGCCGCGGCGGACGAGCCGGTGCCGTTCGCGGTGCTGGACCTGATCGACCATGTCCGGTCGCGGCTGGCGGCGGTGGGGCGGGACGGCCCGGACGCCGACCGGCTGCCGGACCTGCTGCTGGAGGACCGGATCTTCGTCGGGGGGCGGATGCTCACCGACGACGCGCGCCTGCTGCCCGACCGGGAGCGGACGCCGCGGCAGCACTGGACCGACGAGGAGGTCCGCCGGGTGGCCGCCCGTCCCCGGGGCGCGGCCCGGCACTACCTGTGCGCGCTGGTGCCGTCCTGGGGCGGCGAGGTGGTGGCCGGCACCTTCCTGCACTTCTCCACCGACGGCCGGGTGCTCTACCTGGAGTGCGCACGCACTCTGGTGGAGCCGCCGAGGTGGGAGCACCACGACGTGGACCGGCTGACCGAGTGGCTGCCGGCGAGCCAGTTCGCGCAGCTGCTCGCCAGCGGCGCGGAGGGGCTGCTGCGGACGGCGCTCGGCGCGCCGCTGCGGTTGACCGGGGACGCGGTGCGGGTGCTGCGCCACCACCGCAGGCGGGCGCGGGCACGGCGGCTGGCCCGGGAGGATCTCGGCTACGACTACGGGGCCCGGGCCGGCGTGCGGGAGTTGGCGGCCGGGTCCGGCTACCACAACTACTTCCAGGTGCTGGACGCCGCCAAGCACCTGAAGGTGGTGGAACGGCACGTGCTGGCCGCCATCGTGGACTTCCTCGACGAGCGGGGCGTGGACACCGCCGAGTTCCGCAGCCGGCAGACCATGATCCTCAACCAGGGGGTGATCCAGACCGGCGGGCTCAGTGTGGTCGGTAACCAGGCGGTGGGCACGGGAGCTCGGGCCGAGCAGCGGGCGGAGCAGGTGCCCGCGCCGCGCGGTGGGCGGCCCCGCAGCGAGTGAGGACGGGACATGACGGAGATCAACTACGGGATCCAGCAGTCGGGCGGGGTCAGCCAGGTGGGCAACCAGGCGGTCGGCCCCGGGGCGTACGCGTCCGGGGGGAGCCTGCACGCCACGGCGCCGGCGGCGGTCGACGTGGCGGCCCTGGTGCGGCAGCTGGTGGAGCTCGTCGACCGGCACCGCGGTGACCTGCCGGAGCCGGCCGTGGCGGTGGCGGCGCAGGTGCGCGAGGAACTGTCCCGCCCGGATCCGCGGCCGGCGCGGGTCGAGGCGTTGCTGCACCGCCTCGCCGCCCTCGCCGCGCCGGTCGCACCGGTCGCGGCTGCCGTGACCGAGGTGGTCAGGGCGGTCCAGGCGGCCTGAGGGCGAGCCGGTCCACGCCGGCCGCGAGCCGCGCACGCCGGGCCACCGGCAGGAAGGTGGACGGCGGTCAGCGGTGGCGGCGGTGGGCGCGGCTGGTGTCGACGGGCCGCCCGGGGTCGACGTGGCGGGGCCGGTCGGGCTCGTCCGGCCGCAGCGGCGCCAGGATGTCGGTGATCGCGTCGATGATCCGGTCGGTGCCGCGGCGGGCGGCGCCCGGCGTGCCGTACGTCAGGTCGGTGAGCACGACCGGCGCGCCGAAGTGCACCCGCACCACCGGCCGGCGCAGCAGAGCCCGGGCGATGCCGGGCAGCAGGCCCTTCGGGGTGCGGTAGGGGAGCACCTCGTGCGAGCCCCACTGGGCGACCGGGAGCACCGGTGCGCCGCAGGCGAGGGCGAGGCGGGCGACGCCGGTCTTGCCGCGCTCGGGCCACAGGCCGGGATCCAGGCCGATCCGCCCCTCCGGGTAGACGAGGATCGCCGATCCGCCGGCCACCGCCGCGGCGGCGTCGTCGAGGGCCTTGTGCACGGCGCTGGTGCCCCGTTCGACGCGGATGTGCCCGGCGCGGCGCATCGCCGCCCCGACGACCGGGGCGCGGAACAGCCCGCCGGTGGCCATGAACCGCGGGGCGACGCCGGCGGCGCGGGTCGCGGCGGCCAGCACGATCGGGTCGAACGGGCTGATGTGGTTGGCGGCCAGCACGAGGGGGCCGCGGCGCAGGTGCGCCGGCACCTCCCCGGTGACCTCCAGCCGGGCCAGGGCGCCGACCGCGGCGCGGGCGAGCAGTTGGGCGGCCCGCCAGATCAGTGGCGGGCGCCAGCGGGAGTGCGCGGTGTCCATCAGCGCGCAATGGTCGCACGCGAGGGGGTGAGGACGGGTCCCGCCCCGGGCCGACCGGCCGGGGTGATCAAGGTCATTGGTCCCGGACCGCTTCGGGCCCCTCGACCCTGCCGAAACGCCTACGACGAGCAGTAGTATTTACTACGTCTCGTAGTACGCATGGCTGGGGGTTTCCAGGTGGACGCGTTGGACGTCGCCCGCTGGCAGTTCGGTGTCACCACCGTCTACCACTTCCTCTTCGTCCCGCTGACCATCGGCCTGTCCGTGCTGGTCGCCATCCTCCAGACGCTGTGGCACCGCACCGGCGACGAGAAGTACCTCAAGCTCACCAAGTTCTACGGCAAGCTCTTCCTGATCAACTTCGCGATGGGCGTGGTCACCGGCATCGTGCAGGAGTTCCAGTTCGGCATGAACTGGAGCGACTACTCCCGCTTCGTCGGCGACGTCTTCGGCTCGTTCCTCGCCATCGAGGCCCTCGTGGCGTTCTTCCTCGAGTCCACCTTCATCGGCCTGTGGATCTTCGGATGGGACCGGTTGCCCAAACGGCTGCACCTCGCCAGCATCTGGGCCGCCGCCATCGGCACCAACCTGTCGGCGTACTTCATCCTCGCCGCGAACTCGTTCATGCAGAACCCGGTCGGCTACCGCGTCAACCCCGAGTCGGGCCGCGCCGAGCTGACCGACTTCGTCGCCGTGCTCACCAACAAGGTCGCCCTGATCACCTTCCCGCACACGATCGCCGGGGCATTCCTCGTCGCCGGGTCGCTGCTGGTCGCCGTGGCCCTGTGGCACCTGATCCGCAACCGCGGCTCCGCCGACACCCCCGCCTACCGGTTCGCCGCCAAGTTCGGATCCTGGGTGACGCTGGTCGCCGCCGCCGCGGTCGTCATCACCGGCGACATCCAAGGCAAGATCATGACCCAGGTGCAGCCGATGAAGATGGCCGCCGCCGAGGGCCTGTACGCCACCGAGAGCCCCGCCTCGTTCTCCGTGCTCACCGTCGGCAGCCTCGACGGCACGCGGGAGCTGTTCGCCATCAAGATCCCGTACCTGCTGTCGTACCTCGGCACCGGCGACCCCAACGGCACCGTGCAGGGCATCAACGACCTGCAGGCCCAGTACACCGCCCAGTACGGCGCCGGCAGCTACACCCCGATCATCCCGGTCACCTACTGGAGCTTCCGGTTCATGATCGCCTTCGGGTTGGCCGCCGCCGCGATCGCCCTGCTGGTGCTCTGGACCCACCGCAAGGGCCGCACCCCCACCAGCCGGTGGCTGCTGCGCGCCGGCCTGGTCATGCCGCTGCTGCCCCTGGTCGCCAACTCCTTCGGCTGGATCTTCACCGAGATGGGCCGCCAGCCGTGGATCGTCTTCGGCGAGATGCTCACCCGCGACGGCGTCTCCCGCAGCGTGTCGCTGGCCGAGGTCCTCACCTCGTTCACCGCCTTCACGCTCATCTACGCCACCCTCGCCGTCGTCGAGTTCAAGCTGCTCGTCCGCTACGCCCGGGCGGGCGTACCCGACCTGACCCCGGCCCCCGAGCCCGACGACACCGACGACGCCGAGCGCCCGCTCGCCTTCGCCTACTGACCCGGAGCCCCACGTGGAACTGACGACCGTCTGGTTTCTCCTCGTCGCCGTCCTCTTCACCGGCTACTTCATCCTCGAAGGCTTCGACTTCGGCGTCGGCATGCTGCTGCCCGTCCTCGGCCGCGACGACCGCGAACGCCGCGTCCTCATCAACACCATCGGCCCGGTCTGGGACGGCAACGAGGTGTGGCTGATCACCGCCGGCGGCGCCATGTTCGCCGCGTTCCCCGAGTGGTACGCCACCCTGTTCTCCGGCTTCTACCTGCCGCTGCTGCTCATCCTGCTCGCCCTGATCGCCCGCGGCGTGGCCTTCGAGTACCGCCACAAGCGCCCCGAGGCGTCCTGGAAGCGCCGCTGGGACGCCGCCATCTTCTGGGGCTCCCTGCTGCCGGCGGTCCTGTGGGGCGTCGCGTTCGCCAACATCCTGCGCGGCGTGCCGCTGACCGCCGACCACGAGTACGCCGGCGGCCTGTTCGATCTGCTCCACCCGTACGCCCTGCTCGGCGGCGCCACCACCCTCGCGCTGTTCCTCACCCACGGCGCCGTGTTCATCGCCCTCAAGACCGTCGGCGACGTCCGCGAGCGCGCCGGCGCCCTCGCGGTACGCCTCGGCGTGGCCACCGCCGTGCTCGCGGTCGCGTTCCTCACCTGGACGCTGACGATCCGCTCCAGCGCCGCCGCCGTCGTCCTCGCCGTCGGCGCCGCCCTGGCGCTGGTCGGTGGTCTCGCCGCCGCCCGGGTACGCCGGGAGGGCTGGGCCTTCACCGGCACCGCCGTGGCGATCGGCCTGGCCGTGGCGACCCTGTTCGCGGCGCTGTTCCCGAACGTCCTGCCCTCCACGCTGGACGCCGCCGGCACGCTGACCGCGGCCAACGCCGCCTCCACCCCCTACACCCTGAAGATCATGACCTGGGTGGCGGTGGTGTTCACCCCCGTCGTGCTCGCCTACCAGGGCTGGACGTACTGGGTGTTCCGCAAGCGCATCGGCGTCGCGCACATTCCGCAGCACTGACCGAACGCCCCGGCCCGCCACGGCGGCGGGCCGGGACGCTCGTCGCGGCGGCAGCGGCCTGGGAGGTGTCCGCCGGGCCTACGCTGGGGCGGTGAGCGGGGACGTGTGGACGGACTTCGTCAGCGGTGCGACGCCGGTCGTCGGCGCGCCGATGGCCGGGGGCGCCACCACGTGCGCCCTGGTGTCGGCCGTCGCGGCGGCCGGCGGCTTCGGCTTCGTCGCGGCCGGCTACAAGACCCCCGAGGCGGTCGCCGCCGAGCTGGCCGAGCTGCGGGCGGCCGGCACGCCGTGCGGGGTGAACCTGTTCGTGCCCGGCCCGCCCGAGATCGGCGAGGCGGAGTTCCGCCGGTACGCCGGCCAGATCGCCGCCGAGGGCGGACCGTACGGCCTCGACCTGGCCGCCGCCCCGCTGCTGCACGACGACGACCACTGGCGCGACAAGATCGACCTGCTGCTGGCCGACCCGGTGCCAGTGGCCAGCTTCACCTTCGGCCTGCCCGACCCGGCGCACCGACGAGAGCGGAGCGAGCCGCACCCACCGCGACGCCGTCGCCGACGCGGCCCGCACCACACCGTCATCACCCGCGCCTTCACCGGCCGGCCCGCCCGGGGCCTGCGCAACGGCTTCGTCGAGCGGTACGAGGCCACGGCGCCGCTGGGCTACCCGGCGGTGCACCACCTCACCCGGGGCATGCGGGCGGCCGCCGCCGCGGCGGGCGACCCCGACCGGCTGCACCTGTGGGCCGGCACCGGCTACCGCAGCGCCAGCACCGGACCGGCCGGCGCCGTCGTCGACCTGCTCGCCGCCGCCCTCTGACCCCGGTGGTCGTCTCCCGGCCGGCGGCATCGCGGCTGCCCGGAGCGCCGATCGACCCGATGCCAGCGGCATCGGGTCGATCTTCCGGACCGGGGACGTCTGGTGGCCCGTCACACCGGCCCGGCAGACTGGGCCCATGCGCGAGCACCACTACCGCACCACCGTCACGTGGGCCGGCAACCGCGGCACCGGCACCAGCGGCTACCGCGACTACGACCGCGACCACCTGGTCACCGCGGACGGCCCGCCGCCCATCCCCGGCAGTTCCGACCCCACCTTCCGGGGCGACCCGGCCCGCTGGAACCCGGAACAGCTGCTCGTCGCGTCGCTGGCCCAGTGCCACATGCTGTGGTACCTGCACCTGTGCGCCGAGGCCGGTGTCGTCGTCACCGACTACACCGACACCGCGTCGGGCACCATGGCCGCAGGCCGGTTCACCGACGTGGTCCTGCGTCCCACGGTCACCGTGGCACGGCCGGACATGGTCGAGACCGCCACGGCGCTGCACGCCGACGCCCACCGCGCCTGCTTCATCGCCAACTCGGTGAACTTCCCCGTCCGGCACGAGCCCGCCGTCACGGCAGCGGCCTGACCGGATGGGCGGCGGGCAGGCCCACGTCAGCCCCCGACGGTGCCGAACTCCGGCGCGCCCGCGTGGTCGTAGGTCAGCATCGTCACCCCGCTGCCGGAGGTCCGGCTGTCGGTCAGCCACAGCCCGGCCGGCGGCACTGCGTCGGCGAACAGGCGCCGGCCGCGTCCGAGCACGACCGGGAAGATGAGCAGACGGTACGTGTCGATCAGCCCCTCGCGCATCAACGACTGCGCGAGGGCGCCGCTGCCGTGCACCTGAAGCTCCCGGCCCGGGCGGCGCTTCAGGTCGCCGACCGCCGTCGCCAGGTCGCCGGTCAGCCGCTGCGTTCCCGGCCAGGTCAGCTCGTCGCCGCGGGTGGTGGCGACGTGCTTGGGCAGCCGGTTCAGCGGCCCGGCGATCGGGTCCCGCGGGTCGGTGACCTGCGGCCACCAGGCGGCGAAGATGTCGTACGTGCGGCGGCCGAGGAGGAACCCGTCGGCGTGGGTGAAGACCTCGCCCATGTACGCGCCGAGCGAGTCGTCGAAGAGCGGCGCCCCCCAGCCGCCCAGGTCGAACCCGCCGCTGCGGTCCTCGTCCGGCCCACCCGGCGCCTGTATGACGCCGTCCAGGGTCAGGAACGTGGTGATCGTGAGTCGCATCGTGACGTCTCCCTCGGGATCGGGCCGGCCCGCGCCGGCTCTCACCTTCCCGACGGCTGAACGAGCCACGAACCGACATCAACGCCGGTGACTCACGTCACAACGATCCGTCGCCGTGCCGCGCACGCTGTCGTCAGCCGGCCTCCCGCAGCTCCGCCAGCCGCGCCTCCACCTCCGCCAGCTCCGCCCGCAGCTTCTCCGCCTGCCGCTCCGCGTCGGCCCGCTCGGCCGCGAGGATCTGCTCGACCGCCTCGTGTACACCCGGCACGTCCACCAGCGCGACCATGCGCAGCGCCTCCGCCGGCTTCACCACGTACGGCTTGGCGAGGACCTTCGCGCCCTGCTGCGCCGCGACCGTCCACTCGCCCTCGGCGTACGCCAGCGTCACCGTCAGCCCCGCGGGCCCCTTCGGCTTGGCGGCCTTCACCGCCCGCCGCGCCGGCTTCGCCGCCTCCACCTGCGGCGCCGCCTCCGGCTCGGCGCGACGCGGCGCCGGCGGCGCCGGAGTGTCCAACACGAACTCCGGCTCCGCCGGCGCCGCCGGCTCCTCGGTGGGCTTCGGCTCCGCCGCCTTGCGGCCCGCGCCGCGCGGCGCCACCGCCAGGTCGGCGGGGGAGAAGGGCAACTCGTCGCGCCCGAACCGCACCACCACGAACTCGTCCGACACCGCCGGGTCGGTCAACGACACCACCTGACCCACCTGCCCGGCGATCTGACCCGCCGCCGCCGTGAACACCACCCTCGGCTTCCGGCCCGCGGCCAGCGCCTCCCGGATGCCCGCCACCTCCTCGGTGGACAAACCCTGCCCTGTCATCACGCCCTCTTCCGTACACCTGTCCGACAGCAGCCCTTGATACCAGCCGGCTGCGACAGGCCGACGATCAATCCCCCAGCGCCCGCAACGCCCGGTCCGCGTGGTCGTTCATGCTGACCTCCGAGTGGATCACCTCGATCACCCGCCGGTCGGTCCCGATCACGAACGTCATCCGCCGCGTGCTCAACGGGCCCAGCGGCAGCCGCCGCCGCACCCCGAACCGCCCCGCCACCGCACCGTCGACGTCCGACAACAGCGGATAGTCGAACCCGTGCAACCGGGAGAACTCCGCCTGCCGCGCCACCGGATCCCGGCTGATCCCCACCCGCTGCGCGCCCACCGCGGCGAACTCCGCCGCCAGGTCCCGGAAGTGGCAGCTCTCCGCCGTGCACCCGCGCGTCATCGCCGCCGGGTAGAAGAACAGCACCACCGGCCCGGACGCCAGGAACTCCGACAGCCGCCGCATCCGACCCGTCTCGTCCGGCAGTTCGAAGTCCTCGACCACCTCACCGACCGCGACCACCACACCCACCTCCACCCAATAGCCGTCCGCGCGAGCCTAGGCGATCATCCCCACACCGCCGCCACCTCGTCGACCACCGCCGCCGCCTGCGCCCGTCCCGCCCGCGCCGCGCCGGCCCGCCGGGCCGGGTCCAGCACGTTGCGGCCGATTGCCGTCCGGGCGCCCGCGTCCGGCATCACCACCGCCACCTGCGCCCCGTCCGCCCGCAGCGCCGCCACCTGAACCGACAACCGCGGCATCGGCCCGAACGCCGCCGCCATCGGCGCCAGCACCACCACCCGTTCCGCGCCCGCCGCCAGGTCCGCGTTCACCGCCGACCGCATGCCCCCGTCCATGTACCGCCGCCCGCCGACCGTCACCGGCGGCCACACACCCGGCACCGCACAGCTCGCCCCCACCGCGTCCACCAGCGACACCCCCGAATCGGCGTCGAACACCACGAACTCGCCCGTCGCCACGTCCACCGCCGTCACCAGCAACCGCCGCGGCGGCCAACCACGCGTCGGCAACCGAGACTCGATCACCGCCCGCCGGGACTGCTCCGACGGCGTACGCGCCGCGACCGCCATCGCCCCGATCCGCGCCCGCGCCGCCACCGGATCCCGGGTCACGCCGCCCGCCCACACCAGCCGCGCCAGCGCCGGCCACCCCAGCCGCGCCGCCACCTCACCGCCGGCCGGGCGCAGCTGCGCCGCGTACAGGTCCTCGACCGGTACGCCCGAGCACACCTGCGCGCCCACCACCGAGCCCGCGGACGTCCCCACCACCAGGTCGGCCGCGGCCACCTCGACGCCCCGCTCGGCCAACCCGGCGAGCAGCCCGAGCTCCCACGCCACCCCGGTGACCCCACCGCCGCCCAGCACCAACGCCCGTGACACGCGCCACCTCCTCCGCAAGCTGCCGGTCACGGTAACGTCGGGCATCCGCGCGGACCAGGGGAGAGGGCATTGAATCCCGTCACCGTCATCACCGGCGGCAGCCGCGGCATCGGCGCCGCCACCGCCCGCCGCCTCGCCCACGCCGGCCACCACCTCGCCTTCTCCTACCGCCGCGACCGCACCGCCGCGGAGAAGGTGCTCGCCGACCTGCACGCCACCGGGGTACGCGCCGTCGCCATCCCCGCCGACACCCGCGACCCCGACCAGATCACCGCCCTGTTCGACGCCGCCGCCGACCTCGGCCCGGTCACCGGCCTGGTCAACAACGCCGGCGTCACCAGCCCCATCGGCCCCTTCGTCGACCTCGACCCGGGCGACCTGCGCCACGTCGTCGACGTCAACCTCGTCGGCTACATCCTCGCCGCCCAGCAGGCCGCCCGACGGATGAGCACCGGCGGCGCGATCGTCAACGTCTCCTCCGTCGCCGCGACCCTCGGCAGCCCCGGCGAGTACGTCCACTACGCCGCCGTGAAGGCCGCCACCGACACCCTCACCGTGGGCCTGGCCAAGGAACTCGCCCCCCGCGGCATCCGCGTCAACGCCGTTGCCCCCGGCATCATCCGCACCGAGATCCACGCCCTGTCCGGTCAACCCGACCGTCCCGACCGCGCCGCCGCCCGCATCCCGCTCGGCCGCCCCGGGGAACCCGACGAGGTCGCCGCCGCCATCGCCTGGCTGCTCGGCCCGGACGCCAGCTACACCACCGGCACCGTCCTGCGGGTCGGCGGCGGCCTCTGACGGGTGGCAGTCCCCCTCTTCGTTCTCGCCCGGGTTGGCGGTCGCGCCGACGTCGGGTGACCCACGTCGCCCCCATGGCATTGCAGTCGCATCGTGAACCGGATACGGTCAGATGCAGTGCAGTCGTATTGCAAAATTCTGGGGGAGGCGTCCCATGCAGGTCGTTCCGCTGTCCGACATCACCGCCGACATGGCGGACCTCGTCGGCGGCAAAGCAGCCGGCCTGGGGGAACTGATCCACCACGGCGAACGCGTCCCACCCGGCTTCTGCATCACCACCGACGCCCTGACCGGCGACCTCCCGGCCGCGGAGATCACCGACGCGTACCGCCACCTCGGCGGCGGCCCCGTCGCCGTACGCTCCAGCGCCACCGCCGAGGACCTGCCCGACGCCAGCTTCGCCGGCCAGCAGGACACCCTCCTCGACGTCACCGGCGACGCCGGCCTCCTCGCCGCCGTCGACGCCTGCCGGGCCTCCCTGCACGGCCCCCGCGCCACCGCCTACCGCGACGCCCACCACATCGACCACGACACCGTCCGGATGGCCGTCGTCGTGCAACGCATGGTCGCCCCCACGGTCTCCGGCGTCCTCTTCACCGCCAACCCGCTGACCGGCAACCGCACCCAGATGCTGGTCGACGCCGCCCCCGGCCTCGGCACCGCCGTCGTCGACGGCGCCACCACCGTCGACCACTACCTCCTCGACGGACCCGACCACCACGACACCGGCTGCCTCACCCCGGCGCAACTGGCCGAACTCCACGCCCTCGGCCAGCGCCTCCAGCACCACCTCGGCAGCCCACAGGACGTCGAGTGGGCGTACGACCACGACGGCACCCTCTGGGTGCTCCAGTCCCGACCCATCACCACCCTGTTCCCACCGCCCCCACCCACCGACAAGCCCGAACCCCGCGTCTACCTCGAATTCGGCCACGTCCAAGGCATGCTCCAGCCCGTCACCCCGATGGGCATGTCGTCGCTCAAGGCGGTCATCGCCGCCATGCTCGCCGCCCTCGGCGTCCGCGTCGACATCGTCGACATCGGCGGGCGCCTCTACGGCGACCTCACCGACCAGGCCCGCGACCCCGCCACCCGCAAACGGCTGGTCAAACTCCTGGCCGTCGACTTCGGACCCCGGGCCCAGGCCGTCATGCAACACGTCCTCGCCGACCCCCGCTTCGCGCCGCAACCCCGGCGCACCCGCACCGCCGGCGGCCCCACCGCCCGCACCGCCGGCCGCGCCGCCAGCGGCGTCCTGCGGGCCCTCACCCGCCCCGACACCGCCCGCGAACGCATGCTCGACGCCATCGACCGGATGCGCCGCACCTGCGCCGCGCCCACCGACCTGACCACCCCCGCCGACCGGCTCCGCTTCGTCCGCGACCAGGACACCACCGACAGCCCCGACGAGATCATCTGGCCCATCATGGCCGGCATGCTCGCCGCCGCCCTGCCCTCGTACCTGCTCAAGGGCATCGCCGCACCCGGCGAGATCCACACCGTCCTGGGCGGCATGCCGCACAACGTCACCATCGAGATGGACCTCGCGCTGTGGCACGTCGCCCAGCACGCCACCGACCACCGCCGGCTCCTGCTCGACACCCCACCGGCGGAACTCACCGCCCGCCACCGGCAGGGCACCCTGCCCGACATCGGCCTGGACCGGTTCCTCGACACCTACGGCCACCGCGGCGTCGCCGAAGTCGACCTCGGCGTGCCCCGCTGGGAGGAGGACCCGACACCCGTCTTCGCCATGCTCGCCAACTACCTGCGCCTCACCGACCCCGACCAGGCCCCCGACCGACGGTTCGCCCGCGCCGCCGCCACCGCCGAGGCCACCCTCACCGACCTCGCCACCCGCGCCCGCCGCCGACGGCCCGTCCGCGGCCGCCTCGCCGTGTTCCTGCTGCGCCGCGCCCGCGCCCTCGCCGGCCTGCGGGAGGCCGGCAAGTTCGCCGGCCTCTACCGCCTCCGGGAGATGCGCCGGCAACTGCTGCACATCGGCGCCGACCTGACCGACGCGAAACTGCTGGACCGGCCCGACGACGTCATGTTCCTCACCCTCGACGAGGTGCACGACGCCGTCCACCACGGCACCGACCACCGGGACACCGTCACCGCCCGCGCCGCCACCCACCGCCGCGAACTGCGCCGCCGCACCATTCCGGTGGCGCTGCTCTCCGACGGCACCGACCTGGAGACCGTCCTGCCGGCCGCCCCCGCCGCCGAAGGCACGCTGCGCGGCGTCGGCGCCGCACCCGGCCGGGTCACCGGCCCCGCCCGCATCGTCCACGACCCGGCCACCGCCCGCATCGAACCCGGCGACGTCATCGTCGCCGCGACCACCGACCCCGGCTGGACGCCGCTGTTCCTCACCGCCGCCGGCCTGGTCACCGAGACCGGCGCCGTCATGGCCCACGGACCCACCGTCGCCCGCGAGTACGGCATCCCCGCCGTCATCTGCGTCCCCGACGCCACCCGCGCGATCACCGACGGGCAACTCGTCACCGTCGACGGCGCCGCCGGCACCGTCACCGCGCTCCGTCCCGGTGCGACCGCACCGTGAAAGCATCGACACCATGCCGAAGAAGGTGGACCCCCGGCAACGCCGGACACTCATCGCCGACGCGCTGATGCGGGTCGCCGCCGAGCAGGGACTGGAAGCCGTCAGCCTGCGCCACGTCGCCGCGGCGGCCGGCGTCTCGGCCGGAATGGTGCAGCACTACTTCCGCACCAAGGACGAGATGATGACCTTCGCCCTGTCCGTCGTCCGCGACCGCAGCCAGGCCCGGGTGACCGACGCGGTCACCGCCCTCGGCGACCGACCCGCACCACGGCACCTGCTCCGGGCGATGATCTCCGCGCTGCTGCCGCTCGACGAGCAGTCCCGCGACGACGGCCGCGTCGCACTGGCGTTCCTCGCCTACACCGCCGTACGGCCGGAGACCGCCGCGACCCTGCGCGAGGACAACGCGCAGATGGTCGCCTTCGTCGCCGGCCTCCTCCCGAGCCCGCGCGCCGACGACGCCGCGGCCGGCCTGCTCGCGCTCATGGAGGGCCTCGGCGTCCAACTCCTCAGTGGCAACTACACCCCGCAGCAGGCGCTGCGCGCACTGGACCACCACCTCGACCTGATCTTCGAACCGGCGGCAGGGGAGAGGCACCCGATCAGCCCGAGGTGAGGAAATCCCGCCCCACCGCGCCGCTCACCGTCCTGGGGGCACAGCGTCATCCGGTCCTGGCGCCGACCCGGGCCACCCGCTCACCGCCGGCCGACCCGGCGTCGACCAGAACGCCGGGATTCAACACCCAGGACGGGTCCAACGCGGCCTTCGCCGCCCGCAGCGCCAGCGCCACCGGATCCGGGCGCTGCCGGTCGTACCAGGGACGATGGTCGCGGCCGACCGCGTGGTGATGGGTGATCGTGCCGCCCGCGGCGAGCAGCGCCTCGGACACGGCGTGCTTGATCTGGTCCCACTGCGCGAGCATGCCGTCCCACCGGCCCGCCGCGTAGACACCGAAGTAGGGGGCCGGCCCGTCCGGGTAGACGTGCGTGAACCGGCAGGTGACCACACCGGTCGCGCCGACCTCGGCCAGCGCCGCGCCGGCCGCGTCCAGCACCGCCGCGCGCAGCGCCGGGTAGCGGTCCCAGGTGCAGGCGGTCTCGAACGTCTCCACGATCATCGACCGCGCGGCGAGCGCGTCGCGCTGGTACGGCATCCGCAAGAACGACGACCGCCACGTGTCCACGGCGCCGCCACCCCGCCCACCGGACACGTCGCCGTGCCGGGGCGGCTCCGGCAACGTCCCGCCGTGGTCGCGGCACAGCTCGACAGCCCGGTCCAGCGCCGCTGCGACCGGATGGTCGGCCGACTCGAAGCCCAGCACCAGCACCCCTCCGCCGGTGGCGGCGCCCGCGTTGAGCAGGGCCTCCGCCGGGTCGAGCAGCCGGCAGTTGCTCGGGTGCAGCCCGGACTGGGCGACCGCCCGGGTGGCCCCGACCGCCGCATCGTGGTCGTCGAAGTGCACCGCCGCGTCCGCCCGCCAGCGCGGCCGGTCCTGCAGGCGCAGCCACGCCTCGGTGACGACCCCCAGCGCACCCTCCGAGCCGAGGAAGAGCCGGTCAGGTGACGGCCCCGCGCCGGAGGCGGGCAGCCGCCGGGACTGGCTGACACCCGACGGGGTGACCACCCGCAGCGACTCCACCAGGTCGTCGATGTGCGTGAGGACGGTCGCGTAGTGCCCGCCCGCCCGGGTGGCCAGCCAGCCGCCCACCGTGGAGAACTCGAACGACTGCGGGAAATGCCGCAACGTCACGTCGTGCGGGCGTAGCCGCTCCTCCAGCGCCGGGCCGAACACCCCGGCCTGGATGCGCGCCGCCCGGCTGGTCCGGTCGACCTCCAACACCCGGTCGAGCCGGCCGAGGTCGAGACTGACCGCGCCGGCATAGCCGTCGTGCACCCGCGGCTCCACACCGCCCACCACCGACGAGCCGCCCCCGTAGGGGATCACCGCGACCCCGTCCCGCGCGCACCAGTCCAGCACGTCGACGACGTCCTGTTCCGACGCCGGGCGGACGACCAGGTCCGGTGGGTGCCGCACGTCGCCGTGCAGGTTCCGGACGACGTCCCGGAACGCCTTGCCGTGCGCGTGGGCGGCCCGGTCGGTCGGCTCGGTCGAGCACAGACGCGCCAACGACGCCGGCGGGACGACCCGGGACGGCCGCAGACCCAGCTCCGCCACCGGCGGCGGATCGTGCCGGGTCAGATCGGCCTCGGGCAGCACCGCGCGCACCCGGCCGGTCAACGCGTCGGCCTCCGCGCCGCTCACCGCGTCCTCGACGTGGCCCCAACCCCACCACGAACGGTGCTTGCCGACCATCCGGCCTCCCCGCCGTCAACCAGCCCGACTCGCCGTAACCTACTCGACCGACGGCGCAGCCGGTGGCCGCGTCTCCGGCGGCAGGAGCGGTGTCAGACCACCTCGAGGTTGGCCATCATGCCCATGTCCTCGTGTTCGGCGTTGTGGCAGTGGAAGAGGTAACGGCCGCGGTAACCGTCGAAACGGGTGATGATCTCCGCCGATTCGCCCGGCCGCAGCGCGACGGTGTCCTTGAGGCCCGCGTCGTGGGGCAGCGGCGGCCGGCCGCTGCGCGAGAGGATCCGGAAGCCGACCAGGTGCAGGTGCACGGGGTGGTGGACGTCGGCGACCAGCCGCCACACCTCCACCTCCCCGAGACCGACGGTGACGTCGGAACGAGCCGGGTCGAACGGAATCCCGTCGATCACCCATCCATGATCGCCGTGCAGGCGACCGGCGCGGAAGGAGAAGTCGCGTACCCTGACGGCGTCCGACCGCCGCCAGGCCGGCAGATCGCCCGACAGGACGCGGGGGATGCGGCTGCCGTCGGCGGCCTTGCGCGCCACCCGGAAGGCCATCACCTCGCGGGTACGCCCGGAGCCCAGCCGGTTGACCACTCTGACGCGACCGCCGACCGGGACACCGGAGAAGTCGATGACCACGTCGTAACGCTCGGCCGGCGCGATCGGCAGCACACGATGGGTGACCGGCGCCGCCAGCAGCCCCTGGTCGGCGCCGACCTGGACGAGATCGAGCCGACGCCCGTCGTCGCTCACCGCTTCGAGCTCGTAGTGCCGGGCGTTGGAGGCGTTCAGGATCCGCAACCGGTAGCGAACCGCGTCCACCTCGTGCACCGGCCACGGGGCGCCGTTGACCAGGATCACGTCACCGAGGACCCCGCCGAGATAGGGCTCGCGAACGCCCAGCCGCCCGCGCAGCGTCGGGTCGAGGGCGGGGTAGTCGAGACCGCCGTCAGCGGCGAACGAACGGTCCATGATCACGAGGGGCAGTTCGCGCCGCCCCGCGGGCAGACCGAGCGCGTCCTCGGCGTCGTCCCGGACGATCTGCAGCCCGGCCAGCCCCCGCCAGATCGCGGGAGCGGTGAAGTCCATCCGATGGTCGTGGTACCACAGCAGCGCCGGCCGCTGCTCCAACGGGAAGGTGTAGTCGCGCGTCAGCCGGGTCACCACGGCCCGCGGATCGTGGTGCATGCCGTGGCCGCTGCCGTGCCCACCGTGGCCGCGGTGGTGCCCGCCGTGGCCGGGATCCGGCCAGCCCTCGGGAAGGACCAGGTCCGTCGGATACCCGTCGGACGCCGCCGGGGTGCGTCCGCCGTGCAGGTGCACGACGGTCGGCACGGGCAACTCGTTGCGGTGGGTCACGGTGACCGGCCGGCCGCTGCGCGACTCGATCGTCGGCCCCGGGAAGGTCCCCTCGTACGTCCACACCGGCGTCCTGACACCCGGCAGGATCTCCACCGTCGCCTCCCGCTGGGTGATCTCGTAACGGTCGGCACCGCCCGCCGTGCTGACCGGCTTCAACACGGCGGGAATCGGCAGCGGCACCTGGAACGGCGGCGGTAGCGGTATGGCGCTGCGCAGCAGCGCACCCGTGACCGCCGGCCGGCGGGCCATCGCGGCCGACGCCGACAGCCCGGTGACCGCCATCAACCCGAGCGTCCCACCGATGCCCAGCATCCGCCGCCTGGTCATGCCGGAGCCCACGTCGTGCTCACCCATCGCGGGCCTCCCGCCGCAGGAGGGGCCGACGCCAGACCGCGATGAACTGCACGACGAGCGCGGCGACGGTCATCACGCCCAGCGGGATGTGCAGCCACAGCGCGCCGTCCAAACCGGCGAGATACTGCCCCGTCTCGGCCGCCACCACCGCCGTCGTGGCCAGGAACGGCCAGACCTGACGCAGCCGCACCCACACCACGACCGCCGCGATGACCTGCAGGTAGCCGATGGAGGTGACCACGTCGGCGCCGACCACGTGCCAGCGCAGGCTGTCGAAATCACCGGTCAGATACACCCCGGCGAACACCGGCTGGCCGACGATCGCCACCACGTGCGCGCTGACGACGGCCCGCAGCACCCACCCGGCGCGGCCCGTCCGACCGACGGCCTCCGGCCGAGCCGGCGCGACCGGGCGGAACCTGTTGGCCGCGGTGGCCATGGGATGTCCTCCTCACGTTGTCCTCGATGCGGGAACACCACCACGTTATGACCTGGAGGGTTATCCTGCCCAAGACGAATATTGCTATGACGTTATGTCGTTGGAGGCATGACGGACACGACGGCGGGCACCGCCGCCACCCGGGACGCGCACGAACGAGGAGAGCCGTCATCGACCTGCACACGCTCAGGCAGTTCCTCGTGGTGGCCCGGCTGGAACACCTCAGCCGCGCGGCCGACGAACTCCACGTCGCCCAGCCGTCACTGAGCCGCACCATCGCCCGGCTGGAGAGCGAGCTCGGCACGCCCCTGTTCGACCGTGCCGGCCGGCTCCGGCTGAACGACGCCGGCAAACTCTTCCGCGACTACGTCGAACGGTCCCTCGGCGAGCTCGACGCGGGGCGGCGGGCCGTCGCCGAGGCCGCCAGCGAGGGCCTCGGCACCGTGCGACTGGCGTCGGAGACCTTCCTCGCCCTCGCCCGGCCGCTCGCGGCGTTCCGGCGGGCCCACCCCTCCATCGAGGTCGAACTGCACCAGATGGCCGCCGGTGACATGGCCCGCCACCTGCGCGCCCAGGACGTCGACCTCTGCGTCGCCACCCAGCCGATCCCCGCCGAGGGCCTGCAAGCGGTCCAACTGCTCGACGAAGCGGTGTGGCTGGCCACGCCGCTCGACCACCCGCTGGCGGCGCGCACCTCGGTCGGCGTCGACGACCTCGCCGACCAGCCCTTCATCACCACCCGCCAGGGGCACTGGCAACGCCGGCTCCTCGACCACCTCTTCGCCGCACGGGGCCGCACACCGAAGATCGTCTGTGAAGGCGACGAGCCCGCCGCCATCCAGGCCCTGATCGTCGCCGGGCTCGGCGTCGGTCTCGCCCCCGCCATCGCCCGCCGGGCCCCCAGTTCTTCCACCGTCGCCTGGGTGGCCGTCGACAGCCCCGACTCCCGTCGCACCCTCACCCTGCTCTGGGGGACCGGCAACCATCTCTCGACCGCCGCCCGCCTGATGCGCAGCACGATCACCGGCTGGGACTGGATCGCCGGAGAACCGTGAGCTGACCCGGACGGGTGTTCCCGGCCGGTCGGGCGCGCCGGTCGGCCAGTCGCCGACCTGCCGGTCGAGGACGGGTTCCGCCTGAACGACCTCGACCCACTAAGCATTCGATAATGTACATTATGTCAAGTAAACCGGATCGGCCCTCCCTCAGGGAGCGGTACGTGCGGTGCGACGACCGGCAGCCAGCGGTCTTCCTTGGCGACCGCCGCCACGTGACCGTCGGCGCTGGGTAGCCGCACGGCGAACTCGTCGCCGAGGCGGAACGTGCGGTTGTCCCAGCCCTGCCGGGCGACGGGTGTGACCGTCAGGTCGCTCCACTGCGGAAACTGCGCCCGGACGAGGTCGCGTACGAGTTCCCCGTCGATGTCGACCATGGCTGGAGTCGTCCGGCTCGACTCGGACGTCCAACCGTTTGCGCCGCGCCTCGGCGGGGCGCTGCCGGAACCGTCTGCTCCCCTGCCCGCTCCCTCCCGAACGCGAAAACCATGCATAATACTGCTTATGCATGACAAAGCGGACGAACCGGTAATGCGGCTGATCGAGGAGTTCCTGACCGACCGCACCACCCGCAAGCCCTCCCCGCACACCCTCGAGGCGTACCGTCGGGACCTGCGGACGGTGGCGGCCCTCGCGGTCGAGGAGGCCACCCCTCCCCTCCCCCTCGACGTCCTGCCCGTCGCCGCCCTCACCCCCCGGGTCCTGCGGGCGGCGTTCGCGCGGTTCGCCGCTCCCCGCTCCGCCGCGTCGGTGCACCGGGCGTGGTCCACCTGGAACAGCTTCTTCTCGTTCCTGGTCGCCGACGGGATCGTCGCCGGCAATCCGATGCCGGCGGTGGGGCGGCCCCGCGCACCGCTCCCCCGGCCCAAGCCGCTGCGCGGCGCGGACACCCCGGAGCAGTTGCTGGCGGCGGTGGCCCGGGCCGACGGGCGGCAACGCGACCCGTGGCCCGAACGGGATCTGGCGGTGCTGGCCCTCGCCCTGTGCGCGGGGCTGCGGCTGTCCGAGCTGCTGGCGCTGCGGGTGGCGTCGCTCGCCGGGCGGGCCGGTGAGCGGCGGCTCGACGTGGCCGGCAAGGGTGGGCGGCCGCGGGTGGTGCCGGTGGAGCCGGAGTTGGACGTGGTGCTGGCGGACCATCTGGACAGTCGCCGGCGCCGGTTCGGCGCCCGCAGCGTACGCCCCGACTCGCCGTTGCTGGTGGACCGGCGGGGTGAGGCGTTGCGCCGGGGTGGGTTGCAGTACCTGGTGGACTCCTGTTACCGGCGGGCGGGGATCGGTGACCGGGTGCCGCGGGGGGCGCGGCTGCACGCGTTGCGGCACACGTTCGCGACGCGGTTGGCGGAGGACGGGGCGAGCGCGGCGGAGATCATGCGGTTGCTGGGGCACGCGTCGTTGGCGTCGTCGCAGGCGTACATCGAGGTGACGGCGGGTCAGCAGCGGGCGGCGGTGCGGGCGAACCGCACGTACCGGGCGTTGGCGGGGTTGCTGCCGGCTCAGGACGGGGGCGGCTGAGCGGATCGCCGGGAGGATGGTGGTGGCGGATGCGCTGGCCGGGCGGGGTGTGGCAGGCTGGGCCCGGACGCGACTGGCGGCACCGGGGATGGGAGTGACCATCGGGGAGCTCGTCGCGGAAGGTCGACCGCCTGGGCCTTCCGCGGGGCGAGGTGACCCATGTCCCGATCGACGACGACGGCCCGGCTGTTGCCGGGTGGGCCGGTGGCGGATCAGGTGCTGGCCGAGGTGGCCGGGGATGTGCGGGCGTTGCGGGCGGTGGGGGTGACGCCGTCGTTGGCGACGGTGCTGGTCGGTGACGACGACGCGAGCGCCGGCTACATCCGGATCAAGCAGCGGCAGGCGGCGGAGTTGGGGTTCGCGTCGCCGCATGTGCATCTGCCGGCGTCGGCGTCGCAGGCGGACCTGCACGCGGTGTTGGCGGACTTCAGCGCCGACCGGGCCGTGCACGGGGTGCTGGTGCAGCATCCGATCCCGGCGCGGTTGGACTACGACCGGGCGGTGGAGGTGCTGGACCCGGACAAGGACGTGGACGGGATGCACCCGGTGAACATGGGGCGGCTGGCGTTGGGGTTGCCGGGGCCGTTGCCGTGCACGCCGGCGGGTATCGAGGCGTTGCTGGCGTACCACGGGGTGCCGGTGGCGGGCCGGGAGGTGGTGGTCCTGGGCCGGGGTGCGACGTTGGGCCGGCCGCTGGCGATGCTGCTGGCGCAGAAGCGGCCGACGGCGAACGCGGCGGTGACGGTGGTGCACACCGGGGTGGCGGACTGGCCGCGGTACACGCGGCGGGCGGACATCCTGGTGGCGGCGGCGGGGGTTCCGGGGATCGTGCGGCCGGAGCACGTGCGTCCGGGTGCGGTGGTCGTCGGTGGCGGGGTGCGGTACGAGGGGCGGCGGTTGCTGCCGGATGTGGACGAGTCGTGCGCGGAGGTGGCGGGGGCGATCACGCCCCGGGTCGGTGGGGTGGGGCCGACGACGGTGGCGATGCTGTTCCGCAACGCGGTGCGCGCCGCCCGCCGGGCCGCCCGGCCGGCCACCGGGGGTTAGCCGAGGTCGACCACGAGTGGCCGGTGGTCGGAGATGGTCGACAGGGGTGTGCGGACGGCGGTGACCGGCGGGAGCAGGTCGAGGCCCTGCCGGTCGGCGAGGACGTGGTCGAGTTGGACGCGGGGCTGGCCGGCCGGGTAGGTGGGGCGGCGGCCGAGGGGGCGCCAGCCGCTGATCAGGCGGGCGGCTCCGGCGGGCAGGTTGAGGTCGCCGAGGAGGATCCGCGGCGCGGGCAGGGTGCGCAGCGCGCGGACGGTCTGCCGGAGCTGCCTGGCGTTCCAGCCGGGGACGAACGACAGGTGGGTGGCGGCGACGGTGAGCGGGCCGCGGGGGGTGTCGAGGACGGCGGCGAGCACGACGCGGGGTTCGTCGTGCAGCAGGACGAGCCCGCCGCCGGGGCCCGGCACGTACACCGGTGAGCGGACCGGCGCGGGTTTCAGGCGGGTGACCCGCCACTTGGTGACGGGGTGGCGGCTGACCAGGCCGATGCCGTAGCAGGGTTCGCCGTGGCCGTCGTCGTCGTGGGTGAGCGGTCGGAACTGTTCGCCGGGGGTGCCGACGACGGCGGCGGCGAAGCGGTGTTCGGGGGCGCCGAGGGCGCGGGCGGCGATGGCGGTCAGGTCGAGCTTGCCGCTGCGGCTCTGGTCGCGGTCGACCTCCTGCAGGGCGAGGACGTCGGCGTCGAGGGCGTTGACGGCGGCGGTGAGCCGGTCGGGGTCGACCAGCCCGTCGGTGAGGGACCGGCCGTGCAGGAGGTTGAAGGTGGCCAGGCGCACCTGGTCACTGTATGCCGCCGTGGCATGGTTGCCGGGTGCTGAAGGTGCTGGTGTGTTCGGGGCTGGTGTTCGTGGCGGTGGGCTCGGTCGGGGTGTGGTTGCGGCGGCGTCGCGGCCGGTGACGGGGCCCGCGGGGGGCGGTGAGGCTGGCCACAGCGGTTCCGCGTCGTGGGGCGGGGGTGGGCAGAATGGCCGCCCGTGGACCTGGACCCCTTTTCGCTGACCGCCCTGCTCGCCGTCGCCGCGATGGCGGGGTGGGTGGACGCGGTGGTCGGTGGTGGGGGTCTGTTGCTGTTGCCGGCGTTGCTGGTGGGGGCGCCGGGGATGCCGGTGGCCACGGCGTTGGGTACGAACAAGCTGGCGGCTGTCGCGGGGACGGCGACGGCGGCGGTGACGTACGCCCGGCGCACGAAGCTGGACTGGGCGGTGGCGGGCCCGGCGGCGGGCCTGGCGGTGTTGTGCGCGGGTGTGGGGGCGGCGTTGGCCGGGGCGGTGCCGGCGTCGGCGTACCGGCCGGTGGTGCTGGCGGTGCTGGTGGCGGTGGCCGTGTTCGTGGTGGCGCGGCCGCGGTTGGGGGTGGTGGCGCAGCCGCACCGGCGTACCCGGGCCCGGATGGTGGTGGCGGTGGCGGTTGCCGGGGTGGGCATCGCGCTGTACGACGGTCTGGTGGGGCCGGGGACGGGCACGTTCCTGGTGTTGGCGTTCACGGCGCTGGTGGGCGCGGACTTCGTGCACGGGTCGGCGATGGCGAAGATCGTCAATGCGGGCACGAATCTGGGTGCGCTGGTGGTGTTCGCCGCGACCGGGCACGTGTGGTGGCTGCTCGGGGCGGCGATGGCGGTGTGCAACATCGTCGGGGCGGTGCTGGGGGCGCGGATGGCGCTGCGCCGCGGGTCCGGGTTCGTGCGTGGGGTGCTGCTGGTGGTGGTGCTGGCGCTGGTGGGCAGGCTCGGGTACGACCAGTGGTTGGCGGGCTGAGCGGCGGGGCGGGTGGTCGCTGACCCGCGCCGGGTGGCCGGGCACCGGGCGTGTGATCATCGGCGGGTGGCGGTGCGGGCGGAACACGACCGGGCGGTGCTGGCGGACCTGCTGGGTGCGGATCCGGTGTTGCACGCGTACCAGTTGGGTGATCTGGACGACTTCTTCTGGCCGTACACGTCGTGGTTCCGCCGTGGGGAGGCGGTGGCGCTGCTGTACCACGGGGCGGTGCCGGCGACGTTGCTGGCGTTCGCCCCGCCGGCGGGGTTGGCGGGGCTGGCGGCGCTGCTCGGTGACCTGGCGCCGGTGTTGCCGGCGCGCTTGTACGCGCATCTGTCCCCCGGTCTGGAGGCGGCGTTGGCGGGCGCGTTCACGGTGGGGGCGAGCGGCGGCCACCTGAAGATGGCGTTGACCGACCCGGTGCGTCTGGCGGCGGTGCCGCCGGCCGGGGTGGTGCTGGGCGCGGCGGATCTGCCGGCGCTGCGGGCGCTGTACGCGGAGGCGTATCCGGGCAACTGGTTCGATCCCCGGATGGTGGACACCGGCCAGTACGTGGGGGTGCGCGACGGCGGTGGCCTTGTCGCGGTGGCCGGGGTGCACGTGTGGTCGCCGCGCTACCGGGTGGCTGCGGTCGGGAACGTGACCACCCATCCGCGGGCGCGGGGTCGGGGCCTGGGGGCGGCGGTGGTGGCGGCGTTGTGCCGGCGGCTGCGGTCCTCGGTGGAGCATGTGACGTTGAACGTGCGGGCGGACAACGGGCCGGCGGTGCGGTTGTACGAGCGGCTCGGTTTCACCCGCGTCGCCGACTACGGGGAGTTCACGCTGACCGGGCGTTGACGCCCCGCCGGGTGGGTCGTGGCCCGGCGCCGGGGGTCGTGTGCTACCGGCGCGCGTCGAAGCGGCCGGCGCGGATCTCCCGCAGGGCCCGGCGGCGGGTGTCGCCGCGCAGCGTGTCCACGTAGAGGCGGCCGGCGAGGTGGTCGGTCTCGTGTTGCAGGGCGCGGGCGAGGAACCCGGAGCCGGTGATGGTCAGCGGTTCGCCGTGCTGGTCGACGCCGTGCGCGGTGGCGTGCATGGCGCGCGGGGTCGGGAAGTACAGGCCGGGGATGGACAGGCAGCCCTCGTCGTCGTCCTGGAGTTCCTCGGACAGTTCCAGCGTCGGGTTGATCAGGTGGCCGCGGTGCCCGTCGGCGTCGTAGACGAACACCTGGGCGCTGACGCCGATCTGCGGGGCGGCGACGCCGGCCCGGCCGGGCGCGCCGAGCAGGGTGTCCATCAGGTCGGTGACCAGGGCGCGCAGTTCGGCGTCGAAGGTGGTGACCGGCTCGGCGGGGGTTCGCAGCACCGGGTCGCCGATGATCCGGATCGGGCGCATCGTCATGCGGGCAAGGTTATCGGTCGGCCCCGGCGGCGCTCGCCGGCCCGCCGCTGTCGGTGGGTCGGTGGCGGACGAGGACCTCGATGCCGTCGAGGATGCGGGCCAGGCCGAAGTCGAACGCCCGCTGCGGGTCGCCGGCGGCCTGGTACTCCTGCCCCGCGGCGGTGCCGACGCGGGCGGCGAGCGGGAACCGGCGCGGGTCGAGGGCCTTCTCCAGGTACGGGGCGTGCGCCGCCCACCACTGCTGCTCGGTCATGCCGGTGCTGGCGGCGGCCTGGGCGGCCTCCACGGCGCTGCGGACCGCGCCGTGGACGAACCCGTCGACGAGGGTGACGACGGCGTCCATCTCCAGGTCGGTCAGGCCGATTCCGTCGACCGCGCGCAGCTCCTGCTCGTAGCGGGCGATCAGGTGTGGGCCCAGCGGGGGGCGGGTGGTGGCGACCTGCAACAGCCACGGGTGCCGCAGGTAGCGGGCCCAGTTGTCCCGGGCGACCCGCTCCAGGCGGGCCCGCCAGCCGGCGCCCGGGTCGTCGGTCGCGGCGTCGACGGTCTCCCCGTGGACGGTGTCGAGCATGACGTCGAGGAGTTCACCCTTGCCCGGCACGTACGTGTAGAGGCTCATCGTGCCGACGCCGAGGCGTTCGGCGACGCGCCGCATGGACAGGGCGGCGAGCCCTTCGGTGTCGGCGACGTCGATGGCCGCCCGGACGATGCGGTCGACGGACAGGTCGGGCCGGCCCCTGCGGCTCACCCGCTCCCGGGTCCGCCACAGCAGGGCGAGGCTGCGGGCGGGATCGCCGGTGCCGCTGTACTCGGTCGTCACGCCGATCACCCTACCGTCCGCCGTACCGTATGATGTACCGTACGGCGTACGGAAACCGAGGATCGGGGGTGCGGATGCCAACGGCGATCGACGCGCAGGGGCTGCGCAAGCGGTACGGCGACACGCGGGCGCTGGACGGGCTGGACCTGACCGTCCCCGCCGGCGGGGTGTGCGGGCTGCTCGGCCCGAACGGGGCGGGCAAGACCACGACGGTGCGGATCCTCACCACCCTGCTGTGCCCGGACGCGGGCCGCGCCACCGTCGCCGGCGCCGACGTGCTGCGCCACCCCGACTGGGTCCGCGCGCGCATCGGCCTGGTCGGTCAGCACGCCGCCGTCGACGAGGTGCTCAGCGGCCGGCAGAACCTGGTGCTCTTCGCGCGCCTGCACCACCTGCCGATCTCCCGGGCGCGGGCACGGGCGGCGGAACTGCTCGACCGGTTCGACCTCGCCGACGCCGCCGACCGGCCGGTCGGCACGTACTCCGGCGGCATGCGCCGTCGGCTCGACCTGGCCGCCGGGCTGATCCTCGACCCGCCGGTGCTCGTCCTCGACGAGCCCACCACCGGCCTGGACCCGCGGGCGCGGGCGCAGGTGTGGGACGCCGTGCGCGGGCTCGCCGCGGCCGGCACCACCGTGCTGCTGACCACGCAGTACCTGGAGGAGGCCGACCAGTTGGCCGACACCCTGCGGGTCGTCGACCGGGGCCGGGTGATCGCCGCCGGCACCCCGGACGAGTTGAAGACCGCGCTCGGCGGTGACCGCGTCGACGTGGTGCTGTCCCGCCCCGACGATCTGGACCGGGCGGTACGCCTCGTCGCCGTCGCCGTCGGCGCGGCACCCGACGTCGACCCGGCGGCGCTGCGGCTCAGCGTGCCCGTCACGCGGCGGGTCACGGCTCTCGCCGCCGTGCTGCGGGCGCTCGACGACGCGGGGCTCGCCGCGGCGGACGTCGCGGTGCGCCGCCCCACCCTCGACGAGGTGTACCTGCGGCTCACCGCCCGGGACGCCCCCGACACCGACCGGACGGTGACCGTGTGACGACCCTGCCCGCACAGCGGCTGCGCTTCGCCGTCTCCGACAGCCTGGTGCTCACCGGCCGCGCGCTCGCACACGCGGTCCGCCAACCGGTGCCGGTGCTGGTCGGGCTGCTCTTCCCGGTGCTGCTGGTGCTGATGTTCGGCTACCTGTTCGGCGGCGCGATGACGGTGCCCGGCGGCGGTGACTACCGGGAGTTCCTGCTGCCCGGCATGTTCGCCATGACGATGGTCTTCGGCATCGAGGCCACCTACACGGCGGTGGCCACCGACGCCGCCCGAGGCGTCACCGACCGGTTCCGGACGCTGCCGATGGCGCCGTCGGCGGTGGTCACCGGCCGGGCCGCCGCCGACCTGCTCCACTCGGCGGCCGGCCTGGCCGTGATGCTCGCCTGCGGGTTGGCCGTCGGCTGGCAGTGGCGGGCCGGGCCGGCGCGGGCGCTGGCCGCGGTGGGACTGCTCCTGCTGCTGCGCTTCGCGCTGATCTGGGTCGGCATCCACCTGGCGTTGGTGCTGCGCCGCCCCGAGTCGGTGGTCGCGTTGCAGATCCTGGTGTGGCCGGTCGGGTTCACCTCCAACGCGTTCGTGGCACCCGACACGATGCCGGGCTGGCTCGCGGCGCTCGCCGGGTGGAACCCGCTGTCGGCCACCGTCGCGGCCTGCCGGGAGTTGTTCGGCAACCCGGGCTGGGGCGGCGACACGTTCGCCGCGCAGCACGCCGTCGCCCTCGCCGTCGCCTGGCCGCTGCTGCTGATCGCGGTGTTCCTGCCGCTGTCCGTGCGCCGCTACCACCGGTCGGGCCGGTGACGCGACGGCATGCCGCCCGCCGACCGCGACGGCGACTTCGCCGACGCGTACGCGCGGCTGCTGGCCGACCCCGACCCGGCGGTACGGGAGCAGGCGGCCCGGGACTGGCTCAGGCGTGGCCGGACGCGCGCCTGGAACTGCTGGAGGCTGCCGGCCACGGCACCGGCCCGGGCATGGCCGACGGGGTCCGCGCCGCCCTGGACGAGTTCGCCCTGGACGAGTTGGCCCGGCCGCGCTGAACGGCGCTCCCCGCCGCGACGCCGGGTGCCGTCACGGCCGCTGTGGAGCTGAGCCGTCGACGACATCACAGCCGAGGCGGCCCGAACCGTTCACGACATCAGTTCCACAGCGGGCCGGGCCACGGGTCCGTCCGGGAACGGCGCCGACGGACCTGCGCCGGTGAGACGGCGTGGAACTGGCGACGGCGCCACCGGCCGGCGAGGGCGCCGCCGGCCGGCGAGGGCGCCGCCGGCCGGCGAGGGCGCCGCCGGCCGGCGAGGGCGTCACCGGCCGGCGAGGGTGGCGCGGACCGGTCCGGTCTTGGCGGCGGCCTCGGCGACCTCGGCGTCCGGGTCGCTGCCCCACGTGATGCCGCCGCCGGCCCACACGTGCAGCCGCTCGGCGTCGGCGGCGGCGGTGCGGATGGTCAGGCCCAGGTCGACCCGGCCCGCGGCGACCCAACCCAGCGCGCCCATGCTGGCGCCCCGACCGACCGGTTCCAGGGCGGCGAGGTGCTCCAGGGCGGCGAGCTTCGGCGCGCCGGTGACCGACCCGCCGGGGCAGACGGCCCGGAGCAGATCGGCCAGGCCCAGGTCGTCGGCGACGGCCGCCGACACGGTGGACTCGGCCTGCCACAGGTCGCACCAGCGGCGTACGGCGAACAGCTCGTCCACCCGGACGCTGCCGGTGCGGGCGACGCGGGCCAGGTCGTTGCGTTCCAGGTCGACGATCATGACGTGTTCGGCGCGTTCCTTCGCGCTGGCCAGCAGCTCGGCGCGGCCGGCGGCGGTGGCCGGGCGGGTGCCCTTGATGGGTCGGGTGAGCACCCGTCCGCCGGTGACCTCCACCAGGGTCTCCGGGGAGGCGCAGCCGATCGCCCAGCCGGCGCCGGCCAGGGTGCCGCCGTAGCGGGCGCCGGGCAGCGCGCCCAGGCGGGCGAGGGCCGGCAGCGGGTCGCCGGTGTAGGGGGCGGCGGCGTGCCCGACGAGGTTGACCTGGTAGACGTCGCCGCGGCCGATGGCGTCGCGGACGGCGCGGACGGCGTCGGCGTGCTGCCGCGGCGTCCAGCTCTCCGCCCACGTTCCGAGCCACCAGCCGGCGGCCGGCCGGCGCGCGGGGGCGGCGGCCGCGGCGTGCCGGTAGACGACGACCGCGACCTCGGGCAGCGCCGGGGCCGGGTTCGGGGCGCCCACGGCGCCGCCGGCGATGGCCGCGCCGGCGGCGGCGGAGACGTACAGGGCGGCCCCGCACACCCCGCCGGGGCGGTGGGCGGGGGCCGGGCGGGCGAGGTCGTCCAGGTGGAGGCCGTGGGCGGCGAGGAAGGCCTGCGCGGTCGCGGCCGGGTCGCCGCCGTCGGCGGGCCGCCATTCCCAGCGGGCCGACTCGACGAGGGTACGGCGACAGCCGGCCGGCGCCCCCGGCACATCGACCACTACCCGTGGGAGCGTTTCCACGCCGTCTGGCCCAATCTGCCTCGTCCGTTCAGCGGATTTCGTGTCTCGCACGCGCGTACCTGCTCGATGCCGGCCACTTTCGCTTGGTACTGTGCGTCACTGGTCATGTGAACCATGACACAGTGCCCCCACAGTCCGGAGAACCCGATGTGCCAGCACCAACCCACCTGCCCCTCCGCTGAAGCGACCGACCGGGACGCCGCCAAGGCCATCGCCTGTTTCCCTGAGCAGGGCTGGAGCCTGCTCTGCAACGGGGTCATCGTCTTCGAGGACACCGGCGAGCTGCTTCCCGACGGCCGCACCATCGCCCCGCACCGCGGCCCCGCCCGCCACGCCCTCGTCGCCTGACCGACCACTCAGCGTAACGTTCCTGTTCACGCCGGCTTCAGGCTAGTCCCCCGGTCCGGGACCAGTGGCGGCGGAGTCGACGTGAGCGGCCGGGGCGGCCCACGACCGCCCCGGCGGCACCCTCGTCAGCTCTCGAACGCCTCCGGCGCCGGGCACGAGCAGACCAGGTTCCGGTCGCCGTACGCGCCGTCGATACGACGCACCGGCGGCCAGTACTTCCCCGCCCGCTCGGCGGCCGGGTAGGCGCCCACCGACCGCGGGTACGGGTGCGGCCACTCGTCGGCCGACACCATCGCCGCCGTGTGCGGCGCGTTCGCCAGGGGGTTGTCCCCGGCCGGCCACTCCCCCGACCCCACCTTGTCGATCTCCGCCCGGATCGCGATCATCGCGTCGCAGAACCGGTCCAGCTCGGCCAGGTCCTCGCTCTCGGTCGGCTCCACCATCAGCGTCCCCGCCACCGGGAACGACATCGTCGGCGCGTGGAACCCGTAGTCGATCAGCCGCTTCGCCACGTCGTCGACGCTCACCCCGGTCGCCTTCGTCAGCGGCCGCAGGTCCAGGATGCACTCGTGGGCGACGAGGCCCTTGTTGCCCGCGTACAGCACCGGGAAGTGCCCGCGCAGCCGCGCCGCCACGTAGTTCGCCGCGAGCACCGCCACCCCGGTGGCCCGGGTCAGCCCGGACGCGCCCATCATCCGCAGGTACGCCCACGGGATCGGCAGGATGCCCGCCGACCCGTACCGGGCCGCGGAGATCGCCGGCCGGCCCTCGGCGGCGGTGAGCGGGTCGCCGGGCAGGAACGGCGCCAGGTGCGCCCGCACCGCCACCGGACCCACCCCGGGGCCGCCGCCGCCGTGCGGGATGCAGAACGTCTTGTGCAGGTTCAGGTGTGACACGTCCGCGCCGAACGTGCCCGGCTTGGCGAACCCGACCAGGGCGTTGAGGTTCGCCCCGTCCACGTACACCTGGCCGCCGGCGTCGTGGACCTTCGCGCACAGCGACGCGATCCCCGTCTCGTACACGCCGTGCGTCGACGGGTACGTCACCATGATCGCGGCGAGCGCGTCCCGATGCTTGTCGATCTTCGCGTCGAGGTCGACCAGGTCGACGTTGCCGTCGGCGTCGCAGCCGACCACGACCACCCGCATGCCCGCCATCACCGCCGACGCGGCGTTGGTGCCGTGCGCCGATGACGGGATCAGGCACACCTCCCGGTGCCCCTCGCCGCGGGAGCGGTGGTACGCGCGGATCGCCAGCAGCCCGGCCAGCTCACCCTGCGAGCCGGCGTTGGGTTGCACGCTGACCGCGTCGTAGCCGGTCACCTCGGCCAGCCAGCCCTCCAGCTGGGCGATCATCTCCCGGTAGCCGGCGGTCTGCGACGGCGGCGCGAACGGGTGGATGTGCGCGAACTCCGCCCAGCTCACCGGCTCCATCTCGGTGGTGGCGTTGAGCTTCATCGTGCACGACCCCAGCGGGATCATGCCCCGGTCCAGGGCGTAGTCGAAGTCGGCCAGGCGCCGCAGGTAGCGCAGCATCGCCGTCTCCGAGTGGTGGGTGCGGAACACCGGGTGGGTGAGGAAGTCACTCGTGCGGGACAGGCCCGCCGGCAGCGCCGCGTCCAGGTCGCCGGTGAACGCCGGCACCCCGAACGCCGTCCACACCTGCTCCAGGTGGCCGGTCGTGGTGGTCTCGTCGCAGGAGATCCCGACCCGGTCGGCGTCGACCAGCCGCAGGTTCACGCCGCGCCGCGCAGCGGCCGCGACGACGTCGGCGGCCCGGCCGGGCACGGTCGCGGTGACGGTGTCGAAGAACGCGACGTCCGCGACGCCGACGCCGCCGGCGCGCAGCCCGGCCGCGAGCCGCGCCGCCATCTCGTGGGTACGCGCCGCGATCGCCCGCAGCCCGTCCGGGCCGTGGTACACGGCGTACATGCCGGCCATCACCGCGAGCAGCACCTGCGCGGTGCAGATGTTGCTGGTCGCCTTCTCCCGCCGGATGTGCTGCTCACGGGTCTGCAACGCCAGCCGGTAGGCCGGGTTGCCGTCGACGTCCCGGGACACGCCGACCAGCCGGCCGGGCAGCACCCGCTCGAGGCCCGCGCGCACCGCCAGGTAACCGGCGTGCGGCCCACCGAACCCCATCGGTACGCCGAACCGCTGGGTGGTGCCGGCGGCGATGTCGGCGCCGATCTCGCCCGGCGGGCGCAGCAGGGTCAGCGCGAGCAGGTCCGCGGCCACGGTCACCAGCGCGCCGGCGGCGTGGGCGGCGTCGACCAGGCGGGAATGGTCCCGTACCGCCCCGGACGCGCCCGGGTACTGCAGGTGCAGGCCGAAGAACTCCGCCGGCAGCTCCTCGGTGTCCAGGTCGACCACGCGCACGTCGATGCCGAGCGGCTCCGCCCGGCCGGTGATCACCGCGACGGTCTGCGGCAGGGCGTCCGCGTCGACCACGTACACCGGGCTGGTGCTCTTCGAGGCGCGGCGGGCGAGGGTCATCGCCTCGGCCGCGGCGGTGCCCTCGTCGAGCATGGAGGCGTTCGCGGTGGCCAGCCCGGTCAGGTCGGTGACCATCGTCTGGAAGTTCAGCAGCGCCTCGAGGCGGCCCTGGCTGATCTCCGGCTGGTACGGCGTGTACGCCGTGTACCAGGCCGGGTTCTCCAGCACGTTGCGGCGGATCACCGCCGGGGTGCGGGTGCCGTGGTAGCCGAGCCCGATCATGGACACGGCGACGGTGTTGCGGGCGGCCAGGGCGCGCAGCTCGGCGAGCGCGTCGTGCTCGCTGGCCGGCGCCGGCAGGTCGAGGGTGCCGTGCCAGCGGATCACCTCGGGGATCGCCGCGTCCATCAGCTCGTCGACGGAGCTGTAGCCGACGACCTCCAGCATCCGGCGCTCGTCGTCCGGGTCGGGGCCGATGTGGCGGGCGGCGAACTGCTCTGCGGTCATGGGCTGCGCTCCCGGGGGGCGAGGTCGACAGGTCGCCCTCCCCCTCTGTCGCGCCCACGGGCGCTCCACAGTGCCTGCCCACGCGGTCCTTTTGCCTGAGAGGTTCCGGGGAGGATTTGCCCCTTCGGCGCCGCCCCGGGTGGTTGCGGGCGGTCTCTCCCACGTGGGTGCTACCGGCATGGTCAACGCTACCAGCGGGCAGGAATCCCGCGCCCGCGTCCCCCGGCCGCCGCGCCCCCGGCTAGGACGCGACGGGCGTCACACCCGCCGGCGCGGGCGCGGCGGCGCGGTCGGCGAGCGCCGGCAGCAGCCGGCCCAGCGGCGCGTCCACCGTCAGCGCCGCGTACGCGTCGCCGCGGGTCGGGCCCTGGTTGACGATCGCGACCGGGATGCCCAGCTTCGCCGCCCGCAGCACGAACCGCCGCCCCGACATCACCGTCAACGACGATCCCAGCACCAGCAGCAGCCGCGCGGACTCCACCAGCGCGAAGCAGCGGGCCACCCGCGGCGCGGGCACCGTCTCGCCGAAGAACACCACGTCGGGTTTCAGCATGCCGGTGCGGCACACCGTGCAGTCGACGGTCCGGAACCGGGTCACCGCCGCGTCGGCGAGGTCCACGTCACCGTCGGGGTTGACCGCCGCCACCCGCGCGTCGAAGCCCGGGTTGGCCTCGGTCAGCCGCCGATCCACCTCCTCCCGAGAGGTGCCGTTGCCGCAGTCCAGGCAGACCACCTCGTCGAGGCGGCCGTGCAGCTCCACCACACCGGCGCTGCCCGCCGCGGTGTGCAGGCCGTCGACGTTCTGGGTGATGATCCCGTCGACCAGGCCGGCGTGCTGCAGGCGGGCCACCGCCCGGTGGCCGTCGTTCGGGGCGGCCCGGGCGATCGTCCGCCATCCCAGGTGGCTGCGCGCCCAGTAGCGCCGCCGCGCCGCCGGGTCGCCGGTGAACGCCTGGTACGTCATCGGGGTGTGCCGGCGGGCCGCGCCGCTGGGCCCCCGGTAGTCGGGGATGCCCGACTCGGTGGACAGGCCCGCCCCGCTGAGCACCACCACCCCACCGCCGCCGACCAGGCGCGCCAGGGGGTCGACCATCTCCTGCGTCACGCACCAATGCTGCCTCACCAGCCGCTCCGCCGCCCACGCGCGGCCCGGCCGGTCAGGACGCCCGGCTGCGGGCAACCCCGGCGCCGGCCCGCGCCGCCCGGTTCGCGCCCGAGTTGAGGGTTCAGCCCTCCGCCACCCGCAAACCACCGGCAAAAGCCTCAAAAAGGAGTTCAATGAGAAACTTGAAGGTGTGAACGCCGACGAGATGACCCGCCACATCCTGGACACCTGCGACGGTGTCACCGCCCTCGAAGCCACCGGTGACCGGTTCTTCGTCTACGACCCGCGCGGCGACCTTCCCCCCGAGCGGCAGCTTCCGTTCGCGACGATCGTCACCGGCGACCACTACGACACCGTGTCCGACCTGAGCCGGCCGGGCGCCTACCGGCTCAACATCGGGCTCACCCGCGCCGGCTACTCGGCGCTGTTCGGCGCCGCCCCGTCCCGCCGCGACGAGCGGGGCGTCCTGGACACCGGTGCCGACCACGCGGCGACGGACACCCTGATGCCGCACCCGATCTACGCCTCCCAGCACTGGGTGAGCGTGGTCGACCCCGGCGAGGCGACCCTGCCGGCGGTGCGGACGTTGCTGGCCGAGGCGTACGCCTTCGCCGCCCGCAAGTACGCCAACCGGCGAACCCGACGCTCACCGGCCTGACGCCGGCCCCGGCGTGGGGGCCGGCCGGACGCCGGACCCCACGCCGGATCACCGCTGACCGTGGCGGGGCAACGCACCCTGCCCGGCACCCGCGGCGACCGCCGGGGCGTCCTGCGCCAGCCGCTGCATCGTCCGCGCCAGGTGCTCGCTGCCGTCGTCGAGGTGCCGCGCCGCCGCCTGCATGTGCGAGATCATCATCTCGCCGTAGATGCGCAGCGCCTCCCGGGCCGCCACCGAGTCGTCGAAGCTCGCACCCGCCGACGCGCGGTACTCCTGCACCGCCCGCTCCGCCTCCTGCCGGGCCTCCTCCGCCGCCGCCCGCACGTAGCTCTCGTACTGCGTCCGGGCGTACTCGGCGACCCGCCGGGCGTAGTCGTGCGCCTGGGCGATGATCTGCTCGGCCTCCCGCTGCGCCGCCGACAGCAGGTTCACCTCCTTGGCCGCCGGCACCGCCGCCGCCCCCGCGCTCGGCAGCACCCCGTGCCGGTGCAGCTCCAGGTGGTCGTTGAGCCGCTCGTTCTCCGCCCGCAGGTGCGCGATCTGCGACGCCAGCAGATCCAACTCGTCGGCCACCTGCACCCGGAACCGGTCCACGTCGGCGTTGTCGTAGCCCCGGCGGGTGAACGAGGCGGAGCCGAACTCCCACCGCCGCACCCGGTCCGAGGTCATCCGCACCTGCACACCACCGGCGACGTGCACACCGTCGTACCGACTGATCTGGCTCGTGCTCACCGTACCCGCCCTTCGTTCGTCACTGCGGGGCTCGCGACCGCACTCCTCGGGCTCACGGGACCTGCCTCCCATCGCCGGCCGCCGGGGCCGCCGCCTGCTGCACCGCCGTCCGCCACGACGGGCCGTACCAGTGCGCGCCCAACCCCTCGTGGTGCAGCTGCCCGGCGTGGTAGCCGGCGCGGCCCAGGGCCGTCACCGCGTGCGACACCATGTCGTCGGAGCCGCACACGAACACGTGCCGGGACCGCCAGTCGCCGTCCGCGAGAGCCCGGTCCACCGGGTACGTGAACGCCTCCGGCCGGCGCACGTCCATGCCGACCACGTAGGTCACCGACAGCCACGGATGCGACGACGCCAGCTTGTCGATGGCGTCGCTGTCGTAGAACTCCGTCCGCGACCGCGCCCCCACGTACAGGTCGACCCGCCGCCGGGAACCCTCCGCCGCGACCTGCTCCACCAACGCCTTCACCGGCGCCCAGCCGGTGCCGCCGGCCAGCAGCAGCAGGTCCGCCGACCCCGCCGAGGCCAGCGTCAACCGGTCACCGACCGGCGACGACAGGTGGATCTGGTCGCCGGTCGTGCACCCGTACACCAGACGGGACGACACCGCGCCACCTGGCGCGGCCCGCACGTGCAGCTCCACGGTGCCGTCGCTGCGGGGGGCGTTCGCCGGCGAGTAGTACCGCCACGACCGCACCGACGGGTGCGACACCCCGATCGACTGCCCGGGATCGAACGGCAGCAGGTACTGCGGACGCAACGTCAGCACCGCCACGTCGAACGCCCGCCGCTCGTGGGCGACGATCTCCGCCACCCACCACGGCGGGTTCACCGCCTCCGCGGCCTGCGCGCCGTCCATCATCACCTTCGACACCAGCCCGTACGCGCCGGCCCAGTCCTGAGCCAGCTCGTCGGTCCACTGGTCGGCCAGGAAGTGCCGCAACGTGGCCAGCAACGCCTCACCCACCGCCGGGTAGTGCTCGGCGCGGACGGCGAACTTGCGGTGGTCCGCGCCGAGGTCGGTGAGGAACCCGACCAGCCGGTCCACCTGGTCCACGTTCGACACGACGTGCCCCAGCGCGGTCACCAGCCGGTCCCGCTGCCCCGCCATGTTCGTCGGGAACATCTGGCGGGTCTCCGGATGCGCCAGGAACAGTGTGGAATAGAAGTAGAGCGGCACCTGGTCGCCGTGCGCGGCGACCAGGGACCAGCTCTGCTTGAGCCGGGCGACGTCCACGCTCAGACGCTCGCCCGGGTCCCGCCGGCCACCACCTGGTTCTTCACCTGGGCCAGCACCGCCTGCACGTCGGCGATGATGTCGCCCGGCACACCCAGCTCGGTCAGCGTGTCGGTGAGGTGGCCACCCACCAGCGCGTAGTGCGCGGACGGGATGTTCAACGGCTGGTGCGCCTCGGCCAGGCCCCGCCCGGCGTACTCGTTCGGGCCGCCCAGCACCACCGTCAGCATCAGCACCATGTGCCGCCGCTGAGCCGGCATGTCCACATCGGTGAAGTAGCCGGCCAGCTCCGGGTCGGCGAGAACCTTGTCGTAGAACAGATCCACGGCCGCCTTGACCGAACCGGCACCGCCGATCCGCTCGTAGTGGGAGGTGGGGGCGGTCTCTTCGGTAACCGTCACGGTCGATTCCTTCCGTGGTGAGGGGCGCGCGCTGGGGTCGGCGCGTAAGGGGTCACGCCCGCCCGCTCCGGCGCGTCGTCCACAAACGGCGCCCGGCGCCAAGGTGGGCCGTGACGGACCATAGCGCGTCGCACGCGCGCGGTCACGGCCGCCCTATCGGATTCCCGACAACAGGCGGCCACACAGCGTGATATAACGCCCCACGAACAGTCGACAATGGGCGATCACCCGCACGCGGACCGTCACCGCCCCGCGCCGCGCTCCACCCTGGACATGACAATCCCGTCGACCGCAACTCGCGGCGTCACCGGCGGTTCTCTCCACCGGCCAGCACCCACCGACCGCCCCACCCACACCACCACCACGCCGACCCGCACACCCGCCGACGACAACCCGCAGTAGTCACCAGACACCAAAACGCCCGGGCGCGTCACACCCGCCCGGGCCCACCACCACAACCGCGGAAACCGTCAACCCGCCCGACGCCGCGCCCGGCGTGCCGCCAACTCGTCACCCACCACGTCCGCCGCCGCCGGCGCCGCCGGCTCCACACCCACCGGCTCCCCGCCGGCCGGCTCGGACGGCAGATGCGACAACGACCCCAGGATCTCCTTGAACGCGCCACCGATCGCGATGCCGAACACCCCCTGACCGCCCTGCAACAGGTCGACCACCTCCTCCGGCGACCGGCACTCGTACACCGTCGTCCCGTCCGAGATCAACGTGATGCCCGCCAGATCCTCCACACCCCGCGACCGCAACGCCTCGATCGCCTTCCGGATGTTCTGCAAGGACACCCCGGCGTCCAGCAACCGCTTCACGACCTTCAGCACCACCAGGTCCCGGAACGAGTACAACCGCTGCGTCCCCGAACCCGACGCGTCCCGCACACTCGGCACCACCAGACCCGTCCGAGCCCAGTAGTCCAACTGCCGGTAACTGATGCCCACCGCGTGGCACGCCGTCACACCCCGGTAGCCCACCGCGCCGTCACCGTCCGTCGCCGACAGCGGCGCACCCTGCTCCGTACCCGAATCGGGATCCCGCGGCTCCTGCATCCGGACAACCTCCCCGCCCGTGCGGTGACACGTCGATTCCGGGACGCGCACCCCTCGATACGGCAACCCTAACGCCGCACCGGACGGTTACCACGCAACAACAGCCCCGACACGCCGCAGCCACCACACCACCACACCTGTCGTCACACACCGTGACGACAGGTGGTCGCGGTCAGCCGGCGAAATCCTCCGGACGCACCTGCTCCAGGAACTCGCGGAACTTCTCCACCTCGTCCTCCTGCTCGTCCGGAATCACGATCCCGGCCTCACTGAGGACCTCCTCGGCACAACGAATGGGAGCACCCACCCGCAACGCCAACGCGATGGAATCACTCGGCCGCGCCGACACCCGCACCCCGTCACCGATCAACAGGTCGGCGTAGAACACGTTCTCCTTCAACTCCGTGATCTCCACCGCCCGCAACGGCGCCTTCAACGCCGCCAACACATCCCGCAGAAGATCATGCGTCAACGGGCGCGCCGGCTTGACCCCCTGCTGCTCGTAAGCGATCGCCGTCGCCTCGACCGCGCCGATCCAGATCGGCAGATAGCGGTCCCCCTCGACCTCCCTGAGCAGGACGATCGGCTGGTTGCTCGGCAGCTCCACCCGAACCCCGACCACGCTCAGCTCGCGCACCGCCGCCTCCGTGTCGTTGTCACCTACGCCGCACCGTGCCCTTTCCTGCACGGTACACGGACCGCGACACGGCCGTCCCACGCGCTGCAAGCGCCACGCCCGCGCCAGAAAGGGGTTACCCCGGCAAGCCTACGGCACGCTTCCCCGCACAGATCTTTCCGCACGGACCCCGCTCACCGGCCCAACGTCGACCGCAACCCCACCCGCACCAACGCCGCATGCAACTGCTGCGACAACGCCACCAACTCCCGCGCCGTCTCCGCCGCCCGCGCCCGCGCCGCCGGATCACTCTGCCGCGCCAACGGCGCCACCAACTGCGCGAACAGACCCACCTCACGGTCCGCCGCCGACCGGTACCCCCGAAGGTGCCGCGGCTCCAACCCGTACGCCGCCAGACCCGCCACCGCCCGCGCGATGATCAACGCGTCCCCGTCGTACCAACCCGGCGGATCCGACACCACCACACCGAGCCGCTCCAACTCCACCAACGTCGACTCGTCGAGCCCGCTGCGCGCCACCAACTCGGCCCGGCCCAGCCGCACCCCCGGCGACTCGACCTCCGGCTCCCGCCCCGGCACCTCACCACCGGGACCCACCGCCACCAACTGCGGCCGCGACCGACCCGGCGACTCACCCGTCGCGTCCCACTCCGCCAACTGGTCACGGATCACCCGCAACGGCAGGAACTGGTCCCGCTGCGCGGTCAACACGAACCGCAGCCGGGCCACATCGTCCCAGCTGTACTTCCGGTACCCCGCCGCCGTCCGCTGCGGCTCCACCAGGCCCTCAGCCTCGAGGAACCGCAGCTTCGACAACGTCGTGTCCGGAAAATCCACCCGCAACTGGGCCAGCACCTCGCCGATACTCATCAACGGCTGCGTACGGGCCGACCCCGGCGCGGCGGACGCCGCAGGCTCGTTCACCCCCGGCCGGCCTCCTCCGGCCGCGGACCGGCGATGAACACCACCCGGAACTTACCGATCTGCACCTCGTCACCGTTGCTCAACGTGGCCGCCTCGACCCGCTCACGATTCACGTACGTGCCGTTCAAGCTCCCCACGTCGCGCACCGTGAACGTCCCACCATCCCGGTGGAACTCGGCATGCCGCCGCGACACCGTCACGTCGTCAAGGAAGATGTCACTGTCCGGATGCCGCCCACTCGTCGTCACATCGTGGTCCAACAGGAACCGGGCACCCGCGTTCGGACCCCGCCGGACCACCAGCAGCGCCATCCCCGGCGGCAACGAACCCGACATGCGGCTCGGCACCACATCGGTGTCCGGCCCCTCCAGGACCTCGTCGAGCGAACCGAGATTGAGCGTCGAAGTGACGTCGAGTGGGGGGAACTCGTCGTCTGGGCGCGTCATGGGACCACCTCACGGATCAGTTGCGTCGGCGTACGGGAATGGCGGGTCTGGCCGCCGGGCAGTCTCTCACCCGGCGGCTGGCTCCCCGTGCCAGGGAAGGCAATTCCGCAACGCTCAACTATCGGATTCTCGGTCGACTGGGCGAGCCTAGCCAGCGCCGAAATGCAGGGCAACCGGACGCGCGGACCAACCGCCGCACCGGCAACGGACACACTCAGCTCTCGGTGAGCTCGCGGTACCCGCTCGCCGACAGCAGCCCGTCCACCGCCGCCGGATCGTCCGGGGTGATCTCCACCAGCCAACCCGCACCGTACGGATCAGTGTTGACCACCTCGGGAGTGTCGCCGAGCGCCTCGTTGCGCGCCGACACCGTCCCACTCAGCGGGGCGTAGATCTCCGACACGCTCTTCGTCGACTCGATCTCACCCAACGACTCGCCAGCCGTCACCACCGCCCCCACCTCGGGCAGCTGGACGTACACGATGTCACCCAGCGCGTCCTGCGCGAAGTGCGTGATGCCGACCCGGACAGCGCCGTCGCCACCACCCGCCACCCACTCGTGCTCGGCGGTATACCGCAGATCCTCAGGAATCACCAGACGCGTCCTTCATCCCATCGGTGCACCGGCCCCCGCGGGGAAACCGGCGCCGGCCGCGCCGGTCAGGAGACCGGACGGGCGTGTTCCAGCTTGATCGGCGCGTGCAGCGCCGAAACCTCGGCGACCTCACGATCCTCGACGATCACCGTACCGCCGTCACCCGCGACCGTCGCCACCACCCCGCCCGGAATGTTCAACGCCGTACGCATCGTCGCCGGATCCCCGATCACCGTGATCGTGTACGGGCCCGTCAACCGCCGCCCGTCCACCACCAACGACCCGTTCTCCCCGTCCAGGAAGAACGTCGACGCGATGATCCGCACCGTCGCCCGGTCCCCACCGGAGATCTGCATCGCCTCCGCGCCCGCGCCACGCAACTCCTGCACCGCGTCCAGCACCCGCGATGCCGAGATCGGCTTCCCGCCACCGGCCTGGAACCGCACCGACAAACCCGGCCCCGTCGCCGGCAGCGTCCCCGCCAGGATCCCCAGCTCGTCCGCCCGCCGGCCCGCCTCCGCCAACGCCGCCTGCCGACCCTGCTCACCCGAACGCAACTGCCGCTGGCTCTCCTCCAACGTCGCGATGTCCTGCCGCAGCCGAACCTCCCGAGCGTTCAGGTCGTACAGGATCCGCACCAGGTCCTCCTGGCGCGCCGCCGACGTCGTCGGATCCGCCGACGTCGTCCGCAACTGCTCCACCAGCGTGAACCCCAGCAACGCCAGCAGCACCGCGATCATCAGCGTCGCCGAACTCACCCGCCGCCCCGCACCGGCCGCCCGGTCACCCCCGGCCGGCTCCGCCGCACCCGCCGCCGACAGATCCACCGTCAGCTCGTCACCGCCCGACGCCGCCGGCTCCTCCCCCGGCGCCACCTCCCGCTCCGGGGCGGCCTCCGGCACCAACGGGCTCAACTCGTCCGGATCCGGCGCCTCCGGCCGCGGATCCGGCTCCCCCGCCGGACCCGACGGACGCCGCGGACCCGCCGGCTGCGGCCAACCGGTACCCGTCTCGGTGTGCTCGTCGCTGCTCATCACCAACAACCTACGCCCGGAACAGGTGCCGGCGGATCGCCGCCACGTTCCCGAAGATCCGCACCCCCAGCACGACCACCACACCCGTCGACAGCTGGCTGCCCACGCCCAACTGGTCCCCCAGGTACACGATCAGACCCGCCACCAGCACGTTCGAGATGAACGACACCACGAACTGCTTGTCGTCGAAGATCCGGTCCAGCTTGGCCCGCACCCCGCCGAACACCGCGTCCAACGCCGCCACCACGGCGATCGGCAGGTACGGCTGCAGCGCCGCCGGCACCGTCGGGTCGAGCCACAACCCGAGCCCGACACCCGCGAGCAACGCCAACACCGCGATCATCGACTACCTCCGGAGGGGCTGGGAGACGTCCCCGAACCGGACGCCCCCGGACTGACCGACCGACCCGACGGCGTCGGACTCGGGCTGGGCGGCGGCTGCGCGTAGCGTAGCCGCGGCTCCGGAGCGGCCGGCAACGTGAGGTCCTCGGCGTCACGGATCCCGAACGACAAGCCCGTGTCCTCGGCCACCTTCCGCATCGTCGACGCGCTCCGGCCCCGCTCGTACCGCTCCCGCATCTCCTCCGGCCCGATCGCCGACACCTCGTACGGCCCCGTCACCGGCCGGAAGTCCACCAGGATCGCCTGCCCCGCCTGCCGGATCGTCGACGTCGCCGTCAACCGCTGACCGTTGATCGCGATCGCCTCCGCGCCCGCCGCCCACAGGTCGTTCGCGACCCCCTGCAGGTCGGTGTAGATCACCTTCGACGGCCCCACGTCCGCGTCGGGCACCGCGTCCTCGTCCGGCGGCGCGTCGGCCAGCCGCACCACGACGCCGTCACCACGCACCCGGCCCATCCCCGTGCCCGCCTCGAGGTTGCGCAGCCGCGCCGCCTCCGAACCGCCCAGCGCCGCGGCCCGCAACCGGGCCACCTCCGCCCGTAGCTCGTCGGCCCGCTCGGACAGGCCGTCGGTCTCCGTCTCCCGCTGCTTGATCTGCTGCACCAGACCCTCCCGGGCCTGGGTGCGCCCCGGCGCCTCCGCCACCGTCTGCCGGTACGCCACCGCGAACAGGAAACCCAGCACCAGCAGGACGACCACAGCCACCGACCGCGCCGACCAGTCCCGCCACCCCGCCGGCGACGCCTCCCGCCGGCGCTCCGCCGCGTCCGCGTACCCCGGATCGAGCGGGTTGCGGAACAGTTCGGTCAGGAAGTCCGGCGCGTACACCCGCGCCGTGCGCTGCGGGCTCTCCGTCGGCGTGCCGGTCATCGCCTCGCCTCCCGCACCAGCCGGCTTGCCTGCACCACGTACATCCCGCCGGCCACCCAGTAGAGCACCAGGCCCCACCATGCCAGCCCCCAGCCGATCGCGCCGGCCGCCGTCGCCGCGGCCGGTACCGCCGCCGCGAGCAGCAGGATCGGGAACGCGGCCAGCAGCAGGAACGTGGCCGTCTTGCCGACGTAGTGCACCGGCGGCGGCCCGTACCCGTGACGCCGCAGCACGGCGAGCGACCCCACCAGAAGCAGCTCCCGGGCCAGCAGCGCCACGGTGAACTGCCACGGCACCACCTCGCGGGCGGTGAACGCCAGCAGCGTGGCCAGGATGTAGAGCCGGTCGGCGAGCGGGTCCAGCAGCTCGCCCAGCCGGCTCACCTGGCCGAGCCGGCGGGCGATCCAGCCGTCCACCCAGTCCGTGGTGCCGCCGACGGCCAGCACCACGATCGCCGCCACGTCGGCGCGCGGCACCAGCAGCAGGTACAGGAACAGTGGGACACCGAGCAGCCGGACGAAGCTGATCAGGTTGGGCAGGGTGAGGATTTGGTCGCCCGCACCGGCGGAGGCTCGCGGATGCCCTGCCCGAGCCGGCCGACGCGACACCGAACCTCCTCCGCGACGCGCTCCGGCGCCCGGCCGGGACCGGACGGTGCGGAGGCTCGTACGCGCTCTCGGGCCGGCTGCGACCGGCTCCCCCTGCGGCCCCGGGCCCGGGGCCGACTTCCGACGCGGCCCGTGATCACGTGGGATCACGGGCCGGGTGAGTTGCGCTGCCACTATATCTGCCCTGTCGCGCCCGTTCGGGTCTCCGGTGCCGGCCCTGTCGCGCGCTCGTGGGTGTGGTGGGCGCCACATCGCGTAGAGCGTCCTAGGACGGTAGTCGAGGATGGGATCACGCCGAGCGGACGGCTACCTCCGGTGCCGGCTCGGCGGCCGACGCCGCCGCCCGGCTGAACGCCAGCAACGCGACGAGCAACTCCTGCTGCACCCGGCCCGGCATCCGGTCGAGCACCGCCTGTACGGCTCGGTGCCGGCGGTCCCGCACCTCGCACAGCAGCGCCTCCGCCGCGGGCGTCGGCACCAGCCGCACCTCCCGCCGGTCGCGCGGGTCCCCCACCCGCCGCAGCAGGCCGGTGGCCTCCAGCCGGTCGCACAGCCGGCTCGCCGACGACGGCACGACGTCCAGCAGCTCCGCCAGCCCGTTGACGTTGGTGTCCGGTCGACTGCTGAGCAGCGACAGCACCCGCAGCTGCGTCGGCGAGACGGTCAGCTGCTGCCGGGAGACCGCCGAGTCCAGCACACCCACGAGGGCTTCCGCCGCCCCGTCGATGGCCGCCGCCAGATCCGGAGAACGCTCCACCCGCTGTCTCCTGCGATTGTCCCGCTCGGGTCGGCGCCACCGGCGCGGCGCCCGCCCTCATTCCACGTCCCGACTGCCGAACCCGCGCCAGTCCAGGCAGACCACCACCGCGTCGTCCCGCAGGGCCGCCTCGTCGTGCCACCCGCGCAACTCGCGCATCACCGTACCAACCGCCTCCGGTGGCGGTTGCAACCGCGCCGCGCGCATCGCCCGGCCCATCTCACGGTCCCCGTACCGGCCCCGCCCGGCCGGATCGGCCGCCCACACGCCGTCGCTGACCACGAACAGCCGGTCCCCCGGTTCCAGGTCGACCTCCTGCACGTCGTAGCGGGTCTCGCCGAACATGCCCAGCGGCAGCTGCTGCTCCAGGTCGATCCGGGAGAGCGTGCCGCCGCGCAGGCGCAGCAGGTGCGGCGAGCCGGCGTCGACGGCCCGCAGCCGGCCGGAGCCGGTGTCCAGCTCCAACAGCAGCGTGGCGACGTGCCGCAGGCCCCGATGCTGGTGGAAGACGGTGTCCGAGGCCAGCTCCGCCTGCTCCACCAGACCCTCGCCGGAGCGGCGCGCGTTGCGCAGGGCGTTCACCGTCACGGCCGTGAGCACCGCCGCCGCGAGTCCGACGCCGGAACCGTCCAGCACCGTCACGGTCAGCCGCTCACCGTCCACCGACCAGTCGAAGTGGTCACCGGCCACCGTGTACGCCGGCTCCAACTGGCCGGCGAGCTGGAACGCGTCGTGGGTCACGCTGCGGCCGGGCAGCAGCTCCCACTGCAACTCGGCGGCCATGCTGAGGCGCTCGCGCCGGCGGACCCGGTGGTAGCGGTCGGTGCCGCGGTCCGCAGCCCGCAGCGCCGTCGCCAGCTCACCGGCGATCTCCGACGCCTGGTCGACCACCCCCGGCCCGACCGGGCCCGGCAGCTCGACCAGCAGCACCCCGACCCGCTCCCCCCACGCCGTCAGCGGCAGGTACCACCGGCACCGGCCGGCCGCGTCCTGCTCGCTGATCGCCTGCTGGCTGCTGAAGCACCGCCGCACCAGACCCCGCCGGTCGGGTGGGCCGCCGTCGCCCACCGGCCACAGGCCGCCCAGCCGGTAGTCCGCGATGAACACGGCCGTCCGCGTCGCGCCGAGCCCGGAGCGGATCGCCCGGTCGGCGGCCTCCACCAGCCCGTCCGGCCGGGCGGCACGGAGCGCGCGCGACACCAGGCCCAGCGGGTCCGACATGGTTCCCTCCGAACAACACTTGCAGCAGGGCAAGCATCATACGGAGACGGCGACCCGCCGCGGTGCCCGGTATCGGCGTGGCCGGCCGACACCGTCACCACCTGCGTCAGTCCTCGCCGCGCACGGCCACCCCGCCGTGGAAGGCGTCCGGCACCGCCGCCGGTGTTCCGTCGGGCCGCCAGTGCGTGATCGGCACGATCCCGTCGGTGGTGGGCGTCCACCGGCCGAGCAACGGGCGGAACGCCGCCGGCGCCCGCATCCGGAAAGCCGGCCCCATCATCGCCAGGGCCCGGGGGTACCCGGCCAGCTCCTCGGTGTCGAAGTCCACCGCGAGCAGGCTGCCCGGTGGCGTCGCCTCGTACAGCTCGTCGAGGGTGCGGGCCAGCGTCTCGTCGTCGAGGAACGCGGCCAGGCCCAGGAAGACCACGCCGACCGGTCTGCGTCCCCACCCCGGCACGAACCGGTGCAGCTGCGCCGGGTCGACGGTGCCGATGTCCGTCGCGTCGCCGAAGCCGTAGCCGGCCCGGTCGCTGTCGGCCAGGATCCGCTGGCCGAGCCGGATGGTGACCGGGTCGACGTCGGTGTAGAGCACCGTCGCGTCCGGGGCGGCCTCGTGTACGTTGCCCCTCGTGGGCACACCCGCCCCGAAGACCAGGAACCCGTCCACCCCCTCGGCGGCCATCGACCGCACCGCCCGGCCGAGGAAGGCGCGCAGCTCCCGGAACACCGGCGCGCACGGCCCGTACGCCGACTCGAAGGCCCGGGCGGCGGCGACGTCGACCGGGAAGTGGTGCTCCCCGCCGAGCCAGTGGTCGATCATCCGTGCGGTGCTCGGCTGGTCGGGTTCCTCAACCATCGACGACGCTCCCTCCCCGGTGGTCGTCGCCAGCGTACCCACCGTCCGGTCTGGGCGGTATCGCCGCGCGACCGTACGGTGACGGCGATACTGGCCCCGGAGGTGAGCGGGTGAACTCGGCCAACAGCGCGGCGGTGGTGGTCGGCGTGGACGGCTCGGAGCCGTCCCTACGCGCCGTCCGTCTGGCGGCCGTCGAGGCGGCCCGCCGCGACCGCCCCCTACGCGTCGTCCACGGATTCATCTGGCCGCTGCTGAACGTGCCGGTGGACGCGCCCGCCGGCGGCCCGCCCGGCGCGGGAATCCGCCACCAGGCCGAGCAGCTGGTCGCGGCGGCCGTCGCCGAGGCCAGGGCGGCCGTGCCGGACCTGCGCGTGTCCGGCGAGATCATCGACGGGGAAGCCGCCGCGGTCCTGGTCGGCGAGTCGCCGACCGCGGTGATGATCGTGCTGGGCGACCGGGGACTCGGCGGGTTCACGGCCCTGGTGGTCGGCTCCGTCGCGGTGCAGGTCGCCACGTACGCCGACTGTCCGATCCTGGTCGCCCGCGGCAGCGACCGCTCCGACGGACCGGTCGTCGTCGGCGTGGACGGCTCCGAGGTGTCCCGCCTGGCCGTCGAGTTCGCGGCGGAGGAGGCCGCGCTGCGCGGCGCCGAGCTGGTCGCGCTGCACGCCTACCGGCACCCGGTCTCCACCGGCCCCGGCGACATGCAGCCCCTGGTGTACGACGAGAGCGACCTGCGCGACGAGGAGAAGCGGGTGCTCGCCGAGTCCGTCGCGGGGCTCGGCGACCGGTGGCCGGACCTGACCGTCCGCCGGGCCACCGCCCACGGCCGCCCGGCGCGGATGCTCACCGAGGCGTCCCGGCAGGCGCAACTGCTCGTCGTCGGCGGGCGGGGCCGCAGCGAGTTGAGCGGCCTGCTGCTGGGCTCGGTGAGCCACTCCGCGCTGCACCACGCCGACTGCCCGGTCGCCGTCGTCCGCGCGCCACACTGACCGGTCCGGCGCCGCGACGTCGGCACCCGCCCGGGCACGGTTGACCGGCGCACCGACGGGTAGACCAGCCCGGTACGCCAACGGCGAGGACGACCGGAGGAGGCAGCGATGCCAGGACCACGGCCGGGCAGCAACGCGTACGACAAGCAGCGCGCACGCATGCGGAACGCGATCGACGATTCCGGACGGCGGGTGTCGGACCAGAAGGCGGACGACGTCGCCAACCGGATCCTCCAGCAGGACCGGGGCCAGCGAGGCGTGGTCCGCGGCGAGCGGATCTACGGGCCGAAGAGCGAGCGGGAAGCCGGCGACCCGACGTGAGGGCGGCGGACCTGGCCGACGGGGCGATCGCCGGCGCGGTCGGCAGCACGGCCCTGAACGCGGTCACCTACCTGGACATGACGCTGCGGGCCCGGCCGGCCAGCAGCAGCCCCGAGGAGAGCGCCCGCCGCGTCGCCCAGGTGGCGCACGTCGACCTCGGGCCCGAGGCCCGGGCGGCCAACCGCCGCTCGGGCCTCGGCGCCCTGCTCGGCTACGGCCTGGGCGTCACCGCCGGAATCGGGTTCGCTCTGCTGGCCCGGGGCCGGCGCATGCCGCTGCCACTGGCCAGCGGGGTGCTCGGCGGCGGGGTGATGACCATGTCGGACGGGTCGTTGGCCGCGCTCGGCGTCACCGATCCGCGCACCTGGAGCCGGACCGACTGGCTGTCCGACCTCATCCCGCACCTGGCGTTCGGTCTGGCGGCGGCGGCCACCTGGAACCGGCTCCGGTCGCCGCGCCGCTGACCGGCCCGGAATCGCCCGCGCCGCCCGTCCCCAGCTGGGAGCGGGCGGCGCGGGTGTGTGCCGGCGGTCAGCTCTCGTCCTCGGCCACCGGTTCCGCTGCGGGGCCGTACGGGGAGATCTGCCCCTTGGGCACCGGACGTCCCTCGTCACCCCGCGAGGAGCCCCGGTTGAGCGGGTGGCCCTTCGGCCCGGGCCCCTTGTTGTCCTGGACGTTCGAGCCCCGGGCGTTGCGCCGGAACTCCTGCTGCTGCGGGTTCGTCACGGGATGTCTCCTTCCGCGTGGGCGGCGGCGCACGGCGTACGCCGCCTCCCCGACCGGGTACCCACCGCCACCGGCGCCATTCCGGTCCCGCCGTCCCCCGGCAGGGCTAACGCCGCACCGGCCGGGTACCCCCGCGCGATGGGCGATGACCGCAGGACGGCACGGGTGCTGCTGGAGCGGGGCGGGCGCACGTACGCCGAGGAGGCCGGTGTCCGACTGGCCGACCGGCCGGGGCCGCTCTACCAGTTGCTGGTGCTGGCCACCCTGCTCAGCACCCGGATCCGGGCGTGCGTGGCGGTGGCCGCCGCCCGGGAGCTGTTCGCCGCCGGCTACCGCACCCCGCAGGCGATGCGGGCGGCGAGCTGGCAGGACCGGGTCGACGCCCTCGGTCGGGGCCACTACCGCCGGTACGACGAGCGGACCGCCACGATGCTCGGCGACGGCGCACGGCTCTGCCTGGACCGCTGGCACGGCGACCTGCGCCGGATGCACCGCGAGGGGCAGGGGCAGCCGGCCCGGTTGCGCCGCCTGCTGACCGAGTTCCCCGGCATCGGGCCCACCGGGGCGGACATCTTCCTGCGCGAGGCCCAGGCGGTGTGGCCGGACCTGCGCCCGTACGCCGACCGGCGCGCCCTGAGCGGGGCGCGGCGGCTGGGCCTGCCCCACGACCCGGAGCGGCTCGCCGGGCTGGTCGACGACGGGGACTTCGGCCGCCTCGCGTCGGCCCTGGTACGGGTGGCCCTCGGCGAGGAGCCCGCCGGCGAGGTCGCGCGGGCGGCGGGCCGGTGAGCTGCTGCATGGACGCGGGGCGGCTCACTTCGCCGCGTTGTTCCCCGGCTTGGTCAGGTGCCACACGAGCAGGGCCGCGAGCACGGCGAGCACCACCAGGCCGCCGGAGATCCCCTCCCCGTCCTCCGCGTCGCTGCCGCTCATGCCGAAGTAGATCACCGCGAGGCCGGCCAGCACGGTGAGGGCGGTGCGCAATCCTCGGTCCTTCACATTCAGCGACGGTAGACCGGTAGCGCGGGCGTACGGGGTTGAATGCCGCAATTCACCCCGATCGGGGGTCTCAGTCGACCTCCAGGTCGTCGAGAGAGATCTTGTGGCTCATCAGCCACCGGGCCAACGCCGTCATCCCGAACAGCCACAGCGGCGCGGACTCGGTGGTGCCGTTGGTGGCGAAGATGGCGAAGCGCAGGTCCGGCGCCCGGTACGCCTCGATCCGCCACTTGTGCTGCTTGTCCCGCCAGACCGCCGAAGGGTCCATGGCCCGACGCTAGGCGACTGCCACCCCCGGCGGGGCCGGTTACGCCCGCTCCGCCGTCGGCCACGCCGCTACCGCCCGACGACGATGCGGCTGTCCCCCGGCAGCCGCCGGGTCACACCCCGCCGGTCCAGCAACTCCAGCAGGGGCACGGCCACCCGCCGGGTCGTGTCCAGCGCCTGCCGCGCGGTGCTGAGCGTGAACGGCTGCGGCAGCCCGGCCAGCACCCGGACGGCGTCGTCGAGCGCGCCGGGCGGCAACACCACGTTGTCGGCCAGCCGCAGCAGCGCCCCCGCCCGCACGGCCGCGCCGATCTCCCGCGGCCCCAGCCCCAGATCGGCCAGGTGGTCCGCCTCCGGGGCCCGGAACGGGTGCCCGGCGTACGCGGCGCGCACCCGCGCGACGGCACGCGCCACCGGCTCGGGCAACACGTCGGCCGCCGCGGCGGTGACCCGCCCCGCGTGCAGCCGCAGCGGGGGCCGCACCAGGGCCGCGACCAGCGCCCGCTCGGGCAGGTCGAGGCGCTGCCGCAGCAGCTCGACCGGGGCGCCCGGTTCCAGTGGGTGCGCGGTCGCGTACCGGTCGACCTCCTCGGCCAGGCGGGTGCCGAGCCGCCGCCAGTGCGCCGGGTCGGCGTGCCAGTCCCCGGCGACCGGCCGGCCCGCCGGTGCGACGCCCATCCGGGTGAGGTCGCCGGCCCGGGCCAGCTTGCGGCGGCGCAGCTCGCCGGCGAGGTCGGGCCGACCGTCCAGGCTGGCCAGTACGGCCGCCCGCGCGGCGGCCGCGCCGCGACGGGCCAGCGGCGGGGGCGCCACATCGAGCACGGTCACGCCGCCGGCGACGTGGTGGCGGCCCGGATCGCGCAGCAGCGCCCGGTCGCCGACCAGCAGCGGCAGCGGGCGGGCCAGCCGCAGCCGGGCGGTGTCCGTACCGAGCGGGCGGACCCGGGCGGGCACGGCGGCGGAACCGACATGCAGGGTGAGGGTGGCCGGCAGGCCGGCGGCCGGGTCGCCGGTCACCCGGACGTCGAACAGGTCGGTGCGGTGGAACCGGCCCGCCGCGAGCAGCGCGTCGCCCCGGCCGAACCGCTCGCGGGGCGTGCCGCGCAGGTTGACCGCCACCCGGGCGACGGCGGCGACCTCCGCGCGGGCGACGCCGAGGCAGTGCAGCCCGCGGACCCGGACCGCCTCACCGGTCGCCGCGCATTCCAGCTCGTCCCCGACGGCGAGCCGGCCGGCGCCCAGGGTCCCGGTCACCACGGTCCCGCTGCCCCGGACGGTGAAGCTGCGGTCCACCCAGAGCCGCACCGGGGCGTCCGCCACCGGGGCGGGGAGGGCACCGGCCAGCCGGTCCAGGGCCGCCCGGAGCTCCGGCAGCCCGGCGCCGGTCACCGCGCTCACCGCCACCGCGTCGACGGCGCGCAGCGACGTGCCGGCCAGCTGGTGCCGCGCCTGCGCCAGCGCCGGCCCCGGCTCGGCCAGGTCCGCGCGGGTCACCACCAGCAGCCCGTACGACACGCCCAGCGCGTCCAGCGACGCCAGGTGCTCGGCCGACTGGGGCATCCAGCCCTCGTCGGCGGCGACGACCACCAGCGCCGCCGGCACCGGGCCAACCCCGGCGAGCATGTTCGGCACGAACCGCTCGTGCCCGGGCACGTCGACGAACGCGACCGTCCGCCCGGACGGCAGGGCGGTCCACGCGAACCCGAGGTCGATCGTCATGCCCCGCCGGCGCTCCTCGGCCCACCGGTCCGGCTCCATCCCGGTCAGTGCCCGCACCAGCGTGGACTTGCCGTGGTCGACGTGCCCGGCGGTGGCCACCACGAACATGGTCAGCCGTCCGTGGGGACGCGCAGCACGGCGGCGCGGACGGTGTCGTCGGCGTCGGCGGGGACGCAGCGCAGGTCCAGCAGCAGCCGGCCGTGGGCCACCCGCCCGAGCACCGGCGGCTGCCCGGTGCGCAGCGGGTACGCGTACGACTCGGGCAGGCTCAGCGCCCACGAGGCCAGCTCCACGCCGGGAGCGCCGCCCCCGCCGACCACGGCGACGGCCGGTACCACCTCGGCCTTGCACCCGTCGGCGGCGAGGGCGTCCCGTAACCGCTCGGTGCGGGCCCGCAGCGCCGCCGGCTCGGCGTGCAGCGCCGCCCGGGTGGGTGTCACCGGGTCGGCGAGGGTGGCGCCCAGCGCCGCCAGGGTCACCTTGTCCACCCGCAGTGCCCGGGCCAGGGGGTGGCGGCGCAGCCGCCGCACCAGGCCGGCGTCGCCGAGCAACAACCCGGCCTGCGGCCCGCCGAGCAACTTGTCGCCGCTGGCCGTCACCAGCGCCGCTCCGTCGCGCAGCGTGGACGCGGCGTCCGGCTCGTCGGGCAGCAGCGGGTCGGGGACGAGCAGGCCGGAGCCGATGTCGGCGACGACCGGCACCCCGAGGGTGGCCAGCGCGCGCACCGGCACCGTCGAGGTGAAACCGCTGACCTGGAAGTTCGACGGGTGCACCTTGAGCACGAAGCCGGTGTCCGGCCCCAGCGCGGCGGTGTAGTCGTCGAGGTGGGTACGGTTGGTGGTGCCCACCTCGCGCAGCCGCGCGCCGGTGCTCACCAGCAGGTCCGGCAGGCGGAAGCCGTCGCCGATCTCCACCAGTTCGCCCCGGCTGACCACGATCTCCCGGCCGGCGGCGAGCGCGGTGGCGGCGAGCACCAGCGCGGCGGCGCCGTTGTTGACCACGTGCACCGCCCCGGCGTCGGGGACCGCGGCGGCGAGCGCGTCGAGGGCGTCCCGGCCGCGCCGGGCCCGCCGGCCGGTGGCCAGGTCGAGTTCGACGTCGGTGTGCCCGGCGGCGGCCACCACCGCGGCGACGGCCGCCGGCGACAGCGGCGCGCGGCCGAGGTTGGTGTGCAGCACGACCCCGGTCGCGTTGAGCACCGCCCGCGGCGCCGGGGCGGGGAGAGCCGCCAGCGCGGCGTCGCGTACCCCCTCGGGGGTTGTCTCGCCCCGCCGCGCCTGCTCCTGCGCCCGGCGCACGGCCGCCTTCACCCGGTCCCGGCCGTGGGTGGCGACGGCGGCGGCGACCCGCGGGTCGGCCAGCAGCGTGTCGGTGCGCGGCACCCGCCGGCGTGGATCGGCGCTGCCGTCGGCTGTCACGTCAACTCCCACCGTGCTTGGCGGAGACGGACGGGAATCGAACCCGCCTGGCCCGGGTCCCGGACCACACCGGTTTTGAAGACCGGGAGGGGCACCAGCCGCCTGAACGCCTCCACGCAGCATTTGACCACAGCGCGGCCCGCCGCGGCCCGCCGGGCGGCGGCGACCGGCCGCAGCGGGCCGCCGCAGCCGGCCGTCCGGGCCGCCACCGGCTCGGCGGGCTACCGTCGGCGAACTCGCACTGGCCGGGCGGCCGTCACCGGCTGGGCGTGTCGGCACTGGCTCGGCGGGCCGTCACCGGTCGGCGTCGCCGGTCTCCGCCCGCCGCCGCGCGACCCGTTCCCGCTGCGGCACCACCGTGTACTTCGGATCGCGCGCCGAGGCGACCCCGCCGTAGAAGATCCCGAACCGGGTGGCCACCGACCCGGCGAGCAGCGCGACCCCGGACGCCACGGAGGCGATCCGGCTGCGCCGGCCGAGCAGCGCCCCGGCAGCCCCGGCGACGGTCAGCGCCCGCGCCGCGCGCAGCAGCCGGCCGGGCCGGCCCGTCGTGTAGGGCTCGCTGAGCAGCCCGAGCCGTGTCTCCACGCGGTGCGAGCCGTACAGTTCGAGGGCCGCGCCGGCCACCGCCAGCCGGCGGGCCGGGCCGGCCTCGTGCGGCGGCGCGGCGACCAGACCGACGCCGGCACCGCTGGCCAGGGCGCTGCCCGCGAAGATGACCGGCAGTTCCGGGTACGCCTCGTGCCACGACGGCACGGCCGTGTCGGCGAGCAGCACCCCGGTGTACGTGGCCAGGGCGGGCGCCGTCGCCGCCGCGGCCAGCCCGGCGGCGTGCCCCACCGGCGGCAGCACCCGGCGCACCACTCCGGGAACCCCGCGCCGGGGCAGCCACGGGGCGGCCTCGGCGACCGCCGCGAGCCCGGCCGCCGGCCCGTACGCGGTGAGGATCCACGTGCCGACCGACATCGGTGAGGTCGGCTTCGCCACCCGCAGCATGTGGTGGAACCGCTCCGGCCGGCCCAGGTCCTTGACGAGGAAGACCGCGCTGGCGGTGACCGCGGCCAACGCGGTGACCCGCCCGGCCCGCCGTAGCACCGGCCGGCCGGTGAGCTGCCCGCCGGCGGCCAGCAGCGACGACCCGGCCGCCACGCCACCGGTGAACAGGTACGCGGCGATGTCCCACGTCCACACCGGCGGCTTGAGGATGGGCCGGCCGTAGTAGGAGGTGAACTCGGCCTCCGGGACGGCCAGGTCCCGGTAGCGGCGGAACCGGTCACCGACCGGGCGGTCCGGACTCACGAGGACCCTCCGACGAACGCGGCGACGGCCGCCGCCGCCATGGCCAGGGCGGCCAGGCCGGCCCGCTTCCACATCCGCGGCAGGTCCCGCGTCGTCACCACCGGGTCAGGAGGCAGCCCGTACACCTCCGGCTCGTCCAGCAGCAGGAAGAACGCGCCGTCGCCGCCCACGCCGTCGGTCGGGTCGTGCCCGTAGAGCCGCGCCTCCGGCACCCCCCGCTCGTGCAGGGTGGCGACCCGGGCGGCCGCCCGCTCCCGCAGCTCGTCCAGCGGGCCGTACTGGATGGACTCGGTGGGGCAGGCCTGGGCGCAGGCCGGGGTCTTCCCGGCGCCGATCCGGTCGTAGCAGAGCGTGCACTTCCACGCCCGACCGTCGTCCTTACGCCGGTCGATCACCCCGTACGGGCACGCCGAGACGCAGTAGCCGCAGCCGTTGCAGATGTCCTCCTGCACCACCACCGTGCCGAACTCGGTGCGGAACAGCGCGCCGGTCGGGCAGACGTCCAGGCAGCCCGCGTGCGTGCAGTGCTTGCACACGTCGGACATCATCAGCCAGCGGAAGTCGGTACGCCCCTCGGCGCTGCCGGTGCGGCCGGGCGGGCGCGCCGCCGGCATGCCGAGGAACCGCGTCCCGTGGCGCTCCGCCCCACCGGCCCCGCTGCTCGTCGCCATCCGGGCGGCCGCCTCGGACGAGCCCGGTGGCACGCCCGGGTCGGTGCCGGTGTCGTTCGGGCTGCCGGCGGCGACGGCCGCCGACGCGGAGCTCACCGCGGCCCCGGTCGGGTTGCCCGCGAACGGCGGCGTCCGGTGCCCGGCCGGCCGGGGCTGCTCGATGAACGCCACGTGCCGCCACGAGTTCGCGGTCAGCGCGCCGGTGTTGTCGTACGACATGCCGAGCAGGTCGAAACCGGAGGCGGGCACGCCGTTCCACTCCTTGCAGGCCACCTCGCAGGCCTTGCAGCCGATGCAGACGCTCGTGTCGGTGAAAAAGCCCATCCGTGGTGGCGCCGCGGTCCACCCGGCGTCCGCGGCGGGGTCGAGCGGCCCGTGGAGGCTGTCGCCCTCCAACATCGTCATACCTGCCCCCCGTCCGTGCCGGCGTCGGTGGTGACGATCGGCACGCTCCGCTCCCCGGTCAACCCGGCCCGACGCTGATACTCGGCGACCAGGTGGAGCAGCGGCGGCCCGGTGGGCCGCCGGCCCGGTCGGATGTCGCAGGTACCCACCTTGCTCTCCTGGATGAGCACGTTCGGGTCGAGGCTGATCCCGAACAGGTCGTTGACCGAATCGCCGGTCACCATCCCCTGACGGCCGAAGTGGTACGGCAACCAGACCTGGTGGATCACCCGGCCCTCGACCCGCAGCGGTGTGAGCCGGTCGGTCACCAGCACCTTGGCCTCGATCACCGCGCGACCGCTGACCAGGTGCGCCCAGCTCAGGTGCGCCAGCCCGACCTCGACGGCCAGCTCCGGCGACACCTCCACGAACATCTCCGGCTGCAACTCGGCCAGCGGCCGGACGAACCGGCTCATCCCACCGGCGGTGTGGTGCTCGGTGAGCCGGCTGACGGTGAACACGTACGGGTAGACCTGGCTGTGCGGCTCCGGCGGGCTGGGATTGATCCGGTTCACCGGATGGTGGTAGATCTTGCGCATCGGGTTGCCCTGCTGCCCGTACATCAGGTTGCGCATCGGCGACTCGGGCGGTTCGTAGTGCGTCGGCAACGGCCCGTCGAGGACGCCGCTGGGCGCGTACAGCCAGCCCTTGCCGTCCCCCTGCATGATGAACGCGTCGTCGCCGGAGATCGCCTCCACACCCGCGGCACCCGGCGGCGGCCGGTACGACGGCGGCTTCGTCCGCTCGAAGTCCGGCACGTCGTAGCCGGTCCACTCGCCCTTGCCGGCGTCCCACCAGACGTACTTCTTGCGCTCGCTCCACGGCCGACCCTCCGGGTCGGCGGAGGCACGGTTGTAGAGGGTGCGCCGGTTCGCCGGCCAGGCCCAGCCCCACTCGGCGGCCACCCAGTCCTGCTCGTGCCGCGGCTTGCGGCGCGCGGCCTGGTTGACCCCGTCCTGGTAGACGCCGGTGTAGATCCAGCAGCCGATCGCGGTGGAACCGTCGTCGCGGGCCTCGGTGAACGACGGCAACAGACGGCCGGTGGCCACCTCGTACCCGTTGATCTCGCGCAGCACCGCGTCGGCGCTCGGCTCCGCGTGCGGACCGTGCGTGGGGTAGTCCCACGCGAGGTCCAGCAGGGCCCGGTCGCGCGGCCTGTCGGAGCCGGCCAGCCGCTCCCGCAGCCGCCGCCCCAGGTGGTAGAAGAACCACAACTCCGAGCGGGCGTCACCCGGCGGCTCGACCGCCTTCTCCCGCCACTGCAGCACCCGCTGGGTCTGCGTGAAGGTGCCCTCCTTCTCCACATGCGACGCGGCCGGCAGGAAGAAGACCTCGGTGCGGCACTCCTCCGGCACGATCTCACCGGTCTCCACCTCCGGGCTGTTCCGCCAGAACGTCGCGCTCTCGATCATGAACAGGTCGCGGACCACCAGCCAGTCGAGGTTCGCCATGCCGAGGCGCTGCGCCTTGCCGTGCGCCGAGCCGACCGCCGGGTTCTGACCGAGCAGGAAGTACCCCTTGACCTTGCCGTCGATCATGTTCAGCACCTGCTGGTACGTGCCGTGATCGCCGGTCATCCGCGGCAGGTAGCCGTAACAGAAGTCGTTCTCCGGCGTCGCCGCGTCCCCCCAGTACGCCTTGAGCAGGCTGGCGGCGTACGCCCGCGCGTTCGCCCAGTAGCCCTTCTGCCCCGGGTGGCGGATGCTGTCCACCCACTGCTGGAAGGTGGGGTGACTGGCGTGGTGCGGCATCGGCAGGTAGCCGGGAAGCAGGTTGAACAGCGTCGGGATGTCCGTCGAGCCCTGGATGCTGGCGTGCCCCCGCAGCGCCAGGACGCCGCCACCGGGTCGCCCCACGTTGCCCAGCAGCAACTGGATGATCGCCCCGGTACGGATGTACTGCACGCCGACACTGTGCTGCGTCCAGCCCACCGAGTAGACGAGCGCGCCGGTCCGCTCCCGCCCGGAGTTCTCCGTCCAGGCCCGGGCCAGCTCGAGGAACTTCTCCTGCGGGACGCCGCAGACCCGCTCCACCATCTCCGGCGTGTAGCGGGCGAAGTGACGCTTGAGGATCTGGTAGACGCAACGCGGATGCTGCAACGTCTCGTCCCGCATGGCGACGGCCGCCACCGGCATACCGTGCGACTCGTGGCGCAGGCCGGCAGCGCTGTCCCGCTCCCGGCCCGTGTCCTCGATCCCGCCGTCCCGCTCCTGGCCCGCGTACTGCCAGGTGGTCTGGTCGTACGCGCGCGTCTCCCGGCTGAAGCCCGAGAAGAGCCCGTCCAGGTCCTCGGCGTCGACGAAGTGCTCGCTGACGACCGTCGCCGCATTGGTGTAAGCCAGCACGTACTCCCGGAAGTCAAGCTCGTTCTCCAGGATGTAGCGCACCACCCCGCCGAGCAGGGCGATGTCGGTGCCCGCGCGGATCGGCAGGTACGTGTCGGCGAGCGCGCTGGTGCGGGTGAACCGCGGATCGACGTGGAAGACCTTCGCGCCGCGCTTCTTCGCCTCCATCACCCACTGGAAGCCCACCGGATGGGCCTCGGCCATGTTCGAACCCTGGATGACGATGACGTCAGAGCGCGAGAGCGCCTGCTGGAAATCCGTCGCCCCACCGCGACCGAAGCTGGTCCCCAGACCGGGGACGGTGGCGGAGTGTCAAATGCGCGCCTGGTTCTCGATCTGGAGCGCCCCCATCGCGGTGAACAACTTCTTGATGAGGTAATTCTCCTCGTTGTCCAGGGTCGCCCCGCCCAGGCTGGAGATGCCCAGCGTCCGGTTCAACGGCCGGCCCTCGCTGTCGACGTCCTCCCAGGTCTGCTCACGGGCGGCGAGGACCCGGTCGGCGATCATGTCGAGCGCGACGTCGAGATCCAGATCCTCCCACTCCGTGCCGTACGGCCGGCGGTAACGGACCTTCGTCTCCCGCAACGGACTCGTGACCAGGCTCTTGCTGGCCGAACCCTTCGGGCAGAGCCGGCCGCGGGAGATCGGGCTGTCCGCGTCGCCCTCGATCTGGACGACCTGCTCGTCCTTGACGTAGACCCGCTGCCCGCAGCCAACCGCGCAGTACGGACACACCGAGCGGGCCACCCGGTCCGCGGTCTCCGTGCGGGCGGTCAGCTCCGCCGATCGCTTCGACTGCGCCGCGGCACCCCGGCCGAGCGGATCGGTGCCGGTGAGCTGCCGGTAGACCGGCCAGCCCTCGATGAAGGTCCGCAGACCCACCGCGCCACCCCCTCCCGGCGCCGACCCCGACCCCTCGAACCTTAGGGCAGCCGACCGACACTCGCGACCCCGACCACCGCGATTACCTCGGATACCGGGACCGCCCGGGCCGGGCGGGGTTTCCTGCTGTGGAGGCAGTGCCGCCCCCGGGCCCGGTGTGGGCTCGGGGGCGGCGCTGGGGTGTCGGTGTGCAGGTCGCCTCTCGGCGAGTGGCGCGTGGCGGCTCCAGCCGGACTGGTATTCCGCGACGGCATTTAAGGTGAGGCCCGGGGACACTGGACACACCGACACCCGACTCAACACGCTACCCCGCCCTCCTGTTCCACCCACCCTGGTGACCACGACCACGTCCGGCGCGGGGGTGCGGATACACCGCTGGCCGGCACCCGGATTTCGGGTGCCGGCCAGCGGCTTGGTTCCCCCTGTCGAGGAAAGACTGTGGGTCAGTTGTTCCAGTGCTCGGCGACGAGGTCGGCGGCCTGGGTCTCCCACTGGGCGTAGTGGAACGGGTAGGCCGACACCTGCACCGTCTGGGCGGCCTTGGTCAGCGGCATGTCCTGCCAACCGTCGACCTGCTTGAGACCCTTCAGGAACGCCAGCGTGGAGTATTCGGGGTCGGTGATCTGCTCGACCGTGCCCCACCCGCTGGACGGGCGCTGCTGGAACAGGCCCTGCGAGTCGTGGTCGTTGCGCTCACCCAGGTGACCCAGGTTGACCAGCTTCGACTCCTGCAACGCGGTCGCGATGGCCACCACGGCGGCCCGCTCGTCCATGCCGGCCTTCTTCGTCGCCGCGATGATCGCCTTCACATTCGCGACCTGCTCGTCGTCCAGGTCGACACGCGACTGCTTGCCCTGCACACCGTGCGGAATCAGCTTGCCGGTGTCGGGCTTGTCGGCCAGCACCGCGACGGCCACCGGCTTCGACTCCACCACGGGGGCGGCGTGAGCGGGGCCGGCGAACACACCGGTGGCGAACGCCAGACCAGCAACACCCAGAACGCTCTTACGCAGCATCGTGTTCATCACCAAGCTCCATTCGGGGGATCGACACCACCACCACGAGGGGGACCACGGCGGGGTGCGAGCACCACTCAGGCACTCGAAAGACTTCGGGGGATCCCGTCCACGGCCCAGGGGGTGGACCAGACGGGTGCAACCAAGACCGGCAACCCGGGGGATCCGCAGGCCACACCCTGCGGGGTGGGCGGCGCTCGTGATGCCGGGACCAGATGTAACGACCGCCGGCCCGCCATCATTCCGGGGCCGCTCGCCCTGCCATCAAGGCGGGGCGCTGCTCGATCGTCCAGGTGATGTAACGACCCCGCCCCCGCCACCATTCCACCCCCACCATGCCGCCGACCACCCCCAAACCAGACACCCGGGCCTGACACGGCACAGACCAACCGGACATACCACCCAGCCGGCGCAGGGGACGCATCGAGATCATGGAAGAATTCGGCCCCTCCAGGGGCCAAACCCTTCCAAGATCTCGCCACGGAACAGGGCTGAGCCGACACCACCCACCCGGCCAGTCTGGCGTTACGCTGACACCATGCAGGGCCTCTCCCCCACGGCAGCCGGCGTGCCCCATCAGGCACGGCCCGGCCGACCCGCTGTGGTGGCCCGTACGCTCGCCGAGCTGGCCGGCCCGACCCGGGGCGTCGTCGAGCTGCCGGTACGGCTGATGTGGTGCCCGGACCGCCGCTTCGACCTGGGCGACCCGGACCAGTTGCTGTGGATGTACGAGAACGTCCTGCGGGAGACCACCCGCACCGACGATCTTCGCGATCTGATCAACGGCCGGACGTTGCGACGGGTGTGGCGGTTGCTCAACCTGCCGCGAGGCGTACGCCAGGCGTGGGAGAGCCGTCACCCCGGTCTCCGTACGGCGTGACCACCGCGCACCTGCACGGGTTCTACCGGGAGGTGGCCCGGCTGGCTCTGTCGGCGGCCGGGCCGCACCGGTTCGTGCTGGGCGGTGGCGTGGCGTGGGCGGCCCACGGGCTGGTGACCCGCCCGACCGAGGACGTGGACCTGTTCGCCGACGTCGAGGGGGCCGCCGCGGCAGCGGCCGGGGACGTCCGGGTGGCGTTGGAGCGCGCCGGTTTCGTCGTGGAGGACGCGGATCCGGACAGTGAGCTGGCCGGGCTGTTCGACGGCTTCGACCGGGATCTGCGGGACTTCGTGGTGAGCCGGGACGGGCGGCAGCTGCGGCTCAGTCTGGCCCGCCTCGACCGGCACCGCAGCCCGGTCGTGATGGACCTCGGCCCGGTGATGGACGTCCGGGACCTGATGGCCAGCAAGACCGCCGCCCTGGTGAACCGGCGCGAGGTCCGGGACTACATCGACGTGGCGGCGGCCCTCGACCGGCACGACGTCGCCGAGTTGCTGGCGCTCGCCTGGCAGCTCGACCCTGGCCTGGACCCGGCGGACGTCCGCGACGCCGGCCGCTACCTCGACCGGCTGCCGGACGCCCGCTTCGCCCGCTACGGCCTGGGGGCCGCCCGCGTCGCGCACGTCCGCAGCCGCTTCACCACCTGGCCCCGCTGACCGTCCACCCGCGTCGGCCAGCGCCAACCTGACGCCGCCCACCGCACCCGGGAGCCGCAGACCCGAGGACGCGGCGGTCGGCGTCCTCCTCCTCGCCGAGGTACGAGCGGCTCCGGGGTCATCTCCCCTACCCTGGCCGGCCGGCCGGCCGGAAACGGATGACGGGAGCACCGAGGGAGCCGCCCCGCCGCGGCTCGGGTCAGGCGCCGTGCCGCAGGTCCCAGCGGTGCGGGTCGTCCGGCTCCGGGCGGTCCCGACGCGGCTCGGTCTCGGTCAGCTCGACCCGCTCCTCCGGGCGGGCCGCCGGGGGCAGCTCGCCGAACCGGGCGTGCCGCAGGAAGGTGTACTCGTCGTCGGTGAACGGCGGCTCACTCATCGGGCGCCTCCCTCGTCGGCATTCATTCTCCGCCCGTCCCTGGTCGCCTGGCCAGCCGTGATCCCGGGCGCTGGCCAGGCGGTGAATTCCTGCCCCGTCACACCGCGTAGAGCGTCCTAGGATCCTATGGGAAAGGAGCGTGCGGGGAGGCGGTCCACCAGCGCCAGCGCGGCCCGCACCGGCATCCGGGCCAACGTCTCGTCGAAGCTCGCCCGCCCCTGACAGAACCGCACGAACATCCGCCAGCCCGGTGGAGTCGCGAGCAGCGCGTGGAAGACCTCCGGCCGGCGGGTGAACGCGTCGAGGAGGCGGTGCCCGGCACGCATCGACGGCACCAACACCTCGGCGACCCCCCGCTCGTACCCCGGCAGGTCGTCGGCGACCACCGCCGCGCCGGCCAGCGCGCCGGAGCGCAGCGCGTAGCTGATGCCCTCCCGGCTCCACGGCTCCAGCAGACCGGCCGCGTCACCCGCCACGAGCACCCGCCCCCGACGCACCGGCGAATCCTCACGGCGACAGCGGGTGAGGTGGCCGGAGTCGTGCACCGGCTCCACACCCGACAGACCCAGCCGCTCCACGAACGACCGCAGGTACGCCCGGGTCCGCTCCCCCGCCCCCCGCGCCGCGATCACCCCCACCGTGAGCAGATCGCCCTTCGGGAACACCCACGCGTACGAGCCGGGCAGCGGCCCCCAGTCCAGCAGCACGCGGCCCCGCCAGCGCGCCTGCTCCGCCGGCGGCACCGGCAGCTCCAACTCCAGCCCCAGGTCCACCTGCCGGTGGCGGACACCCACGTGCCGGGCGGTCACCCCGGAGGACCCGTCGGCGCCGATCACCGTACGGGCGGTCACCGCCTCCCCGCCGGCGAGCCGCAGGCGTACCCCCTCGGGAACCTCCTCGACCGCGCGGACCGCGACCCGCTGGCGCAGCTCCGCCCCGGCGGCGACCGCGGCCGCCCGCAGCCGGTCGTCGAACTCCTCCCGGCGCACCATCGTCACCAGCGGCCCCTCGTCGTGACGGCGGGTGAACCGGCCTCGCCCGTCCCGGGTGAACGTCACCCGGTCCACCCGGTCGTGCGCCGGCACCTCTACCCGGTCGCCCACCACGGCAAGGGACGTGCCGATCAGGCCGCCGCCGCAGGTCTTGTACCGCGGATGCGCGGCACGCTCCACCACCAGCGTGCGGACACCCGCGCGGGCGGCCACGTACGCGGCGGACAGGCCCGCCGGACCCCCGCCCACCACCGCGAGATCCCAGAAGGTCACCGCTGCAGCCTAGGGCCTGTCCTGCCGATCATGTCGAGCCGAGGCGAGGTCGAAACGGCCCGTCACACGGGACCGGCGCGGCACCCCACACCGCCCGATCGGGTGGGCATCTTCGGTCACCCGCCGGGTAACCGCGGCGCAGGCCGCCTGCACCGTGGGCGGGTACCGAAGGAGGACGACATGCAGCAGGTGCAACTGTCGGAGGTCGAGGAACGGGTGTACGACGCGGTCGCGACCCTCGAAGCGCGTGGCCAGGTCCCCTACCCCGACCTCATCGCCGAGGAGACCGGGCTGACCGAGGAGCAGCTCCGCGCACCCCTGCACCAGCTCACCCAGAAGAACCTCCTGCACCGCGAGGACTCGCCCATGGCCGGCCTGGACTTCGGCCCGCGGTTCTGCGCGCAGCAGCTTGCGTGACGCTTCACCACCCGGGCTCGGGGTAGCGGTCAGCGTATGCGTGATCGTCCGTCTCCGGGCCCGACGGCACGCCCCGCCGGCGACCCGCCACCCGGGCACCGGCGGCGCTGGCCGGCCCTCGGAGTCGGTCTCGTCGCCGCCTTCATGACACTGCTCGACGTCAGCATCGTCAACGTCGCCGTCCCGTCGATGGAGCGCGCACTCGGAGCGTCCCCGAGCGACCTCCAGTGGGTGCTGTCCGGGTACGCGCTGACCTTCGGGCTGGTGCTCGTGCCCGCCGGCCGGTTCGGCGACGCGCACGGCCGGCGTACCGCCTTCGTCGTCGGCATCACCCTGTTCACCGTCACCAGCGCCGCCGCCGGCCTGGCACCCTCCCCCGCCTGGCTGGTCGCCGCCCGCCTGCTCCAGGGCGCCGCCGCCGGGGTGGTCAACCCGCAGGTCACCGGGCTGATCCAGGAACTGTTCCAGGGCCCCGAACGGGCCCGGCCGTTCGGGCTGCTCGGCGCGACCATCGGCATCTCCACCGCCGTCGGCCCCCTCCTCGGCGGCCTGCTCATCCACGTCGGCGGCACCGAACACGGCTGGCGGTGGGTGTTCTTCGTCAACGTGCCCGTCGGCGTCCTCGCCGTCGCCCTCGGCTGGCGGCTGCTCCCCCACCGACCGCGGGGCCGCCCCGACCACCGGCGGCTGGACCCGCTCGGCGTGGTGCTGCTCGGGATCGGCGTGCTGCTCGTCCTGCTGCCCCTGGTACAGCAGCAGTGGCGCAACCCGGCCAAGTGGCTGCTCGTACCGGCCGGGCTGCTCGCGCTGGCCGCCTTCGCCGGATGGGAACGGTGGTACGCCCGCCGCCGCGAGCCGCTGTTCGACCTGCGGCTGTTCGGCGTCCGGTCGTACGGGCTGGGCGCGCTCATCGCGCTGATCTACTTCGGCGGCTTCACCGCCATCTTCTTCGTCTTCACCCTGTACCTCCAGAACGGCCTCGGCTACAGCGCGCTCGTCGCCGGCCTGGCCATCACCCCGTTCGCCCTGGGCTCGGCCGCCGCGTCCGCCATCGGCGGCCGGATCGTCAACCGGTACGGCCGACCCCTCGTCGCGGTCGGGCTCCTCGCCGTCGTCGGCGGCCTGCTCAGCGTCGTCCTCGCGCTGGACCGGGTCCCCGCCGGCGTACCCGTACCGTGGTGGACCGCCGCACCGCTGCTGCTGGCCGGTCTCGGTAGCGGCCTGGTGATCGCGCCCAACCAGACCCTCACCCTCTCCCAGGTCCCGGTCCGTCAGGCGGGCAGTGGAGCGGGCATGCTCCAGACCGGGCAACGCATCGGCTCCGCCGCCGGCATCGCCGCCGTCGGCTCCACCTTCTTCTCCGCCCTCGCCGCGAGCGGCGGCGACTGGTCGGTCGCCTTCCGGAACTCACTGCTGATCGCCAGCGGCACCATCGCGCTCGCGCTGGTCGCGGCCCTCGTCGACATCCTCCGCAGCCGCCGGGGCTGAGCTCTTTCCGGGGGTACGCCGGCCGGCCGGTTCAGCTCTTCAGGGGTACGGGCGGGGTTTCCTGCTGTGGAGGCAGTGCCGCCCCCGGGCCCGGTGTGGGCTCGGGGGCGGCGCTGGGGTGTCGGTGTGCAGGTCGCCTCTCGGCGAGTGGCGCGTGGCGGCTCCAGCCGGACTGGTATTCCGCGACGGCATTTAAGGTGAGGCCCGGGGACACTGGACACACCGACACCCGACTCAACACGCTACCCCGCCCTCCTGTTCCACCCACCCTGGTGACCACGACCACGTCCAGCGCGGGGGTGCGGATACACCGCTGGCCGGCACCCGGATTTCGGGTGCCGGCCAGCGGCTTGGTTCCCCCTGTCGAGGAAAGAACTGTGGGTCAGTTGTTCCAGTGCTCGGCGACGAGGTCGGCGGCCTGGGTCTCCCACTGGGCGTAGTGGAACGGGTAGGCCGACACCTGCACCGTCTGGGCGGCCTTGGTCAGCGGCATGTCCTGCCAACCGTCGACCTGCTTGAGACCCTTCAGGAACGCCAGCGTGGAGTATTCGGGGTCGGTGATCTGCTCGACCGTGCCCCACCCGCTGGACGGGCGCTGCTGGAACAGGCCCTGCGAGTCGTGGTCGTTGCGCTCACCCAGGTGACCCAGGTTGACCAGCTTCGACTCCTGCAACGCGGTCGCGATGGCCACCACGGCGGCCCGCTCGTCCATGCCGGCCTTCTTCGTCGCGGCGATGATCGCCTTGACGTTGCCGATCTGCTCGTCGTCCAGGTCGACACGCGACTGCTCGCCCTGCACACCATGCGGGATCAGCTTGCCGGTGTCGGGCTTGTCGGCCTGCACGGCGGCGGCGAGCGACGTGGTGCCGACCGTGCCGGCGGTGGTGGTGTCGTGGTTCAGCGGGCCGGCGGCGAGACCACCGGCGACGGCCAGACCAGCGATACCGAGAACGCTCTTACGCAGCATCGTGTTCATGATCAAGCTCCATTCGGGGGAAGACGCCACCCGCCACAGGGGGATCGGGCGTGGTGACGCAAGCACCGTCCGGCGCTCACAGACATTCAGGGGATGACCACCAGGCCCAAGGGGGGCGGGCAGGTGGTGACCGAAAGACCGGGCGAACCGGGGCCGGGGCCCTCGTGGTGCCGGGACCAGATGTAACGACCAGGCGGCCGCCATCATTCCGGCCGGCCCGAGGGGCCGCATCCACCCGCTCGGGGCGGGGCCCTGCTCGATCGTCCAGGTGATGTAACGACCCCGCCCCCGCCCCCATTCCACCCCCACGATGCCGCCGACCACACCCCCAAAACCCGACACCCGGCCTGACACGGCACAGACCAACCGGACACACCGCCCAGCACGCGCAGGTGACGCACCGAGATCACGGAAGAATTCGGCCCCTCCAGGGGCCAAACCCTTCCAAGAATCCCACCCCGCGGAACTGCACCACCCACCGCAACCGCCTAGCCGAGCCGAGCGAGGAGCGCGACCGTCCAGAGCAGACGGACGCCGGACACGGCAATTACGAACCCCGATGGAAAGACTGGAGAACACTGGCCGTGCGGGGCAGCGGACGGGGCGTACTTGACGGTAGACACATAGACCATGACGAACACCCTCGACCGTCGTACCCTCCTGCGTGTCGCCGGCGCCTCAGCCGGCACGGCCGTGCTCGCCGGCGCCACCCTCGCCGGCCCGGCCCAGGCCGCCGGCGGCGCGTTCCGACACGGCGTGGCCTCCGGTGACCCCCTGCCCGACGGCGTCCTGCTCTGGACCCGGCTCACCCCCACCGAGGAATCGCAGCCGGGCTCCGGTGTCGGCCCGGACGTCACGGTGGCCTGGCAGGTGGCCGCCGACCCGGACTTCGCGTCGGTGGCCGCGCAGGGGACGCTGGTGACCGGTCCCGCCCGTGACCACACCGTCAAGGTGGCGGTCAGCGGGCTGGCGGCGGCCACGACGTACTGGTTCCGCTTCGGCTACGCCGGAGCCTGGTCGCCCATCGGTCGCACGATGACCGCCCCGGCGGCGGACGCCGAGATCGACCGGCTGCGACTGGGCGTGGTGTCCTGTTCGAACTGGGAGGCGGGGTACTTCGCGGCGTACCGGCACCTGGCCGAGCGGGGCGACCTCAACCTGGTGGTGCACCTCGGCGACTACCTGTACGAGTACGGCACCGGTGAGTTCGCCGCCGGGGACACGGTGGTGCGGCCGGTCCGTCCGGCGCACGAGACCCTGACGTTGCAGGACTACCGGATCCGGCACGCGCTCTACAAGAGCGACCCGGATCTGCAGGCCCTGCACGCGGCGGTGCCCTGGGCGATCACCTGGGACGACCACGAGGTGGCCAACGACCAGTGGTCGGGTGGGGCGGAGAACCACACACCGGGCACCGAGGGCAGCTTCACCGACCGGGTGGCGGCGGCGCGCCAGGCGTACACGGAGTGGATGCCGGTGCGCACCGGCGCGGACGGTGCCATCTACCGGCGGCTGCGCTTCGGCCGGCTCGCCGACCTGTCCATGCTGGACCTGCGTACGTACCGGTCGCAGCAGGCCTCGGGGGTGGCGGTCGACGACCCGCGGCGGACCCTCACCGGCGACGCGCAGATGGCGTGGCTGAAGGCGGGCCTGGCGTCGTCGGACGCGCGCTGGAAGCTGGTCGGCAACCCGGTGATGATCTCCCGGCTGGACGTGGGCGCCCTGCCGGCGTGGCTGTTGGGGCCGCTGGGCACGCTGCTGGGCATCCCGCAGAACGGGGCGGTGCTCAACACCGACCAGTGGGACGGGTACAACGCCGACCGCAACGAACTGATCGACCACCTGCGGTCGAACGGCACGAAGGACGTCGTCTTCCTGACCGGTGACATCCATACGTCCTGGGCGAACGAGGTGACCACCAGGTCGACCGGGCTCAGCGACCCGGCCGCCGCCGAGTTCGTGGTGCCGTCGGTGACCAGCGACAACGTCAACGACTTCCTGGGCCTGCCGGCGGGTAACGCGCTCAGCGCCCTGGGTGCGGGCCTGATCCGCTCCACCAACCCGCACGTGCGGTGGACGGAGCTGGACGGGCACGGCTACGGCGTGCTGGAGGTGACCCGGCAGCGCTGCCGGATGGACTGGTACCACCTGGCCGACCGGACGCGCGCCGCGACCGGTAGCCGCTGGGTGGCGGGGTGGTCGGTGGCCGCCGGCTCGGCGCGGCTGCGCCGGGAGAGCGCGCCGCTGGTCTGACTGTGAGGCTGGCCGGGTTGGCTCGTACGTGATGGGCTGATGGCTGGCGGCGGTGGATGTGACTCTTGCTCTGACTGACTTCGTGTCTTCGAGCCGACTTGTCCGTCTGCTGCCGCCGGCACCGGCCCGGCGGGAGACGTTTGGCCTGATCAGGAGCTTGACCGCCAGTTAGCGGCTGGCGTGTCTCATCACAGTCCTGCCATCTCCGCACCGGACCGGACCTTGCGTCCCCACGGTTTGGAGAGAACGCATGTCCATGCTGGCAGATCTGGTCGAGGTCGTCATCGGCGTCGACACGCACAAAGACACCCACACCGCCGCGCTGCTCGACACCCGCACCGGCGGTGTGCTGGCCACAGTCACGGTGAGCACCGACCCGGACGGCTACGCGCAGCTGGTGGCCCTGGCCGAGCAGCATTCGGGGTTGCGGGCCTGGGCGCTGGAAGGCTCCGGTGGTTACGGGGTCGGCCTGGCCCGGCACCTGGCCGACGCTGGTGAGCTGGTCGTCGAGCTGGACCGGCCGCAGCGCCCGGCCCGCCGGGGCGGGGCGAAGTCCGATCTGATCGACGCCGAGCGCGCTGCCCGTGACGCCCTGGCCCGCACGCGGCTGGCGCAGCCCAAGACCGGACCCGAGCGGGCAGCGTTGCAGGCACGGCTGACCGCCCGCCGCGCTGCGGTGGAGGCCAGCGCCACGGCTCAACGGCAGTTGCACGCCATGGTGATCACCTCACCCGAGGTGGTGCGGGCCCGCTTCCGCGGCCAGAGCACCCGCCTCATGCTCGCCACCGCCACCCGACTACGCCCCACCACCAGCACCGACGTCGAGGTGTTCACCTGCCTGACCGTGTTACGAGACCTCGCCCGCCGCGTCCGCTTCCTCGAAGCCGAAGCCCTTGAGCACGAGAAAGCGATCCGGACGATCGTGCGCTCCTGGCGACCGGACCTGCTGCAGCTGACCGGCGTCGGACCGATCGTCGCCGCCACCGTACTCACCGTCTGGTCCCACCCCGGGCGCTGCCGCGACGACGCCGCGTTCGCCATGCTCGCCGGCGCCGCCCCCATCCCCGCATCCTCCGGCAAGACCGTCCGCTACCGCCTCAACCGCTCAGGAGACCGCCAACTCAACCGCGCCCTGCACACCATCGTCCTGACCCGGCTGCAACGCGACGAACGCACACGCGCCTACGCCGACCGCCGTCGCGCCCAAGGAAAAACCGACCGGGAGATCAAACGTTGCCTCAAACGCTACGTCGCCCGAGAGATCTACCGACGCCTGGAAACCACACCCCAACCACTTGACGCGGCATAGGAGCGTCGACGAGGACATGACGAACCGGCCGGCCCCGTTCGGGGACCGGCCGGTTCGTCATGCGGTCGTCACCAGTTCTGGGCGACGATGTCGGCCGCCTGCTCCTCCCACTGCGCGTAGTGGAAGGGGTACGCCGAGACCTGCACCGTCTGCGCGGCGGTGGTCAGCGGCAGGTCCTGCCAGCCGTCGACGTTCTTCAGCGCCTCGAAGAACGCCGTGGAGGCGTACTCCGGGTCGGTGATCTGCTCGGGCGAGCCCCAACCCGACGACGGACGCTGCTGGAACAGGCCCTGCGAATCGTGGTCGTTGTACATGCCCAGGTGGCCCAGGTTGTACAGCTTCGACTCCTGCAGCGCGGTGGCGATGCCGATGACCGCGCCACGCTCGCCGACGCCGGTCTTCTTGGCGACCTTGATGATCTCCTTGGCGTTCTCCCGCTGGGCGCCGTCGAGCGGTACGCGCGACTGGGCGCCCTGCACGCCGTGCGGAATCAGCTCCTCGCGGGTCGGCTTGCCCGCCCGCGGCTTGTCGGTGGTGCCGCCGGTCGTCAGGCCCGACTCGACGGGCACGTCGGACGTGCCCGGCCCGGAGTCGCCCGGCTTGGCGCTCTTGCCGGTGGCCAGTTCGATGGCGGCCACGGCACCCGCGTGCGGGCCGCTGGTGATGGGTGCGGCCACTGCCGACGGGGCGACGGCCAGGGCGCCGATGGCGGCGACGCCGGCCACGCTGAGCGCGACCTTGCGGTTCGGTTCCTTCGTGATGGCCGGAAGCCATCCGGCGATCTTCTGGTGCGAGTCCTTCGCGATGGCCGGGAGCCATCCAGTGAAGTCGTACTTCACGATGTGCCCTTTCGGTCAGGCGAAGCGCTCCGGAATGAGCACTCCATGGGGGAACTGCCACGCCGGAGGGGTTTGAGTTCCGGCAGTACGGGGGACACAACCCGGTTGGGCAGGTGGTCATTCCGGGGAACCAGCTTCGGCGACGGGTCTGCGGTCCAGGTCACGCCGAGTTTCCGACATCCGGTCGGCGACGGCGCAGAGGACGACGGACCGGCCGGGCGCAGGCCTCACCGGCCATCACGCCGAGGGTGGGTCGGAACCGGACACCGAGCGCGCCCGTGCCGAATCGGGGCGGGAGTGTACCCGGAACCGGTGCTCCCGGACGGCCTCCGAGCACCGCCGAACGCCGGGGCTAGAGTGGGGACTCGACCGGGAGGCGAGGACGGTGACCACTGGGGCCGTGGTCGGCCAGGTCGACCTGGGTGACCACATCTGCTGGACGCACGACGACGAGACCAGCGGTCTCGACGCCGTGGCCTGGTTCGTCCCCACCGGTCTCCCGCGGGACCAGAACGTCCGCTGTCTCCTCGGTGCGCCCGGCCCGGGGAGGGTCCTGGCCGCCGTACGCGAGCGGGGCGCGGGGATGGCGTCGTGACGGGGACGTTGCCGGCTCAGGACGAGTTCGTCCACGAGGGGTTGTTCTACCGCGACACCGACGCGCTGGTCGCCGGCCTGGTGCCGTTCGTCGCCGGCGGTCTGGCCGCCGGGGAACCGGTCCTGGTGGCGATGCCCCGCGCCCACCTGGACCTCGTCCACGACGCCGTCGCGGAGCCGGACGCGGTGTGCTGGGCGGACATGGCCGACGCCGGGCGCAACCCGGGGCGGATCATCCCGTGGGTGTTGCAGGCGTTCGTCGACCGGCACCCCGGCCGGCGGGTACGCATCGTCGGCGAGCCGATCTGGGTCGGGCGCAGCGCCGCCGAGTACCCGGCGTGCGCCCAGCACGAGGCCATGATCAACCGGGCCTTCACCGGCCGAGCCGCCACGATCCTGTGCCCGTACGACGCGGCGGGCCTCGACGACACCGCCCTGGCCGACGCGTACGCCACCCATCCGGTGCTCGTCGACGCCGCCGGCCGCCGGTCGAGTCCCGCGTACGCCCCGTCGGACGTGGTGGCCCGCTACAACGCGCCGCTGCCGGCGCCGGCCGAGCCGGTCGACGTCCGCGCGTACCACGTGGACACGCTGCCCGAGCTGCGCCGCTTCGTGGCTTCCCGGGCGGCGGTGGCCGGCCTCGCCGCGGACCGGGTGGCGGACCTGCAGATCGCCGTCACGGAGCTGGCTGCCAACAGCGTCGCCCACGGGGGCGGCAGCGGTGTGCTCCGCGTGTGGACGAGCCCCGAGCACCTGGTGTGCGAGATCCACGACGGCGGCTGGCTGAGCGATCCCCTCGCGGGCCGGCTGACCCCGGCGAGCGACGGCATCGGCGGCCGGGGTCTGGTGATCGTCCACGCCCTCTGTGACCTGGTACGCGTGCACACCACGCCGGCCGGCACCTCGGTACGCCTGCACATGCGGCGCCCGCTCTGACGCCGGCGCCGGAACGCCCCGGCACACCCGCGACCGCCGCGCCGGAACGCCCGGCCACGGCCCGCGACCGACGCGTGTGCCGTTCAGTGCCCGCGGGCCACCCACTCCTCCAGGTGCGGTGCCTCGGCCCCGACGGTGGTGCTCGCGCCGTGCCCGGTGTGCACGATCGTCTCCGGTGGCAGCGTGAACAGCAGGTTCCGGACCGAGCGGATGATCGTGCCGAAGTCGCTGTACGAACGCCCGGTGGCGCCCGGCCCGCCGGCGAACAGGGTGTCGCCGGTGAACACCACGCCGAGCGCCGGCACGTGGAAGCTGCACGCGCCGGGGCTGTGCCCGGGGGTGTGCAGCACGAGCACACTGGTGCCCGCCACCTCGACGGTCGCACCGTCGCGCAGCTCCCCACCCGGCGGCTCGTCCGGGTGCACGAGATCCCACAGGACCCGGTCGGCGGGATGCAGGAGCACGGGCGCGCCGGTCGCCCGGGCCAGCGCAGGCGCCACGCGGACGTGGTCGTCGTGCGCGTGGGTGGCGAGGATGGCCCGCACCCGGCGATCGCCGACGACGGCGAGGATCGCGTCGACGTCGTGCGGCGCGTCCACGACGACGCACTCGGTGTCGTCGCCGAGCACCCACACGTTGTTGTCGACGTCGAACGTCTGCCCGTCGAGGGAGAAGGTGCCGGCGGTGACGGTGTGGTCGACCCGGGCGGCCATCAGAAGGCCACCACCGAGCGGAGCACGTCACCCCGGTGCATGCGGGCGAACGCCTCCTCCACCTGGTCCAGTGCGATCTCCTCGGTGACGAACGCGTCCAGGTCGAGCCGGCCCTGCAGGTAGAGCTGGGTGAGCGTCGGGAAGTCGCGGCTCGGCAGGCAGTCGCCGTACCAGCTGGACTTGAGCGCGCCGCCGCGTCCGAACACGTCCAGCAGCGGCACCTCGACCGTCATCTCCGGGGTGGGCACGCCGACCAGCACGACCGTGCCGGCGAGGTCACGGGCGTAGAACGCCTGCTTCCACGTCTCCGGCCGGCCGACCGCCTCGATGACCACGTCGGCGCCGACACCGCCGGTCGCGGCGCGGATCGCCTCCACCACGTCCTGCTTCGTGGCGTCGACGGTGTGGGTGGCGCCGAAGCGGCGGGCCCAGTCGAGCTTCCGGGCGTCGGTGTCCACCGCGATGATGGTGGTGGCGCCGGCCAGGGTGGCCCCGGCGATGGCCGCGTCGCCGACGCCGCCACAGCCGATCACGGCCACGGAGTCGCCGCGGGTGACGCCGCCGGTGTTCATCGCCGCACCGAGGCCGGCCATGACGCCGCAGCCGAGCAGGCCCACCGCCGCCGGCCGGGCCGCCGGGTCGACCTTGGTGCACTGTCCCGCGTGGACGAGGGTCTTCTCGGCGAAGGCGCCGATCCCGAGGGCCGGGGCGAGTTCGGTGCCGTCGGTGAGCGTCATCCTGCGGGTCGCGTTGTGGGTGGCGAAGCAGTACCACGGGCGACCCCGGCGACAGGCCCGGCACACCCCGCAGACGGCCCGCCAGTTGAGCACCACGAAGTCGCCGGGCGCGACGGAGTCGACCCCGGCACCGACCTGCTCGACGATGCCGGCCGCCTCGTGCCCGAGCAGGAAGGGGTAGTCGTCGTTGATCCCGCCCTCGCGGTAGTGCAGGTCGGTGTGGCAGACCCCGCAGGACAGGACGCGGACCACCGCCTCGCCCGGCCCGGGATCCGGCACCACGATCGTCGTCACCTCGACCGGCGCGCCCTTGCTGCGGGAGATGACTCCCCGGACCTGCTGGCTCACGATCTCCTCCTGCTCCGCGGCGTCGCCCGCCGCCGGTCGACAGACGCGGTGCCCCGGCACCGCCGATCACGCTTCCGGGTGAAAATACCGCCGGAGTTCCCGATCGTCGTGGCGGCGCGGGGGTTAGCGCCACCGGTGCGGGGTAGGCGGGCGCACGGTTCGATCGTCCGACGGGAGTGGGCCATGAAGGTCAGCCATGTGCCGCTGCGGGTCAGCATCGGCGCGTTCATCCTCAACTCGGGGTTGAGCAAGCGGGGACTGGAGGGCGAAGCCGCTCAGGGCATGCACGGGATGGCCGTGGGAGCCGTCCCGCAGCTCCGGCAGCTCGACCCGGACCGGTTCGCCCGGCTGCTCTCCCGGGCCGAGACCGCGCTGGGGGTCGCACTGCTCACGCCGTTCGTCCCGTCGGTGCTGGCCGGTCTGGGTCTGGCCGCGTTCGGCGCCGGCCTGGTGCAGCTCTATCTCAAGACGCCCGGGATGCGCGAGGCCGGCAGCCTGAAGCCCACCCAGCAGGGCATCGGTCTGGCCAAGGACTCCTGGCTGCTCGGGGCCGGCCTGACCCTGGTCCTCGACGACCTCATCCTCCGCCGCCGGTTCAGCTGAGCACCGGACCGGACGCATCCCTGCCGGCCGCCGGTCAGGAGGTCGCCGGCGCGACGGCCGGCGCCGGGGCGGCCTGCTCGGCGGCGTGGCGACGCCGGGCGGCGTTGCGCCAGCGCAGCACCTGCACCGCTCCGAGCGCCCAGAGCGCGTACTGCACGCCGAAAGCCCAGCGGAACGCGGTCAGGTCGGGTGTGCCGCGCCCGCCGGGAGTGGCCAGGTCGAGGACCACGCCGACCGCGAGGACGAGGCCGATCGAGGCGACGAAGCCGCCGACGTTGACGATGCCGGCGGCGCTGCCGATCCGGTTGACCGGATTGAAGGTGCGGGCGTAGTCGAAGCCGATCATCGAGCCCGGGCCGTTGACGGCCAGGACCAGTACCAGGGTCACCAGCAGCCAGTCCGGCGCGCGGCCCGGCCAGGCGAGCACGACCGTCCAGACCGCCGCGGTGGCGCCGGTGATGGCGAAGACCAGCACCGAGCGACGGTACGGGTGCCGGGCGCACAGGTGCGCGATCACCGGCCCGGACAGCAGCGTCGCGACCGTCATGAGGGTGAGCAGCGAGGCGGCCGCGGTGGGGCTGAGGCCCTGTCCCTGCACCAGGAACGGATACCCCCAGAGCAGGGCGAACACCGCGCCGGAGAACTGGGTGACGAAGTGCGTCCAGAGCCCGAGTCGGGTGCCGGGCTGGGCCCAGGCCGCGCCGAGCTCCCGGCGCACGGCGGCGAGGGTGGGGGTCGGGCCGGTCGCGGTCTCCCGGTGCGGTGTGTCCCGGACGGCGGCGACCACCATCACCAGCACGGTCGCGCCGACCGCGGCGGCGACGAGGAAGGCGGTGGTCCAGCCCGCGCGGTGCAGCAACGCCACCAGGGGTACGGCGCCGAGGATCGCCCCGAGCTGCCCGAGCGTGCCGGTCAGCTGGGTCACCAGCGGGTTGCGGCGTCCGGGGAACCAGAACGCCACGATCCGCAGCACGCTGATGAAGGTCGTCGCGTCGCCCAACCCGACCAGCATCCGGGCCAGCACCGCGAGGCGGACGTCGGTGGCGAGGGCGAAGCAGAGCTGACCGGCGAGCATCAGCGCACCACCGGCGATCAGCAGCCGGCGGGAGCCGAACCGGTCGAGGAGCACCCCGACCGGCACCTGCATCGCCGCGTACACCGCGAGCTGGGCGACGGAGAACGTGGCCAGCGCCGCGGCGTTGATGTGGAACCGTTCCACGGCGTCGACGCCGGTGACCCCGAGCGAGCTGCGGTGGAACACCGCCGCCACGTACGCGGTCAGGGCCACCCCCCAGACCAGCGCGGCGGAGCGACGGGGCACGACCGGGCCGGCGGCGACCGGCAGGATCACCGCAGTGTCCGCGCGATCTCCCTCGGGCGCCGAGGGATGCGTCATGCCTCCATGATGCGGCCGGGTCGTCCGTCGAGGTACGCCGCCCACCGGGACGGTGGCTCAGGCCACGCCGGTGCGCGGAGCGGCCCGTCCGACGGCGACGTCAGGACGGCGCCGTTCCCCGCACGAGCAGTCCGTCCGGGTCGACGGTTACGGGGCCGGCGAAGGGTGCGCCGAACCCGCCGAGCAGGTCGGCGAACCAGCGGGCGTCGTCCGGGCCGGCGCGCTCCAACCGCAGCCGCCGCATCCGCACCGGGACGGCCCGCAGTCGGCGCAGCCGGCCGGTCGCCCAATCGAGCGTGGGCAGCCACAGCAGGCGCAACTGCGGCCGGTACGCCTCGTACCCGCCGATGCCCTCGTAGTCGTCGACGAGGTCGCCGCAGCCGTAGAGGACGAGGCGGTCCCGGTACACCTCGACGGGGCGCGGGTGGTGGGAGGAGTGCCCGTGCACCACGTCCACGCCCGCGTCGACGAGGCGGCGGGCGAAGGCCACATGTTCGGGCGGCACGTCGTACCCCCAGTTGGTGCCCCAGTGCACGGAGACCACGACCCGGTCCCTGGGCCGCGCCTCGGCGGCGATCCGGGCGGCCAGGGCTTCCGCCGACGCGGCCGACACCTCGGGCAGGTACGCGACGCCCGCCCGGTCGTCGCTCGCCGCCCAGTGCGGCGGCACGCCGCTCGACGGCGCGGCCACGGACCAGACCAGCAGGCGGCCGTCGGTGCGGCGCACCACGGCGGGCCGCCAGGCGGCGGTGGCGTCCGACCCGGCGCCGGCGGTCGCCACCCCGGCTCCGGCGAGCGCGTCCAGGGTGTCGGCGAGACCCACCGGCCCGAAGTCGAGGCAGTGGTTGTTGCCCAGCACGCAGACGTCGAGCCGCGCGGCGGTCAGTGCGGCGACGTTCGCCGGGTGCATCCGGTAGTGGACGCCCTTCGTCGGGTCGTGCGTCCCCCGCCCGGTCACGGCGGTCTCCAGGTTGACGATCCGCACGTCCGGGGCCGCCGCGTCGAGCAGGCCGAGCGCGTCCCCCCAGAGCCGGTGCGGTGGCGCCGGCCTCGGGACGGGTCCGTTGGCGGCCTCGGCGAGGGCCACGTACTCGCGGGCGTCGCGCACCGCCGCCTCCCGCAGATCCGGCGGGGCCGGCCGGGCCAGGACCGCGTCGACGCCGCGGCCGGTCATCACGTCGCCGCCGAGCAGCAGCGTCAGGTCGCCCATCCGGTCCGTGTTCCCCGCCCGGCCGCGCCCTCACCTGCCGCATGGACACGTCGCCCGCGCGGTGGCAGGGCCGCCGATTCGCCCGTCACCTGCCGCTGCCGGCGGGCCGGAACCGGGCCGGGCGGCACCGGATCGAGGCGCGCAACCGGGTGCTGACCGCCGCCCTGCGACGCCCCACCGGCATGGTGCTGCGCGCGGCGGCCGGCGCCTCGCGGGACCCGGCCGGCGAGCGGGCAGCGGTCGCCGCGGCGGCGCCGGCGGCGAACTGACCCGGCGCGTCGGCGGGCCGCCGTAAGGTGGGGACGGAGCGTCGGCAGCGCCGGGCCCGCCGCGGCCTCGTCCGGCGCGCCCCGCACGCCGGACCGCCCGACGCTGTCGGCGGCGGGGCCGCCCGGCGCTGTCGAACCGTAGGGCCGGGGCCCGCAGTACCGCGAGGAGACCGGGGTGACCACGACGGGCACGCTGCGGCCGTGGTACCGGCCGATGCGGGCCCGCCGGCGCGAGGAGGAGCACCGCGGGACGACCCCGCTGGAGCTCTTCTTCGACCTCTGTTTCGTGGTCGCGGTGGCCCAGGCCGCGGACAACCTGCACCACGACGTGTCGGCGGACCACGTCGGCCACGCGGTGGGCAGCTACCTGATGGTGTTCTTCGCCATCTGGTGGGCGTGGATGAACTTCACCTGGTTCGCCTCCGCGTACGACACCGACGACGACGTCTACCGGATCACCACCCTGGTGCAGATCAGCGGTGCGCTGATGCTGGCCGCCGGGGTGCCCCGGGCGTTCACCGAGGGCGACTTCAGCACCATCACGTACGGGTACGTGGTGATGCGCCTCGCGGCCGTCTCGCAGTGGATGCGGGCGGCGGCCGGTGACCCCGGCCATCGGGCGGCCGACCTCCGGTACGGGATCGGCGTCAGCCTGGTGCAGGCGGGCTGGCTGCTGCGGCTGCTGCTCCCCGACGACCTGCGGGTGGCCTCCTTCGTCGTGCTGACCGCGGCCGACCTGCTCGTGCCGGCGATCGCCGAGCGGCCCGGCATGACGCCGTGGCACCCCCGCCACATAGCCGAGCGGTACGGGCTGTTCACCCTGATCGTGCTGGGCGAGGTGGTGCTGGCGACCTCGCTGGCCGTGCAGACCGGGGTGGACGCCGGTGACACGGGGCTGTGGCGTCTCGCGGCGGCCGGCGCGGTGATCGTCTTCGCGCTGTGGTGGCTCTACTTCGACCGCGAGATCCAGGTGCCCACCCGGTTGTCCCGCAGCTTGACCTGGGGCTACGGCCACTACCTGATCTTCGCGGGCATCGCCGCCGTCGGCGCCGGGCTCGGGGTGGCCGTGGACCACGAGCGCCACCTCGGGAACGTCGGCGGGACGATGGTGGGGTACGCGGTGGGCGTGCCGGTGGCCGTTTTCCTGGTCACCGTCTGGATGCTGCACATCTGGGGGCAGCAGCGTGCCGCGGTGGTGATGGCGTTCCCGGTGACCGCGGCGCTGGTGCTGCTCGTCCCGCTGGCTCCGGGATCGGTCTACCTGGTGGCGGCGCTGCTCGTCGGGCTGGTCGCGGTCACCGTGCTGGTCCGGCAACGGGAGATCCGGGCAGCGTCATGACCGGGCGGCGTCGCTGTCGCCCGGGGCCTCGGCCGGGAAGCCCTCCGCCCAGAAGTCGACCAGCAGGCGGTGGAACTCCTCCGCGCGTTCGATCTGCGGCATGTGCCCGCAGTCGTTGAACAGGTGGGTGCGGGCGCGGGGCAGGCGCGTCCGGGCCGCCTCCAGGTGCGTCGCCGGCAGGATCAGGTCCCGGTCGCCCCACACGATCAGCGTCGGCAGGTCGAGCTTCTCCACCCGGGTGAGCAGCTCCTCCCGCCACTGTGGGCTCACTCCGCGGAGGGTGCCGAGGTGGTGCGCGGTCTCCAGCATCACCCGCGCGGCGTGCGGCTGGCGGGCGACCTCCAGGGCGTACGCGATGCGCTCGGCGGTGGCGAACGCCGCATCGTGGAAGAGGGCGCGTTCGGCGCGGCGGGCCGACCACCGGCTGGGTCGCAGCAGCAGCCGGCCGAACGGGCGCAGCGCGAGCAGCCGCAGCAGGATCGTCACCTCCTTGCCGAAGCCGGCCGGCGTGATGAGCCCGAGGCTGGCCACCCGGGCCGGTTCGGTGGCCGCGAACTGCATGGCCACCGCCCCGCCGAGGGAGTTGCCGACCAGGTGCACCGGCCGGTCGACGCCGACCACGTCCAGGTAGCGGCCGACGAAGCCGGCCAGCTCGGGCAGCGTGTAGGGCGCGGTCATCGGCAGCGAGCCGCCGTACCCGGGCAGGTCGACGCTGTGCACCCGGAACCGCTGCGCGAGCCGTTCGTGCAGGTCGTCGAAGTCGCGCATGGTCCGCCCGATGCCGTGCAGCAGGAGCACCGGCGGGCCGTCACCGTCGACGCGGTGGCAGACCCGCCGTCCGGCGACGGTGACGTGGCGGGGGCGGGGGCGGGCCGGGGAGGCGGGTTCCGTGGTGCTCACGCGCGGTCTCCCGCCGGGTCGGTCGCCGGCGCCGCCTCCGGTTGCCGGGCGGCCGGGACCGGTGGGGACGACGTGGTGAGGCGGCGGGCCGGGTCGCCGGCGGCGCGGTTCAGCCCGACCCGCAGGAGCTTCCCGTGTGCGGCCGGCGCGATCCGGGCCAGCAGGTCGGGCAGCTTCGCCGACCAGCCGATGAGGACGCGGCCGCGGCGCCGCTCGACGCCGCGCAGGATCACCTCGGCGGCCTTCGCGGGCGGAATGCTGAGCAGCTTGTCGAACTGCCGCCGGCCCTCCTCGTACTCCTCGACAGAGACGCCGCTGCCGACGCGGGCGTTCTCGGTGATCCGGGTGGCGATCCCGCCCGGGTGCACGGAGGTGACGCCGATGCCGTCGTCGGCCAGTTCGTGACGCAGCACCTCGGTGAAGCCGCGCACGGCGAACTTGCTGGCCGAGTACGCGGCCTGGCCGGGCGGCCCGATCAGCCCGAAGAGGCTGGAGACGTTGACCAGGTGGGAACCGGGCTCCGCCTTCAGGGCCGGCAGCAGCGCGTGGGTGAGCTGCACGACCGCCCGGAAGTTGATGTCGACGACCCACTGGAACTCGTCCAGGGTCACCTGGTCGAAGCGGCCGCCCAGGGCGACGCCGGCGTTGTTGACCAGCAGCCGGATCCGGGGGTGCCGGGTCCGGACGTCCTCGGCCACCCGGGTGGTCGCGGCGGCGTCGGCGAGGTCCACGACGTGCGTGTCGACCTGCCGGTCCGGGTGGGCGGCGCGGATCGCGGCCACCACGGCGTCGAGGCGCCGCGCGTCGCGGTCGAGCAGGACCAGGTCGCTGCCGCGGCGGGCCAGCCCGTGGGCGAGCGCCTCGCCGATCCCGCTGGCGGCGCCGGTGACCACGGCGGTCGCGGCGGTGAAGTCGAACCTACGCACGGACGGTGCTCCTCTCCGGCGTGCCGGCCCTGGAGAACCGGACGCCCTGGTCGGTGAGCCGGCCGTACCGCATCAGCAGCACGTCCCGGGGGTAGTTCTGGTACAGCCGCCACGGCGCCCGGGCCCCCTGCCTGGGCAGCGCGTCGACGCTGCGCAGCACGTACCCGGCGGTCAGGTCGATGATCGGGTGCAGGTCGCCGTCGGGCGGCGGCAGCGGCGTGACGACCTGCTGGCCGGTGCGGTCCAGGTGCGCGAGCAGCCGGCACACGTACGTGGCGACGAGGTCGGCCTTCAACGTCCAGGAGGCGTTGGTGTAGCCGATGGTCATCGCGAAGTTGGGGACGCCGGAGAGCATCATGCCCTTGTAGGCCACGGTGGCGGCGAGGTCGACGTCCTCGCCGTCCACGGTGAGCACGGTGTCGCCGAGGGCGAGCAGGTTGAGCCCGGTGGCGGTGACGATGACGTCGGCCGCGAGCTGCTCCCCCGACGCGAGCCGGACGCCGGTCTCGGTGACGGTCTCGATGGTGTCGGTGACGATGGACGCCCGGCCCCGCCGGATCGCGGCGAACAGGTCGCCGTCGGGCACCACGCACAGGCGCTGGTCCCACGGGTCGTAGCGGGGCGAGAAGTGCCGGTCGACGTCGTACCCCACCGGCAGCCGGCCCCGCGCGGCCCGGCGCAGCAGGCGCTTCACCAGCGTGGGCGCACGGCGGCTGAGTTGGAAGTTCGCGGTGGCGAGCAGGACGTTCTTCCACCGGACCAGCGGGTAGACGGCCCGCTCGGGCAGGACGCGGCGCAGCGCGCCGGCGACCACGTCGCGCGAGGGCAGCGCCATGACGTACGTGGGTGAGCGCTGGAGCATGGTGACGTGGGCGGCCTGCTCGGCCAGCGCGGGCACGAGCGTCACCGCCGTGGCGCCGCTGCCGATCACGACGATCCGCTTGCTGGCGTGGTCGAGGTCGTCGGGCCAGTGCTGCGGGTGCACGATCCGCCCGGTGAACCGGTCCGCGCCGGGAAGGTCGGGGGTGTAGCCCTCGTCGTAGCGGTAGTAGCCGGCGCAGGTGTGGAGGAACGAGCAGGTCAGTCGGACGTCCTCGCCGGTGTCGGTGCGGTGCGCGTGGACGGTCCAGCGGGCGGTGGTGCTGTCCCACTCGGCGCGGACCACCCGGTGGTGGAACCGGATGTGCTCGGTGACGCCGTACTCGCGGGCGGTCTCCCGGACGTACTCGCGGATGGCGGGCCCGTCGGCGATCGCCTTCGGGTTGGTCCACGGCCTGAACGAGTAGCCGAGGGTGAACATGTCCGAGTCCGACCGGATGCCCGGGTAGCGGAACAGGTCCCAGGTGCCGCCGATCGCGCCTCGGGCCTCCAGCACCGCGTACGTCTTCTCCGGACAGTTGCGCCGCAGGTGGCACGCGGCGCCGACGCCGGAGAGGCCGGCACCGACGATGAGCACGTCGACGTGGTCGGTGGTGGCCATGTCGTCTCCCGTGACGAGGCGGTGGTGCCGGACACTATCCACCGGCGTCGACACGCGTCAACACCCCGTTGAGAACAATCGACACCCTGTCGAGCGGGTGTAACATCCACGGTCATGACGCCCATCGCGACCTCGTCCCCCCGGGGTCGCCGCACGGCGCGGTCCGCCGGGGACGACCGGGAGTCGGCCATCCTCGCCACCGCCGAGCGGCTGCTCGGTGAGCGGCCGTTCGCCGACATCTCGATCGACGACCTGGCCCGGGGCGCCGGGATCTCCCGGCCCACCTTCTACTTCTACTTCCCGTCGAAGGACGCCGTCCTGCTGACCCTGCTCGACCGGGTCATCGAGGAGGCCAACGCGGCCGCCGGCCACGTGCTGGACCGGCTCGCCGAGAACCCGCGCGCCCGGTGGCGGGAGCTGATCGACCGGTTCCACGAGACGTTCGGCGGCCACCGGGCGGTGGTGCTGGCCTGCGCCCAGGTGCGCGGCACCAACGGGGAGGTGCGCCGGCTCTGGGCGACGGTCATGGAGGGATGGGTCCAGGCCATCGAGGCGGCGATCGACGCGGAACGGAAGCGCGGCGCGGCCCCGGACGGGCTGCCCGCCCGGGACCTCGCCATCGCGTTGAACTCGATGAACGAGCGCGTCTGGTACGCGACGTTCGCCGGCGACGGCCCTGCCGTCGCCGAGCCGGACGTGGTCGCCGTCCTTCTCGACGTCTGGCTCGCGGCGATCTACCGCAACGCCACGCCCCCGCCCGCCGGAGGCCCGACGCCCAGCGGCGGACTCAGTCCGACGCCCGGGTGAGGTCCAGGAAGTCGAAGTCGCCCATCACCACCCCACCGTCCCCTCGGCCCGCGTGTCGGCGACGTACGCCTCGACGTCCGGCCGGTCGGGCGCGAGCACGTGCCGGATCCAGGCGGCCCGCTCGTGCTCCAGCATCCCCAGCTCCCACACACAGCCCACCACCGGACGGCGCATCTCCACGAAGTGCGTCGGGTCGTCGTCCGGGCAGCCGATCGCCGGTTGGCCCGCCTCGGCGACGTGCGCCTCCACCACGTTGTCGAAGAACCAGGTGTACGCGAGCAGGTAGGCCCCGGTGTCCGCACCCCGGTGCAGCACCACCCAGCTCACCGGTGGGGTCCCGTCGGCGCCGGCGGGCGGCAGCAGGCGGGGCAGGAAGGCGTACGCCGCCCGCTCCACCTCCGGTTCGAGCGGGCGTTCCGGCTGATCGATGTGGTAGCGCTTGACCCGCCGCCCGGCGACCGTGATCGGTGCCGGCACGCGGAGTTCCTTGTCGCGAAATGCCATGCCGGGACGGTACGAGGGGTCCACTGACACGTACTGTCAGTGGAGTGCGGGCCAGTCGACTCCTCTCCCTGCTGTTGCTGCTCCAGACGCACGGCCGGATGACCGCCGCGCAGCTCGCGAAGCGGCTGGAGGTCTCCGTCCGCACGGTCTACCGCGACGTCGAGTCCCTGCACTCGGCCGGCATCCCGCTGTACGGGGAGGCCGGGCACGCCGGGGGCTACCAGCTCGTCGACGGGTGGCGCACCCGGCTGACCGGGCTGACCGCCGAGGAGGCGGAGCGGCTCTTCCTGGCCGGCCTGCCCGGGCCGGCGGCCGAGCTGGGCTACGGAGCGGTGGTCGCCACCGTGCAACGGAAACTGCACGCCGCCCTGCCGTCCGCGCTGGCCGACCGCGCGGCGCGCCTTCAGCAGCGCTTCCACCTGGACACGCCCGGTTGGTACGCCGACGGCGACGGCTCGCCGCACCTGGCGGAGGTGGCGGAGGCGGTGTGGCGGCAGCGCCGGGTGGCGGTGCGCTACCGCAGCTGGAACGGGGAGGCCGAGCGGACGCTGGAGCCGTACGGCCTGGTCCTCAAGGGCGGCCGGTGGTACGTGGTGGCCGCCCGCCCGGGGCGGGACGGTGCGGCCACCTACCGGGTCAGCCAGATCCTCGCGCTGACCCCGCTGGACGAGGAGTTCGACCGGCCCGCCGGGTTCGACCTGCCGGCCTGGTGGCGGGCGCACGTGGTGCGCTTCCGGGCCGGGCTGCACCGCGACGAGGCCACGATCCGGCTCTCGCCCCGCGGCCGGGAACGGCTACGGGAGATCGCCAGCGACGTGGTGGTCGCCGCCGCCGAGGGGTCCGCCGGCCCGCCGGACGACGCGGGCTGGGTGACCGCGACGGTGCCGATCGAGTCGCTCACCCACGCGCACGGTGATCTGCTGCGCCTCGGCGCCGACGTGGAGGTGCTGTCCCCGCCCGAGCTGCGGGCCCGCCTGGCGGCCACCGCCGCCGAGCTGGCCGCGCTCTACGCCACGAGCATCGGGGCGGCCGTCGTCACCGGGTCGGAGATCCGGGCGGCCGTCACCGGGTCCTCCGTGGCCGGCTGACGCCGGGCGACGCCACTCCGGGCCGGGTCAACCGAGCGGCACCTGGACAGCGACGTCGTGCTTCGGATAGTTCTGATCCACCTGGTCCGGGCCGTACTTCGCGCGGAACATCGCCACGATGTGCTCGACCCGGTCCGGGTCGGTGATCGGCGTGGCCGGACCGTTCACCGCGGTGCCGTTGGCGGACACCTCGATCATCGGGGTCTTCCGGACGTTCTTGTACCAGTCGCTGTCCGACCCGGTGATCGGCACCAGGAACATGCTCTGCTCCTCCTGCACGAACCACACCGGGTGGGAGATCTGCCGGCCGGTCTTCCGGCCGGTCACGGTGATCTCGACCTCCTGCTCGCCGGCGAAAGCGTCCCTGGCCGCCTCCATGCTCACGCTGGCTCTCCCGTCCTCGGACCTGCTCCTGCTGCCAGGCTATGGACCCGGAGTCCCGGTTGCCGGCGAATCCGTGCCGCTGGCATCGCGGATTCCCCGGCCCGGAAGACCCCGGTGCCCCCCCGGCACGGGGTTGATCACACGCCAGCAGTCGATCATCAGCGCGAACGGAGGACATCACCGAGGACGGCGAGGCCCTCCTCGATGGCGGTGGCCGGGTTGGCCGCGTACCCGAGGACCAGGCCGGGCGGGCCGGGTCGCTGCCGGTGCCAGGAGAGCGGCTGGACCTTGACGCCGCGCTCCAGCGCCGCGGTCGCCAGGTCGGTGTCCGGCACGTCCCCGGTCAGGGTGACGGTCAGGTGCAGCCCGGCCGCCGCGCCGTGCACGGTCGCGCCGGGCAGGTGGCGAACGATCGCGGCGATCATCGCGTCCCGCCGCCGGACGTGCCGGCGGCGCAGCAGCCGCAGCTGCCGCTCCAGCGCGCCGGAGGTCATCAACTCGGCGAGCACGAGCTGCGGCAGCACGGCGTTGCCCAGATCGGCGTTGCGTCTCGCGTCGACCACGTCCGCCCGGTGGCGGGCGGGCACGAGCAGCCAGCCGATCCGCAGCGCCGGGGCGAGCAGCTTCGACACGCTGCCGGCGTAGCAGACGCTCTCCGGCAGCGCCGCGCGCAGCGCCGGCACGGGGGGCCGGTCGTAGCGGTGCTCGGCGTCGTAGTCGTCCTCGATGACCAGACCACCGTCCCGCGTCCAGGCGGCGAGCTGCCGGCGGCGGTCCCCGTCCAGCACCACCCCGGTCGGGAACTGGTGGGCCGGGGTGAGCATCACCGCCGGCGCGCCACAGGCGACCAGGTCGGCCACCCGCAGGCCGGCCGCGTCGACCGGGACCGCCGGGGTCTCCACCCGCCAGTTGTTGAGGTGCTGGCGGACGCCGAGCGACCCCGGGTCCTCCACCGCGACCCGGGTGATGCCGACGTCGCGAAGCGCCTGGGCCAGCAGGCCGAGCGCCTGCGAGACGCCGGTGGTGACGATGACGTCGGCCGGGTCGACGGTGACACCCCGGTAGCGCGCGAGCCAGGTGGCGACGGCCCGCCGCAACGCCGGCGCGCCGCGCGGGTCGCCGTAGCCGAAGTCCGACGCGACGAGGTGCCGCAGCACGGCCCGCTCGGCGCGCAGCCAGGCCGCACGGGGAAAGGCGGCCAGGTCGGGTACGCCGGGCGTCAGGTCGATGCGGGCGGGTGCCGCGCGTACCGCGTCGAAGATGTCCGTGCCGGGAGCCGGCGGGAACGGTCGGGCCGGGACCGGCGCGGCGGCCGGGACCGGGGTCGGCGGCACGGCCGGCGCCGCGACCACCACCGTGCCCGCGCGCCCCCGGCCGGCCACATGCCCCTCCTCCACCATCCGCTGGTACGCCTCGACGACGACGCCCCGGGAGACACCGAGGTCGGCGGCGAGGACGCGGGTGGCGGGAAGGCGACCGCCGACGGGGATCCGCCCGTCGGCGATGGCGGCGCGCAGCCGACCGGCGAGCCAGTCCGCGCGGCCGCCGGGCGGGGCGTCAGTGACGTCGAGGTGCAGGAAGTCGGAGCCGGCGACGGACGAATTGGTCCTTCCGTCGAGGGCCGGTTTGGCTCTGCTCACCGGACCATCCTGCCCGGCAGGGTGGGCACATGACCATCGCCTTCCTGGTGACCACCCTGGTCGTGGTCGCCACCCCCGGTGCCGGGGTGCTGTTCACCCTCTCCGCCGCGCTGTCCGGAGGCCGCCGCGCCGCCCTGGTCGCCGCGTTCGCCTGCACGGTCGGCATCGTGCCGCACCTCGCGGCGGCGGTGACCGGGCTGGCCGCCCTGCTGCACTCCAGCGCGCTCGCCTTCGCGCTGCTGAAGTACCTCGGCGTCGGGTACCTGCTCTGGCTGGCCGTCGCGACGCTGCGCGACCGGGGCGCGATCGCCGCCACCGGGCAGCCGGTGCCCCGGTCGGCGGCCCGGATGGTGGGGTCGGCGGTGCTGCTGAACCTGCTCAACCCCAAGCTGACGATCTTCTTCGTGGCGTTCCTGCCGCAGTTCGTCGACCCGGACCGGCCGGGGGCGGTGCCCGCGATGCTCGGGCTGAGCGCCGTGTTCATGCTGGTGAGCCTGGTCGTGTTCGCGGCCTACGGGCTCTGCGCCGCCGCCGTCCGCCGGCACGTGCTGGACCGTCCCCGCGTCGCCGACTGGCTGCGCCGGGGCGTCGCCGGCTCCTTCCTCGCGCTGGGCCTGCTGCTGGCCCGCGCCGACGCCTGACCGGAGGTTCACGGTGTACTTCCAGCACTCGCCGCGGATCCGGGCGGAGCACCCCGACCTCGTCGTCGGCGTCCTGTACGCGGAGGGCGTGGCCGGCGAGCCGCGGGGCGACCTGCCCGTCGCCGGCCTGCACGCGCGGGCGCGGGAGCGGCTCGCCACCGGGAGCGAGGGCGGCTTCCCGGAGATCCAGGCGTGGCGGCGGGCGTTCGCCCGGATGGGCCTGGCCCCGACCCGCTACCGCTGCGCCTCGGAGTCCCTGCTGCGGCGGCTGCGCACCGAGGGTGCCCTGCCCGTGCTGCACCCACTGGTGGACCTGGGCAACGCGGTGTCCGCGGCGTACGCGATCCCGGTCGGGATCCTCGACGTCGACCAGGTCACCGGCGGCATCGAGGTGCGGCACGCCCGGGGCGACGAACGGTACCTGACGTTCACGGGGGTCGAGGAGCACCCCGACCCGGGTGAGGTCGTCTTCGCCGACGAGATCGGGCGGGCGCACGCGCGGCGCTGGACCAACCGGCAGAGCGGCTGGTCGGCGGTGCGCGACGGCACCGGCCGCGTCCTCGTCGTGGTCGAGGCGATGCACGACGGCGCCGACCGGGACGTGCCCCGGCTGCTGGACACCCTGGCCGGGGAGCTGGCGCGCGGCTGGGGCGTGGCGGCACGGCGCGCGCTGCTCAGCGCGGCGACGCCCCGGTTCGCGGCCTGACCGCCGGGGCCGGTGTGATGACGGTCGCACCGCCGTCGACCGGGCCGTCCGCGGGACCGCCGGCGGCCGCCTCGCGGAGCAGGTCGAGGTGACCGAGGTGGCGGGCGGTCTCGGCGACGAGGTGGTGCAGGATCCACCGCAGCGTGTGCCGGCCGTTCGCCGCCACGTCGTCCAGGCCGTGGGCGGCGACCACCTCGTCGCAGCGGCGCGACTCGGCCACGTACGCCTCGACGAGCTCGGGCAGCGGCACCCGGTCCGGGGTGGGTGGCACACCCAGGTCGTCGGTGTCCAGGCCGAACGCGGCCAGGTCCTTCTCACCGGCGAACCACCGTCGCAGCCAGCACCGCTCGACGTCACGCAGGTGGCAGACCAGCCGGGGGACGGTCAGGCCGTTGGGCGTGGCGACCCGGCGGGCGTCCTCCGGGAAGTCGGCGACGCCGCACACCACCTGGTCGCGCTGGCGTTGCAGGAAGACCAGCAGCATCTCCCGCTCGTCGGCCGCGTACGTCCTCAGCGACATGTCACTCCTCCTCGGGTGGGATCGATTCGCCGGGTCTCCGGCACCGGTAGCCGGGGACGGTCTCACCGAACCAGCCGTTGACGCTGGCCAGCCCCCGGTCGTTGAGCTGGGCGTCGTGGATCGCGACCGTGCGGGCCGCGCCCGCCGCGACCGCGAAGTCGATCGCCTCGGTGAGCTTCAGCCATGACGCCTGCGCGGGAACGAGCAGCGTGTGCACCGGCCGGCCGGGCGGGTGCAGCGAGTCCCCCGGGTGGTAGACGGCGTCCTCCACCAGGTAGCCCAGGTTGGCGCAGGCCGGCTGGCCACCGTGGATGGTCGCGTGCCGGCCACCGGTGGCGGTGACTGCGAACCCCGCCGCGTCGAAGCGCTGCCCGGCGCCGACCCGGGTCACCGGCAGCGGCGTGGACGCGGGCAGCCGGGCCCCCTCCGGGGCGAAGACCGGCACGCCCAGGCCGGCCAGCCGCAGCACGTCGATGTGGTCGGTGTGCTCGTGGGTGACCAGCACCGCGTCGGCGCCGGCCAGCGCCGCCGGCTCGCTCCAGGTGCCCGGGTCGATCACGAGCATCCGCCCGTCGTGCTCGATCCGGACACAGGAGTGGGTGAACTTGGTGATCCGCATCGGCCGACCGTACGCCGCCCCGCCGCGGCGCGGTGGCCGGCGCGGGCCGCGTCAGCCATGCCCGGCGTGGGCGCTGTGCGCGGGCGGGCGGCCCGGTCGCTGGCCCGGCTCGACGACCACGAACTGGCCCATCATCCCGGCGTCCTCGTGGTACAGCAGGTGGCAGTGGTACATGTACGGCACGTCCGGGTCACTGTGGTCGGTGAAGCGCATCGCGACCCGGACCGGTCGCTGGGGTGCCAGGTAGACGGTGTCCTTCCAGCCGGCGAGTTCCGGCGGCGGGGCCGCCCCGGCGACGGAGAGCACCTGGAACTGCACGTCGTGGACGTGGAAGTTGTGCGGGGTGCCGTCGATGTTGACCACCTCCCACACCTCGGTGGTGTCCCGGGTGGCGGCGAAGTCGATGCGGTCCATGGACATCGACTGGCCGTTGATGGCGCGGCCGGCGAACTCCAGGCGGCGGGTCACGCTCGCCGAGCCAGGGTCGATCCGTTCCATCGGGACCAGCGTGCCGGGCACCGCCGGTGACGGGGTGAGCCGGTCGGCGGCCCGCAGTTGCAGCACGTCGAAGCGGTCCCGGCCGCCGGCGAACCGGTCGGCGAGAAAACCGGCGCCCAGGTCCGGGGCGATGCTGCGCAGGGTGACCCGCTCCCCCGGCTCGACGGTCACCACGATTTCGGCGCGCTCGCCGGGCGACAGTTGCACCCGGGTGAGCCGGGCCGGGCGGGCCAGCAGCCCGCCGTCGCTGGCGATCAGGTCGAACGGCCGGTCGTCGGCGAAGCCGAAGTTGTACAGCCGGGCGGTGGAGCCGTTGAGCAGCCGCAGCCGTACCCGCTCGGTCGTCACGTCGAGGTAGGGCCCGACCGTGCCGTTGACCAGCAGCGTGTCACCGAGCACCCCGATCGCGTTGATCATGTTGCGGGTCTTGCGGAACTGCCCGTCGCCGGAGAAGCTCCGGTCCTGCACGATCACCGGGACGTCGTCGACCCCGTAGCGCCGGGGCAGCGGCAACGCGGCCGCACGGTCGTCGTCGACGAGGAACAGGCCGGCGAGGCCGCGGTAGACGTGGTCCTCCGTCTCGCCGTGCGGATGCGGGTGGTACCAGAGTGTCGCGGCCGGCTGGTCGACCGTCCACGTGGGCGACCAGGTGGCGCCGGGCCGGATCATCTGGTGCGGACCGCCGTCCATCCGCGCCGGCAGGTGCATGCCGTGCCAGTGCACGCTGGTGCGGCCGGTCAGCCGGTTGACCACGTTGACCACGACCTGCTCTCCACGCCGGGCGCGCAGGGTGGGCCCGAGGTAGTCACCATCGAAGCCGGCGGTGCGGGTCAACCGGCCGTCACCGTGGAAATCCCGTCGCCCGTCGCGGGCGAGCAGGTCGAAGACCCGCCGCCCGCGCTCGTCGACCCGCGACTCGGCGAGGGGCGGGACGGCCAGCGGCCGGGTGAACTCGACCTGGTCGACGGTGTCGGTGCCGGCCAGGCTGTACGCCCAGCCACCGGCCGCCACCCCACCGCAGCAGAGGACGAGACTGACGGCGAGCAGGCCGAGCAGGAGCCGGACCAGGGGTCGTCGTCGGGCGGCCACGATGGCACCTCCAGTAGGGTCGGTACCTGTAGTCTCCCTTCCTATCCGCCGGACGGCCAGCCCATCGGCCCGAAATCCGGGGTTCTCTCCGGGATGCCCCGGAGGGCAACCCGCCCCACCGGGCGCCGGGCTGCCGGATGATCGGGGTGTGGATTCCCGACCGGAGCACGGCCACCGGTGCGTCCCGCACACCGCGGACGTGCGCATCGAGGCGTGGGCACCGACCCGGGAGACGTGCGTGGCGGAGGCGGTCACCGCCCTGGTGGACAGTTTCACCGACCCGGCCGCGGCCCTCCCGGAGGCCGAACGGGAGTTCCACGCCCCGCCCGCCGACGACCAGGACCTGCTGGTGGACGTGCTCGACGAGGTGATCTTCCGGATGGACACGGTCGGGGAGCTGCCGCTGCGCACCGAGGTCACCGACGACGGCGACGGCGGGTTGCGGGTGCGCTGGCACACGGTCAGCACCGACGGGGTGGAGTTGATCGGCGCCGTCCCCAAGGCGGTCGCCCTGCACGAGCTGCGGTTCGGCCCGGACGGTTCGGGCTGGTCCTGCGCGGTGACCCTCGACGTGTGAGGCGCCGCGCGACCACCCACCGGCGGTACGAGAACCCGCCGGTCAGCCCTTGACCACGCCGATCGGGACCACGCGGGCCACCTTGCGGCACAGCCCCGCCCCCTCGGCCGCCGCGACCACCGCCGACACGTCCTTGTACGCCGCCGGCATCTCCTCGGCCAGCCCACGCCGGGAGGCACCGCGTACCGCGATGTCCTGGTCCTCCAGCTGGCGGCGCGGGTCGTGGCCGCGCTCGGCCTTGACCGCCTGCTTGCGGCTCTGCACCCGGCCCGCGCCGTGGCAGGTGGACGCGAACGCGGGCGAGCCGGCCACCCCGGTGAGGACGTACGAACCGGTGCCCATCGAGCCCGGAATCAGCACCGGCTGCCCGGCGTCCCGCAGGTCGGCCGGGAGTTCCGGGTGCCCCGGCGGCAACGCCCGGGTCGCGCCCTTGCGGTGGACGCAGAGGCGCCGGGAGTCCCCGTCGGTCCCGTGGGTCTCGATCTTCGCGAGGTTGTGCGAGATGTCGTACACCAGGTCGAGGCTGCTGCCGGTGACCCGGCGGAAGACCGTACGGGCGGCGTGGGCGAGCAGTTGCCGGTTGGCCCGCGCGTAATTGGCGGCGGCGGCCATCGCGCCGAGGTAGGCGCGTCCCTCGTGGGAGTCGACCGGGGCGCAGGCGAGCTGGCGGTCCGGCACGTGGATGCCGTGCTGGCGCATCACCTTCTCCATCCGCCGGACGTAGTCGGTGCAGATCTGGTGGCCCAGGCCCCGGGAGCCGCTGTGGATCATGACGGTCACCTGGCCCGGCCGCAGGCCGAACGCGGTGGCCACCGTTTCGTCGTAGACCTCCTCGACCGCCTGCACCTCCAGGAAATGGTTGCCCGACCCGAGGCTGCCCACCTGGCGCGCGCCCCGCTCGATGGCCCGCTCGCTCACCTGCGCCGGGTTCGCGTCGTCCACCGCGCCGTAGTCCTCGCAGCGCTCCAGGTCCCGCTCCACACCGAAGCCGCGCTCGACCGCGTACCGGGACCCGCCGCGCAGCACCGCGTCGAGTTCCGCACCCTTCGACAGGTGCCACACCGCGCCCTTGCCCATCCCGCGCGGGGTCGACTCCCCCAGGCCGTCCATCACGGCGTCGAGCTTCGGGCGCAGCCCGGCGAGGTCGAGGTCGGCGGCGAGCAGCCGGACGCCGCAGGAGATGTCGAAACCCACCCCACCCGGCGAGACCACCCCGCCGTGCTCGACGTCGGTGGCCGCGACCCCGCCGATCGGGAAGCCGTAGCCCCAGTGGATGTCGGGCATGGCGTACGAGGCGTCGACGATGCCCGGCAGGGTGGCGACGTTGGCCACCTGCTCCAGCGACTTGTCCGCCCCGGCGTCGGGCAGCAGCGACTCGGACGCGAACACCACCCCCGGCACCCGCATCGGGTCGTGCCGGTCGATGCGGAAGCGGTACGGCGACTCCTCGACCAACTCCATCCGCGCGACCTACCCGGTGCGGCGGGTGTTACACGCCGGCAGGACGGCCGGTCAGGCGGGGTCGACGCGGGTGACGGCGACCGTCTGGGCGAGGTCCTCCCGGTCTCCGCAGCCGGCCGGGAGCGGCGCGATCGTGCCCCGCACGGTCACCCGGGCGCCCGGGCGCAGCGCCGCCGCGGCGTCGCCGCTCAGGGCCCACCGCCGCTCACCGACCAGCAGCATGGTGCACTCGCCGGCGCGCTCCACCGTGCCGGTGAGGGTACGGGCGCCGAAGGGCAACGGGCCGGGCAGCTCACCCGTGCCGGACGGGACCGGCGCGGCTGACGGACCGCCGGGCGGCCCGGACGGTCCGGGTCGGGCGGTGGCGGCCGGGCCGGACGGGGCCGGGGGCGTACCGGCGGCCGACGGGCCGGACGCACCGGGCTGCGGGACATCCGGTGCGGACGAGCAGGCGCTCAGCCAGCACAGCAGGCCGACGGCGGTCAGCAGGACCGATGTTCTTCGCATGACGTCAACCTCCGCCACATGCGACGCGCTGGCAACCCGGGCGGTTCCCGCCGGTCAGAGCCGGTAGAAGGCCCGGTACCGGCGGACCAGCCGCCACTGCACGACCACCGCCGCCACGGTCAGCAGGATCATCACCAGCGTCGCGGCGGCGGCGTAGCCGTAGCGCAGGTACTCGAACCCGGTGCGGTAGATGAACAGGGACAGGTACGTGGTGGCGTACGGAGGTGGGCCGCCGTCGGTGACCACGAACGCCGGCACGAACGAGAAGTGCAGGCTCGCGACGGCGTCCCGCACCGCCAGCAGCGCGAGCACCGGCGCCATCAGCGGCAGCGTGACCCGACGGAACACATCCCAGCCGGTGGCGTCCTCCAGCGCGGCCATCTCGTACACGTCGCGGGGCAGCGCCCGCCGGGCGGCCAGCAGCACCACGAACGTCTCCCCCATCGTGAAGACGCTCATCAGGATGATCGCCGCGCGGGCGTCGGTCGGGTCGGTCAGCCACTGCGGCGGCGTGCGGCCCAGGGCGGTCAGCCCGTTCTCCCCGCCGACCCGCAGCACCTGGTTGATCGGGCCGTACAGGGGGTTGAACAGCCACAGCCAGAGCAGGCCGTACGCGATCTCCGGCACCGCGGTCGGCAGCACGGCGGCCGCGCGGGCGGCGCCGACCCCGAACGCACGGCGGTGCAGCAGCAGCGCCAGGCCGAGGGCGAGCAGCACCCGCAGGGGTACGGCCACCAGCGCGAACACCAGCGAGTTGGTCAGCGACACCCGGAACACCGGGTCGTCGACCAGCGCGACGAGATTGTCCAGCCCCACCCACCTCGGCGGGTTCACCAGGTCGTACTCGGTGAACGCCAGGGCGAGGGTGACGGCCGCCGGCAGCAGCACCAGCCCGACCAGGCCGACCAGGTACGGCGCCAGCATCAACGCCAACTGCCGCCGGGAGCGGGTGTCCGGCCGAGCCCGCCGCGCCCGCGAATCCGGCTCGCTCCGGGCGCTCACCGTGCCGTCCTCGCTCGTGACCGCCGGGCTCACCAGCCCCGGCTCACTCGGCGCGCTCACGGGGCGTACCGGAGACCGGAGTCGGCGTGGAAGACGTGGGTGTCCGCCCAGTCGACCCCGACCTGGACGGCCGCGCCCCGCTCGGGGCGGCGGGCGGCCGGCACCCGGGCGACCACCGGCTGCCCCGACGCGAGGGTGAGGTACGCGTACGCGTCCTCGCCGACCACCTCGACCCGGGCGACGGTGGCCGCCGCCCCCTCCGCCGGGTCGAGGGCGACCGCCTCGGGCCGGAACCCGATCTGGAGGCCGCCCGCCGGCACGCCCGGCGGAGCGTCCCCGGCGGGGCGGACCGGGCCGTCCGCGGGAAGCAGGTTCATCGCCGGGGAGCCGACGAACCGGGCCACGAACGTGCTCGCCGGGGCCCGCCAGATCTCGTCGGGGCTGCCGACCTGCTCGACCCGGCCGTCGCGCAGCACCGCGATCCGGTCGGCCAGCACCAGCGCCTCGGTCTGGTCGTGGGTGACGTGCACCATCGTGGCGCCGAGCCGGTCGTGCAGGGCGCGCAACTCGGCGCGCATCTCGACGCGCAGGGCGAGGTCGAGGTTGGACAGCGGCTCGTCGAGCAGGAAGACGTCCGGCTCGCGCACCAACGCCCGGGCCAGGGCGACCCGCTGCCGCTCCCCGCCGGAGAGCTGCCCCGGTCGCCGGTCCAGCAGTCCGGCGCAGCCGACCGTCTCGGCCGCCGCCCGGGCCCGCTCCCGGGCCACCGCCCGTGGCGTGTCCCGGACCTCCAGGCCGAAGGCGATGTTCTCGGCGACCGTGAGGTGTGGGAAGAGGGCGTACGACTGGAAGACCATGGACACGTTGCGCCGGCCGGGACGGTCGGAGGTGACGTCCCGGCCGGCGATCCGGACGCGGCCGGCGGTGACCGGCTCCAGGCCGGCCACCACCCGCAGCACCGTCGACTTTCCCGCCCCGGACGGGCCGAGGACCACGAGGAGCTCGCCCCGGGCCACGGTCAGGTCCACCTCGTGCAGGACGGTGGCGCCGCGGTAGGCGGCCGACACCCCGTCCAGGGTCAGACCGGGTTCGCTCACCCGTGCTCACCGCGGGCGAACAGCGGGCGGGTCTGCTGGTCCAGGTCGCGGATGACGTCGTCCAGCCGGTCGCCCCGGTACAGGGCGTTCTCCAGGATCCCGTACGTCACGTCCTCGATCTCCGGCCAGGTGGAGACGGTGGGCAGGGCCCGGACGGTGGGGATCGTGTCGAGGAACACCTTGGCGCTGCGCGGCGGCTGGGACGGGCCGAGGAACGCCGGGGACTGCGACACGCCGATGTGCGACGGGACGGTCCGGCCGGTGGCGGCGATGATC